>JBIOFT010000065.1:0-20465 GCA_044447375.1 Terriglobales bacterium | reverse complement strand
GCCTTGCCTTGCGGCTTGCGATCCGCGGCGATTGTCTGGGCAACCTGCTCCGCGCTGTTCAGCCACGCGCTCAGTTCCTCGGTTCCGTCCCCATGGACCATTCTGACCTGATATTCACTACCGTGCTTGTGCGCCATATGTTTTCTCCCTAGCGCTAGGATGGGTTCGGAGGTTTCGGAGGTTTCGGAGGTTTCGGAGGTTTCGGAGGTTTCGGATTTCTTGACTCAAATGCTACGCCGGGCGCAGTGGCCAGTCAATGCCACAAACATTGTGCAGTGGTGCATTTTCCAGGACTTCGCTAAACGGACTTTGCTTCAGCAATCAGCGAAAATCATGGGGCACGGGCGCCCTCGCGCCGGCTACCTATTCGCTGTAAAATCATTCTCGCAGAGACGCAGCACGCTGCGTCTCTGCAAAATGTTTTTCTGATCCGCGTTCCTCCGCCCCTCGACTTCGCTCGGGGCAGGGTATCCGTAGCGAGGAAGTTCATGTCCGACTTCGTCCGACTCTGCAACAAGGCCGACCTCCCCGAAGACGGCGAGGCCAAGGAGATCCCGCTCGGCGACAAGGTGATCTGCGTCGCCAACGTCAGCGGGACCATCTCCGCCATGGACAACGTCTGCCTGCACCGCGGCGGGCCGATCGGCCAGGGCGTCATCGCCGACAACAAAGTCGTCTGCCCCTGGCACGGCTGGATGTGGGACCCCAAGACCGGCCAGGCCGAGCACAATCCAGAGGCCCGCGTCGCCGTGTATCCCATCAAGCTGGAAGGCGACGAGGTTTACGTGCAGCTCTGAGCTGTGCCTCGCTCCACGAATCACTGATTGTCCCCGGTCCGCTCTCCCGTTACAGCTCAATGTGCAATCGCAGCCCCGGCACCACCACCGGGCCGCGGTCGCGGTTGTAGCCGGGATTGACGATGTACTGTACTCCGGGAGCGAGATAGATTCCGCGCCAAACGTGGGCCGTGTAATACGATTCGACGATGTTCTCTCGCCCGTAGTTCAGCCTTCCGTCGCCCAGGAGGAAACCGAACCCGCCATCCGCCAGATAGTTTTGGTGATCTTTCTTGATCCCGTTCGACACGAAGGCCATGCCGGCACGGTCTTGCTTGCGGCGCCATTTCGCGCCGTTCACGCCGACGCCCCCAGCAAAGGTCGAATCAACCTCGGTGAAGGCAAATGACTCGGTCTTTCCGTTGTTCCATCCCCAGCGCGCAAACGCCGTAAGGTTCCGCGTGAGATTCTGTTGCAGGTTGACGCCGAAGCCATATTTGCACGTGATGTGCCAGGGGTGGTTAGTGATGTCTGGCGCAGAAACGAGGCCCCGCTCGAATTGGAGAACCGCATCGCGGTAGATACCCATGTTGGCGTAGTTGGTGTATGCCAGAACGCGGACGACGCCGGATTTTCCAGGGACCACCCCGTGGCGCAGTTCATATTCAAAATTTTCCGCGTGCACTTGCCATGGCCGCCACACCAGATCAATTCCGTTCGCTACCTTCGGCATGAGCGCTTCGGCGAAGCGGAAACCCCAGTTACGGTCCTCGTAGTCAGCGACGATGCCTACCGTATAGCCGCGTGTGTCGGCGGCATAGTCCCAAGCGCCGTTCTCGACAACCGTCCAATTGGCGAACTGGAAATGGCTGTCTGAGCCGACGGAATTCTGGTCGAAGAAATCGGGCAGGCTGAACTTGCCGAAGCGAATTTCCAGACGACGGCGGGGCAACTCGTCGAACAGCGATAGAAAACTGCGCGGGTTCTCAATCTTATCCCTGCTCAACGCGAAGACTTTGTGGATCATGCCGCGCGCGAGGTAGGGCGCGGTGCTCAGTGGCGACCCTTGGCCGGGGATGCGAACCACATCTATGTTCGTATATCCTGCCAGCCCCAAGGAGTTGCTCATGCCATCTCCGCTCGCGTCTTCGGGGTCCACCAGCAATTCGGTCGAATTGCTGAGCCGCACGCCGGTGTAGAGCGTCAGGATTCGCGATGTGGCTTTCTCATAGTTGGGACCGAAGCTGTTCTTGCCGCTGTAATCGGCGCGAAAGCCGGGATGAGCTTGGAAGATGAAGTTCATCTGCCCGGAGAGCCAGAACCGGGTGTCGCCGAGGTGGGGAATCATCGTCTCCACCGGATTGTCGGAGGCAGGCTCATCGTCGGGCGTCTGCGCGGAAAGGCCAGGAGTCAGAAAAAGCGCCAGGAGCCCAAGGCGGAAGATAAGGGCGCGGACAAAGTTGAACTTGAAATTGACTTTCATTTTCATAATGCCCATGCTAGCCGGGCGCCGGAACAGCCGGCTGTGAGGCCCGTCACAAGCTCGCGTGACGAGATCGGGATCACTACCGCCAGGCAACGACAACAGCCGCCATGGGAGACGAGAGATCATACTCCGCTCGATTAACCTACGTATATTTATTAAGATTAACTATAGTAAAGCAAAGCAGTAGGTTTTTGTTTGCGGGAGTGTGAATTTCTGGTTAAAGACACGGATCGAGACACCAACCAGCCGCGCCGGCCTCAGCGCGGGAACTCGGGCAGCGCCGGCTTGTGGTCCGGCGGCAGCGCGGTGCGCGCCGTGTTCATCACCATGGCCAGGAACGTGTAGTAGCCGTTGACGCCGATCATGTCGATGACGCCCTGCTCGCCGAAGCGGGCCACGGCGCGCGCGTAAGTGGCGTCGCTGACGCTCTTGGTGTCGTGCAGTTCGGTGAGGAAGTCATACACCAGTTCCTCGTCGGCGGGCATGTTCTGCGGGCGGCGGCCGTCGGCCAGGGCTTTGGCGATCTCCGGGCTCAGTCCGGTTTTGAGGGCGATGGGATAGTGGTAATCCCACTCGTATTGCTGTGTCCACTGCCGCGCGGTGATCAGGATGACGAACTCGCTGAGCTTGGCCGGCAGCGCGTTCTTGAAGCGCAGATAGTCGCCCATGGCCATCGTGCGCAACATCGCTTCCGGGCTGCGCAGCAGCGGAACGAACGGACCGAAGACGGGCGTGCGGCGGTCGGCGGCGAATTCCTGCGCCGCTTTCTTCTGAACTTCGGTCATCTTGTCGGCCGGGATCTCCGGCATACGGTCTTGAGCCATCGCAACCCCCACAGACGCCAGGGCAACCAGCGCCGCCATCAGTAGTGTTCTCATCGGAGTGCCTCCTGGGCGGAGGTAAGGATACGCTGCGGCGTGTGCAGAAGAAACCAAGATCCTTCGCTCGGGTCTCCCGCGCTCTGCCCCAGCACGCCAAAACCGGGCGTGCTGGGGACCCCGAAAACGCGCGGGAGCTCTCCCGCGCTCAGGATGACAACGTTGAAAAATGATTGTCAGGCTTAGTGATCAGCCCAGCAACCGCAGGAAGCGTCGCGGATCGTTTTCGAAGCCCGGGAAGATAGTCGCCAGATCCTTGTTGCCGAGGTGGCGATAGACGCCCTCGCCCAGCACGCGGCGAAAGTCGGTGGTCAGCGCCAGGTCGCGGCCTTCGTTGAGCTGTGACTGATCCAGCCCGGGCCACTGTCCGTAGACCCGCCCGCCACGCACCGGTCCGCCGACAACGAACATCACGTTGGCGTGGCCGTGGTCGGTGCCGCGGTTGCCGTTCTCGCGCGCGGTGCGGCCGAATTCCGACATGGTAACCAGCACGGTATCTTCGCCAAGATCGCCGAGATCGGTCCAGAAGGCGGCGATGGACTGCGCGAAGTCACGCAAGACATTGGCGAGCTGACCCTGCACCGCGCCTTCGTTGACGTGGTGGTCCCAGCCGCCGATGTCGGCGAAGGCGACTTCCACGCCAAGGTTGGCCTTGATGAGCTGCGCCAGTTGCCGCAGGCTGTCGCCAAAGCGCCCGCGCGGATAGTTGGCGCCGCGCGCCGGCGTGTAGCGCGCCGGGTCGGCGGCCTTGAGCATCTTCACCGCTTCAAACGTCTCCTGGCCGGTGCCGTGCAGCACCGTGTCTACCGACTGCGAATACATCGCTTCGAAGGTATTGGTCAGGGGAGCGGCAGCGGGACCGCGTCCGCCCACGCCGAATTCATTGATGTTGCCGATGGCGACCGCCGGGGCCGTACCCGCCAGCGCCCGCGGCAGCGTGCCCCCCATGGAGATGGCGCGGAACGGGCTCGCACCCGGCTCGGGCTGGCGCACCGCGCGGTTGAGCCAGCCATCGTCGGTGGACTTGACGCCCGGCGTGCCGGATTCCATGTAGTCCTGCGCGTCGAAGTGCGAGCGCGTGTTGTCCGGCGAGCCGGCGGCGTGCACGATGGCCAGGCGCTTCTGGTCCCATAGCGGCTTGAACGATGCCAGCGACGGGTGCAGTCCGAAGAAGCCATCCAGGTCGATCGCGGATTCCTGCCCCCGGTTCGGGCGCGGGATGGCGATCGACGGCCGCATCGAGTAATACGCCGACTCCCCGTGCGACACCACGATGTTGAGCCCGTCGGCGGCGCCGCGCTGGAACAGCACCACCAGGCGCTTGCGGCGCGTTCCCGTGGTCTCAGTGCCCCAGACCGTGCGCGTGAGGAAGCTGGGGATGGCGGTGGTCGCCACCAGCGCCAGCGCGCCGTTCTTCAGGAAGACTCTGCGTGTGATGGACATCAGAAGCTTCTAAGCTACTAGCTCCTAGCTTTTGGCTCTTGGCTTTCTGGCAACTGGCAACTGGCAACTGACAACTGACAACTGACAACTATCTTCTCTGAAACTCCGGCGAGCCCATGAGCAGGCCGGCGAGCACGCCCACATTGGGCGGCCGGGCGGAATCATCCAGGCGCATGCCCGTGACCTGGGGATCATTCATCTGCTGCAGGATGGTGTCGTGCGTGTTCTTCGATACATCGCCGGCGAGCAATGACGCCTCCAGCGCTGCCAGCGCGCCCGTCCGGTCCGGCGGCGCTTGGCCGTTCTGCAGGATGCGAGCGGCATCGAAATTCAATCCGCGCATCCGCCCGGCTCCCAGCGCCAGCGCGAAGTTCATGCGGCTCAGCAGCGCCGCTGAGTTCACCCAGGTTTCCGCTTTCATGGAGTATCCAGTGGGCGGCTGCGCGCCATAAAGCGGCATGCCCATGCGGTTCAGGTTCTGCACCAGCGGCATGGGGTTGGCCACGTCCGCGCCGGAAGCGCGTACCGCCGAGACCACAAATTCCAGAGGCGTCTTCACCTTGGCGCGATAAGTGTCGGGCGACCAGAACTCGGGCGACTGGAAGAGCGTACGCAGCACTTCGCGGATATCGCCGTCTTTCTTGCGGAAGGTTTCGGCCATGCGATCCACCAGCGCCACCGGAGGCTCGTCGGAGACGAAGCGCTCAGCCAGCTTCAAGCTGATGAAGTGCGCCGTCTGCGGGCTCTTGGCCAGCATTTCGAGCACCTGGTCGCCTTCCTTCTCGCCGTGCTCCTTGATCACCTTGCCCAGCACATACTTCGGGCCGGGCTCGTGGGTGCGCGGGTTGAACTCGAAACCGCCTCCCTGGCGCGGTTGCTTGAGGGTCCAGCCGGTAAAGACCTTGGCGACTTCGGTGACGTCCTTCTGGCTATACCCGCCGTTGACGCTAAGCGTGTGCAGCTCCATCAGCTCGCGGGCGTAATTCTCGTTCAAACCCTCGCGCTTGTTCTTCTTCTGCGGCGCATTGGGATTCGGCGGCCGGTACACGGGGATGCCGAATGGTCCACGACGATAGCTGCCGGCGCGCTGCGGCATGCCCAGCGCCATCTCGGAGTGCGGTCCTACGCTCAGCCAGTTGTCCAGGTAAAACAGCATGGCCGGGCTCTTGGCGGTGGCCGCGAGCAAGTCCTTGAACTTGCCCAGGGCGTGCGGGCGGATCACGTCGCGCTCGTAACCGGTCAGCAGGTAGCGGTCGGGCCCTTTACCCAGGAAGACGTTGAAGTGGTTAAACCAGAAGTCAGTCATGACTTCGTCGAGCTGGCGCTCGCTGTAGACGGCGCGCACCACCTTGGCCTGTTGCAGCTCGGTGGTGATTACCTGCTGCGGGTTCACCATGGCCATGACGGTCTCGCGCTGCTCCGGCGTGAACTCCTGCATCACGCGCTCGCGTTCGTCCTGCTTCATGTCGCGCGCCAGCATGCGGCGCTCTTCCGGCGGCATCTTCAGGATCTGCTGGAAGCGTTCGTCCGGCGGCAGGTCGAGGAGTTCCTGCGTCTTGGCGTCGGCTTGCAGGCGGGCCTCGCGCTGCGCCCCCTTCTGGCCGGCACTCATATCGGCGCTGGGATTATTGGGATCCTGGTCGCCCTTGGCCTGTTTCTGTTCCTGCCGATCGCGATACGCATCCACCTGCGATTCATAGATGGCGCGCTCCTGGGGATCGCGCGGCATGCTCTTTTTGCCTTCCGCGACCTCTTTCACCACCTGGGGCGGGGGGAATTTCTCGATCATCGTCCGAGTGTCCATCCGCAAAGTGGTGAACCCGGCCAGGCGCGCCTCAGCGGCGTGGTCGTCGATCCTCTCGGGATGCAGTTGCTGATCGATCCACTTGTCCACGCCCATGGCCGCGACGTGCTCCACCTCGCCCGGCCGCGGACCGAAGGTCAGACGATTCAGGGCGTGCAGCGCACGTTTCTGTTCGTCCATCGCGTGCGACGCGGCAGGTTTCTTCCTGGCGCTGACCAGGACAGAGGCCGAAAGGCCCAGGCATAAGACCACTAGGGCAAGGTGTTTTCGGTTGAGCCGCATCCGAAGTCCCCGCGGGAAAGACATGCTGACCTTATATCTATTCCAACACGGCAGGGGAGAAAAGTTGCTGAAACCTGCGATCTCACCGCCGAGTCGCCGAGGACGCCAAGGAGTGAGGAAACCCAACGGCAAGGTCTCGGCGCACTCGGCGTCTCGGCGGTAAGAATCTTCGCCACTTTCGCAGTGGGCCGATGTGCCGAGCAGCTAGGTCAGCAGAAAGCGTCCGCTGGTGGCCTTGTGATGGACGGTGGCGGCGAGGTGGTCCACGTCGGGAGCGGCGATGTTGCACACCAGGTTGCCGTCGAGGAAGGTGGTCTGGTTGCGCCCCACGGCGTCGCGCCGCACCTGGATCAGCAAGGCCTGCACCACGCTGGGATCGTACTTCTGGGGCGTCAGACGCACCAACTCGCTCAGAGCTTCGCCCACGGAGAGCGAGTGCCGGTAGGCGCGCTCGCTGGTCATGGCATCGATGGAATCGGCCACGGCCACGATGCGCACGGGCAGCGACACTTCATCGATGCGCAACTGGTCGGGATAGCCGGAGCCGTCGGCGCGCTCGTGGTGCCAGCGCACGATCTCCGGGATCTGCGGCCAGGGGAACTGCACGTTGTGCACGATCTGGTGGCCGATGGTGGTGTGATCCATCACCTCGCGGAACTCGCGCGGCTCCAGCGCCGCCGCCTTGCTGAAAATGTACTTGTCGACCGTGACCTTGCCGATGTCGTGCAGATAGCCTCCGGCACGCAGCCCGGCGACTTCCTGATCGCTCATGCCCATGGCCTCGCCCAGCCCGGCGGCGTAGCGCCCGACGCGCAGCGAGTGTCCGTGCAGGTGCGGGTCTTTCATGTCGATGGCGCTGGCGAAGGCATGCAGGGTATGGTCGTAAAAGTTGTGCATCGACGCCATCAGCCGCAGGTTCTCCGAGATGCGATGCTGCAGCGACTGGCTGAGGGTGTAGTTCTGCAATCCAAGGCCCACGTAAGGGCCGAGCATGCTGAGAGCGTCGTACTCGTCGCGATCATAGTGGGCGTCGCCTTCGCGGCGTCCGAGGGCGATCGCCCCCACCAGCTTCGATCCCACCTTCAGCGGCACGATGCAGCGGAACAGCTCCGGAGCGATGTTGCCGTTGGAGCTGAGAAAGTTTTCCCAAGTCTGGGCGGAAACCGGCTGCGGCCCGCCGGCGGTCGAGAGCGCGTGTACGTGCTTGGGTAAGAGCGGAATGACGGCGGTATCGGGAAACAGCGAGAAGCCGCTGGCGGCCACCGAGCTCAGCATCGCCGGCCGGTCGCTGAAGATGAACAGCGCCCCCTCGCGCGCGCCCACGGTCTGCATCACCAGGCCCAGCGTGGCGGCGGCGGTGTGGGGGAAGTCGCGCTCGGCGGTGATCTCCGGCCCCAGGTCGGCCAGAGTCTCCACGGTTGAGAGCAGGCGGCGGAAGTTGCTTTTCTGTATCGCCACGCGCGGCGGCGAGAACCACAGAGCAAGTCGAGAGTAGCATGCGCGCCGGAGAGCAACATTGGTTAGTTTGGTGCGGAGCCGGACCTGCCGGCGAGACCGGGGTCCCCAGAACGCCCGATTTTGGCGTTCTGGGGTGGGAGACGCCGGCGTTACCTCTTAAAAGTGGTCCCGCAGTTGCGCGAAGCGCTCCAGCACCAGCAGCCGCCCGGAGCCGTCGCCGGGCTGCGCCAGTTCCTCGTGCTCGAGCACCCAGGTCTGGTCGTGGGGCACAAACACGGCGTTCAGGCCGGCGGCAAGGGCCGGATTCACGTCCGACTTCGGGCTGTTGCCCACCATCCAGGTAATGTCCCGCGCCAGCCCGTACTTCCCGACCACCTCGTGATACATCGCCGGGTCTTTCTCCGGAACCACCTCAACGGCGGCAAAGTGCGGCTTCAATCCCGAGCGCGCTCGACCTTGCCTGTCTGCTCGGTGAAGTTGCCCTTGGTCATCAGGATCAGGCGATGGCGGCCGGCCAGGTAGTTGAGCGTTTCCCGCACGCCCGCGATGATCTCTACCGGATTCTCCGCGATGGCATGGGCGAAACTGCGGATGGTCTGGTGCAGCGCCGGAGTGAGTGGCTCGACCGAAAGGCGCTCGAAGGTCTCGACGAGCGCGTGGGCGAAACTGAGCAGGCCATAGCCATGCTTGACGACGTTGGCCCGCTCCACCTCATTGAGCACCTCGCGTACCTGCGCGGGCGTGTATTCGTGGTGATTGAGAAAAGAGATGAAGTTGGCGATGGCGCGCTCGAAATAGACGTTGTTCTCCCAGAGGGTATCGTCGGCGTCGATGAGCAGGGTCTGGGCGCCGTTGTGATTTGCGGGGTCGGACATGTTGGATGTCTAATGATAGCCGGAGTTTCCAGGCTCGTGTCAGGGCACGGCATCCGGATCGGGGAAATCCTCTCAATTAAGTGTCATTTCTTCCGCCGACCAAAGGGAGGCGGGAGAATCTGACGACAGTGATTGCGCAACCATTCCGGTTGCGGATGCCGATCCCGTGAGATCCTTGCATCTTCTCCGGCACTGCTCGCCAGCGGGGTTTTGAAGTAACAGGGCCGCTGCGGGCTTTGGCGGGAGGCCGAGCAGATCCCGAGGCGCGACCTGGCAGCCTGAAGCGGAGAGTGGCCCCCGCCCTCCGCTCGCCTTCGGCTCGCGAAGGATGACAGCATCGGCGGTGGCAGGCGTTAGCGAGGATTAACGGGCAGTTTCCTCAGTGCAGACCAATGCTGTAATCTGTCCGGCCTTACTTCTGGCAACTGACAACTCTCTATGCGACTGCTGGTGATCGGCGCGGGCATGATGGGTTCGGCAGCGGCGTACGACATGGCGTGCGCACCGGCGGTCGAGGCGGTCACGCTGGCTGACAGCGACCTGGGCCGCGCGAAGGATGCCGCCAAGCGGGTCAACAAGCTGGCGCGCGGGAAAAAGGTCACGCCCAAGCGTCTGGATGCGAGCCGGGAATCCGACGCTGCCAAGCTGATGCACGGCCACGCGGCGGCGCTTTCCGCCGTCCCGTATTTCTACAACGTTGGCCTGGCGCGAGCGGCCATCAAGGCGGGATGCCACTTCGCCGATCTGGGCGGCAACAACACCGTGGTCCGCCAGGAGCTGGCCATGGACAAGCCGGCCGCCAGGCGCGGAGTGGCGCTGGCGCCGGATTGCGGGCTCTCTCCCGGCATGGGGTCGATCCTGGCCGGCGAGCTGATGCGCCGCATCGGCGGCCAGGCGGACGCGCTCAAGCTCTACGTCGGCGGCCTGCCGCAACATCCCAAGCTGCCGTTCAACTACCAGTTGGTCTTCTCGGTGGAAGGCTTGATCAACGAGTACGTCGAGCCGGCGCGCATCCTGCGCAATGGGAAACTGACCACCATCGAACCGCTGACCGAGCTCGAAGAATTTCACCTCGAAGGGTTCCCACCTCTGGAGGCATTCCAAACTTCCGGCGGGACTTCCACCCTGCCCGAGACGTTCGCCGGAAAGGTGGGCGAGTGCTTCGAGAAGACGCTGCGCTATCGCGGACACCTGGCGCTCATACGCGGGCTCTACGACCTGGGGCTGTTTTCGAGCGAAAAGAAGAAGTTCGGCAAGACCGAGATCGCGCCCCGGACGGTGACTGCCAGGCTGTTCGAAGAAAAATTCGCGGGCAACGAGCCGGACCTGGTTATCCTGCGCGTGGAAGCTCATCAGGGCGCGCGCGTGGTGTCATTCACAGTGGTGGACCGCTTCGACCCGGCGACCGGCATGACGGCCATGATGCGCACGACGGCTTGGCCTGCCTCGGTTGTGGTCCAGATGCTGGCCTCGGGCGAGATTGCGAAACGCGGCGCAGTCCGCAGCGAGTTGGACATCCACGCCGGCGCGTTTCTGCAGGCAATGGCCAGCCGCGGGGTGCGTATCGAGTATTCTAGTCGCGACTTACCAACAGGAGGCCGACTGTGAAATTCCTGGATCGACTTCATCCCCTGGCATTGCTGGGGCTTCGCCTGGCGCTGGGGGCCATCATGATTGCCCACGGGGCGCAGAAGCTGTTCGGCGGCATGCCGAAATTCATGGGAATGCTCAACAGCATGGGGATTCCCGGCTGGATGGCGTACCTGACCGTGGCGGCAGAGTTTGGCGGCGGCATCCTGCTGGTGGTGGGGTTGCTGACCCGCCTGGCTGCCCTGTCGATGGTCATTGACATGGCAGTGGCCATCGATAAAGTCCACTGGAAGAACGGGCTGAGGGGGCCGGGCGGATACGAACTCCCCTTGGCCTGCGGGATCATCGCCTTCGCCCTCATCTTTCTGGGAGCGGGGCCGATCTCGCTGGATGGGGCGTTCTTCCGCGGCGGCAGCAGTCCCGCGCACAAGTAACGTGCACTAAAGTGTCCTGCGGGAGCTTGACGCCGGCCCGGCACCGGCGCATCTTATGTGCAGCATGTGGGGACGTTTACAAGTCTGGCTCGCCATTGCTCTGTGCCTGGCGATTTTCATTACGTTCCTGGCCCACAAGCCCGCCTGCAGCAGCGGCGACATGCTGCACAACAGACCTGTAGCCAAGTTCAAGGCCCTGAGTGCGGATAGCAACGCCAAGTCCGGGATTAGCGCGGCGGTCGAGATTGCGCTGACCCGCCCTGTGGCTGCGGCGGTC
The DNA here is from genome assembly GCA_044447375.1 of Terriglobales bacterium. Taxonomy (GTDB): domain Bacteria; phylum Acidobacteriota; class Terriglobia; order Terriglobales; family Acidobacteriaceae; genus JAHFUA01. The sequence goes on along the minus strand of JBIOFT010000065.1, from coordinate 9,162 downwards.
GCGCCCCAACTGGAAGTACCGCCCGCCGCTGGTGAAGCGTTCACCCTCCAGTCGCCGGGCCCTCAAGTTCTCTCCTGTTGTCTCCTCTGCTGATTCTCTGTCTGGTTTTCCCCGCACACACGTGCCTCCAAAATTCTGTGCGGGGATGTACCGGGGAGGTGGCCTCTCTCTCTTCCCGGTTACCGCGGAGAAATCGGCAGACCCTGCCTCCGGTCACCGTTTTCTCCGCTTTCTTCTTGGCCGGGATGAGATCAGGTTGGGGAGAGATTACGTGTCAGGGCACGACTTCAGTCGTGCCGAAAGTTCAAGAATTGTCATCCCGGAAAGAGCGCGAGGGAGCATCGCGACTGAGCGCGATGTGAGGGATCTTGGGTTGAGTTTGGAGACTCGTGCCCTGACACGTGATGTCTCACGAAGCTTGTCCCGTGAGCGTCTGGAACGGAAGTGTGCTCCCGAGTTCAGTACCCGGCCAGCTTGAGCATGGCCTGATAGAGGTCGTTGGCCTGGGGCAGGATCTCGTCCTCCAGCGCCGGCTGGTAGGCGCAGAAGGTATCCATGGCGGCGACGCGGCGCACCGGAGCGTCGAGGTGGTCGAACAGTTCGTCGGCGATGCGGGCGGCGATCTCGGCGCCGTATCCCCAGCTCAGCACGTCCTCGTAGGCCACGATCACGCGGTTGGTCTTGCGCACCGAGTTGGCGATCGCCTCCCAGTCGTAAGGACTGAGGGTGCGCAGGTCGATGATCTCCACGCTGAGCTGATGCTCGCGCTCCGCGCGCTGTGCTGCCTGCAGGGAGCGGGGAACGACCGCGCCATAGGTGATCAGCGACACATCACTGCCTTCCCGCGCCACCCTTGCTTTGCCGAACGGGATCATGTGGTCGGGGCCAGGGTACGGGGCGCGTCCATAGGTCTCGCGATAGAGCCGCTTGTGCTCGAGGAACAGTACCGGATCGTCGCAGCGGATGGCGGTGTGCAAAAGGCCGTTGGCATCGAGCGCGTTCGAGGGAAACACCACGCGCAGCCCGGGAATGTGCGTGAAGATGCTCTCGCCACACTGCGAGTGGTAGATGGCGCCACCGGTGAGGTATCCGCCGATGGCCACGCGGATGACGGCCGGACAGGAGAAGCCGTTGAACGAGCGCCAGCGGATGAGCGGCAGCTCGTTGCGCAACTGGTGCATCGCCGGCCAGATGTAGTCGAAGAACTGGATCTCGGCCACTGGCTTGAGCCCGCGCGTAGCCATGCCGATGGTGCGCCCCACGATGCTGGCCTCCGCCAGCGGCGAGTTGAAGACGCGGTCGGGGCCGAACTCCATCTGCAGCCCGGCGGTGAGCTTGAAGACGCCTCCCTTGCCCTTGACCAGCTTCTGCTTCAAATACTGCTCGCGGCTGCAGTCGGCGACGTCCTCGCCGAAAACGACGATGCGCGGATCGCGCCGCATCTCGTCCTTCAGGCAGGCGTTGATGAGGTCCGCCATGGTCTTCTCGGCAACCGCCCCGGGCTTGGCCGGAGCAGGCGGCGGCGCGGCTGGGACCTCGAACTTGGGCGAGGTGGGATCGAGGTCGGGCGAATAGATAAATTGCAGGATCGATTCCTTCGCCGCGGCGGGCGCTTCAAGGGCGCGGTCACTCGCCTCCAGCACCTCTTCGGACACCTGCTTTTCGAGCTCGTTGATCGCCTTCTCGTCGAGGATGCCTTCGCGGATCAGGAACATCTGCAGGCGGGTGATGGGATCGCGCTTGACCTCTTCCTGGCGCTCGGACTCGGGGCGATAGAGGCGCTCATCGTCGGAGAGCGAGTGCGAGTAGGGACGGATGACGTGTCCGTGCACGAACCCAGGCCCTTTGCCGGCGCGGATGTGCTCCACCGCGCGGGTGATCGCGGCATAGCTCTCGACCGGATCGGTGCCGTCGCACTCCTCGAAATGGAAGTTGGGGAAATTGGCCACCAGGCACGAGATGTTGCCGCCCGCAGTCTGCACCTCGCAGGGCACGGAGATGGCGTACTCGTTGTCCTCGATCAGGAACAGCACCGGCAGCTTCAGGTTCGAGGCCGAGTTCAGCGACTCCCAGAACTCGCCCTGGCTGGTGGTGCCTTCCCCGGAGGAGACGTAGACCACCTCGTCGCCGTGGAAGGTCACATCCTTGAACTCGCGGTAGTCGCCCGGAACTTTCTTGGCCGCCTCGGGATGGCTCGAGAAGTAGCGGCCGGCTTCGGCGCATCCGATGGCGTGCAGGAACTGGCTGCCGGTGGGCGAGGAGCCGGTGACGATGTTGAGCGCGCGGCTGGACCAGTGCGAGGGCATCTGGCGTCCGCCGGAGCAGGGATCGTCGGCCGCGCCCACCGCCTGCAGCAGCATATCGAGCGGCTTCATGCCCAGGGTGAGGGCCAGCGCGCGGTCGCGATAGTAGGCAAAGAACCAGTCATAAGCCGGCTTGAGGGCCAGGCCGGCCGCCACCAGCAGCGCCTCATGGCCCGCCCCCGAAATCTGGAAGAAGATCTTCTGCTGGCGCTTGAGCAGGATCTCGCGGTCGTCGATGCGCCGCGACAGGAACATCAGCCGGTAGATCTCGATGAGCTGCTTGCGGGTGAGGCCCTGATAGGTCTTGTCGGGAGTCTCGGGTGCTTTGCCAGCGGGCTTGGGTACGGTCTTGGTGGTAGCCATTCGCTCCCTCGGATGCAGTCGGGCCCCGAGGCGTCATTGTAAAACGGGTGTAGGCGCTGCGGATATACTGATTGGCGAACCAAAGTCACCTAGGCGGATACTTCGGTGATCACCGTCCACCGCCCCATCCCGACCGAGCAGATCAGGCTGCTGATCTTCGACCTGGACGGCACCCTGATCGACTCGCAACTGGACTTGGCCAATTCGGTCAATGCCATGCTGCGGCACTTCGGGCGGAGGGAGCTCTCGCACGAGGCCATCGCCAACTACATCGGCGACGGCGCGCCCATGCTGATCCGCCGCGCCCTGGGCGATCCCGATGACGGCCACTACATGCATGAGGCCCTGGACTTCTTCCTGCACTATTATCGCGAGCACAAGCTGGACAACACCACGCTCTATCCCGGGATTCGTGAGGCGCTCGCGGCCGTGCGCTGGATCGAGAACAACGGCCGCCGGATGGAGCGCCAGTTCGCGGTGCTGAGCAACAAGCCGGTCGGGCCTTCAACCAAGATCCTGGAGGGCCTGGGCATCAGGGATTTGTTTGTGCAGGTCTATGGCGGAAACAGCTTTGCCACCAAGAAGCCCGATCCCGTGGGCGCCAACGCTCTGCTCGAGGAGACCGGGACGCCGGCGGAGCAGGCCATCATCATCGGCGATTCGGAGATCGACGTGATCACCGCGCGCAATGCCGGGACGTGGAGCTGCGGGGTGAATTACGGCTTCCGTCCGGACACGCTGAAAGTGGTGCCGCCGGATGTGGTCATCGACACTCCGCGGGAATTGCCCCTGGTGTTCAACAAGGATTACGAGGAGGAATTCGACAATTAGACGGCTCCCCTCCAAGACGTTCGGCTTCACCCCGGCGGAGTTGCGCACCATCCGTGCGATGAAGGACCCGAACGGCGTGCAGAAATTCCTGAACAGCCTGCCGTATCACCTGGCGCTCACCTGCTGGTCGCCGCGCAAGGTGCTGCGCGAACGGACGGTGCATTGTTTGGAAGGCGCGATTTTCGCCGTGGCCGCGCTGCGCGTCCTTGGATACCCGCCGCTGCTGTGGGACATGGAAGCGGAGCGCGACACCGACCACGTGCTAGCCGTCTTCAAGGTGGATGGCTGCTGGGGAGCGGTGGCGGCCTCAAACTACGCCGGCTGCCGCTATCGCGAGCCGGTCTATCACTCGTTGCGCGAGCTGGCCATGAGCTACTTCAATCTCTATTTCAACCTGGCGCGGCAGCGGTCACTGCGCCGCTATTCCCGGCCGGTCAACATGGCGCGCTTCGACCACCTGAACTGGATGACCAGCGAGGACGAAGTCTGGTACATCGCCGAGTACCTGTGCGACATCCCGCACCGTCCTCTGCTCACCCCCAAGCAGGAAAAATCTCTCCACAGCGTAGACGAGCGGCTGTACAAAGCGGAGCTGGTGGGCCACAAGTGGAAGTAGCCGCGGAATAGGCGCGACCGGCCCTCGCGCCACGAGGGCCGGATTCTCGCGCTTCTCGGCAGGCCGATGGAGCCGGCCAGCCTGTTTAGTGGAAGAGGTCCAGGGTGTTATCCCCGTCATCCACGAAGTAGATCCCTTTGCCGTTGGGGGCGACAGCAAGGCCGAACAGGGTACCCCCGCCGAGTCCGCTGGTATCGATGTTGATCGGCAGAAATTGAAACCCGCGGGGAGTGAGTTCAACCAGGTTGCCGTCGTTACTGTTGACCGTGAGAATGTTGCAGTTGGGAGCGATCGCAAGCCCAAGAGGGTTATTGAGCCCGCCACCGACCGACACGGTTTTCCCGGTGCCGGCGCTGGTGAATCGCAGGACCGCATCGTGAATTGCTGCGATGCGATTGGCCAGGGTGTCAGCTACATAAAGCGTCCCATCACAGCCCAGTCCCACGCCCGTCGGCCCGATGACCAGTGCAGCCGGGTCCGTCCTTTCACTGAAACCGGAGCCGATCACGGTACGCAGCAGTTCTCGCGGCCGCCCCTGGTCGGGTACCAGGAGAATGATGCGAAGCACGGTGCCGCGGTTCACAACGCTGCCGTTCGCTGCCACCGTGCCGTTCAGCACATTGGTGACAAACAGTTCTGCGATGTCATCGTCCTCGACCGACGTCATATCCCAGGGACCGTTGATGGCGCCGCCGGAAAAGGTTTCGACCACATGTCCCCGGCTGTCGAGAACGATCAAGCACCCAGCCTCAGCGGTTGCGGCCGTACCGTCGGCGGTGGGCAGGCTGCCGACAATGACCCATCCGCTGCGCAGCACCACCAGGGCAGTGGTCAGGCCGACGCCGCCGGGACAAGGTCCAGGCAGGTCCTGGGTGCGGATCTTTGCGAATACCTTCGCGGTTGCGGGATTATCGTCTGCATCCGGCGACAGGTCCACGATGGTGATGCCGGTGCCCTGCAGGCCGCCAGGGTTAGCAACGGTGATAGCGTTGTTGAAGTTGCTGACCAGGATGTGTCCCTTGACCAGCTTTCCCGTGGATCGTTGCACCACCGCGATGCCATAAGGATTTACGTCGCCGTTCTGGGGAACCGTGGACGCAATCTTGGTGGCCGGGGTGGTGAAGTTTTCGGTGAAGGCCTCGTCCTCGGCGCTGGCCAGGATGGCTGCAAACACCAGGACGGAGCCCAGCAATAAGAAGTGTCGCAAGCGAGACATCGTTTCCTCCTACTCGCAGAGTGGGGGAGGCACGAGACTAGGTCGTAGCCCCGTCGCATTTGTCACCAAGATGCAATCAAATGGTAATTTCCTTGTCTATGGGATTCGCTGGTTACGCTTGCGCCGCGGTCAGGCCCGTCCTCCGGCATATCCTGTTCTTCTCTCTCGCACTCTCGGCCGCAGGGCAGAACGCTCCGCCGCGGCCGTCTCTTTCCCGCCCTAACCAGCCGCGAACCCTTTCGAGCGAGGAGATCCAGCCCCTCATACGGGCGGTAGCGGAGAACGACATTGCCAATGACCTCAAGCAGCGTGACTACGCCTACCTGCAGCGCGAGGAAGAACACAAGCTGGATGGCCAGGGCAACGTAAAATCGCGGGAGACACGGGACTACGAGATCATGATGCTCTATGGGCAGGGAGTGCGGCGGCTGATCGCACGCAACGACAAGCCCCTGAGCGCGCAGGAGTCCGCCAAAGAAGAGAAGAAGATCCAGGAGGTAATGCGGAAGCGCGAGCAGGAGACGCCCGAGCAGCGCGAGAAACGGCTTAAGAAAGAAGTCCGCGAGCGCGAGGAAGAGCGGGCATGGGTGCGCGAGATCGCCGACGCTTACACTTTTCGCCTGGTGGGCACGGAAACCCGCGACGGGCGGGAGACCTACGTCATCGATGCCGACCCCAGGCCCGATTTCCATCCCCGCCTGAAAGACGCCAAGTACCTTCCCAAGTTTCGCGGCCGGATCTGGATCGACAGCGCCGAGACCCAGTGGGTCAAGCTCGACTGCGAGGCGATCGATACGGTCTCTTGGGGGCTGTTCCTGGCCCGGCTTCACAAGGGCTCGCGCATCAGCATCGAACTGGCCCGCGTCAACGGCGAGGTATGGTTGCCGAAATCCGTTTCCCTGAAACTCTCGGCCAGGGTAGCGCTGCTCAAGAACTACAAGGTGGTCGAGGACGTCAGCTATCGGGACTACAAGAAATTTCGCAGCGATACCAAGATCGTGCTGGTGCCGGAGGCGGAGCCGCGATGAAGCGAAAACCAAACAACTGTCATCCCGACCGAGGGCTCACGCCCTCGGTCGGGATGACAATCTTGTATATTTGAGTGGCAACGGCAATGGGCCGAATTTCTCCGGACAGTTGCCTCACCCGCTGGGCGACCTCAGCCGAGCGGGTTTTTGAGCCAAGCGCTAACAGCCAAGAGCCGTCTTTCATGGACTTTAAGCTCATCTCCGATTACAAGCCGCGCGGCGACCAGGGCAGGGCCATCGAGCAGCTCACGCGCGGCGTGCGCGATGCGGAAAAGCATCAGGTCCTGCTGGGCGTCACCGGCTCGGGCAAGACCTACACCATGGCCAAGCTGGTCGAGCAGGCCAACCGGCCGGCGCTGGTGCTGGCCCACAACAAGACGCTGGCGGCGCAGCTCTATCACGAGTTCAAGACTTTCTTCCCGCACAACGCAGTCGAGTATTTCGTTTCCTACTACGACTACTACCAGCCTGAGGCTTATATCCCGGCGGGCGACGTGTATATCGAAAAGGAAGCCACCGTCAACGACGAACTGGACAAGCTGCGCCTCTCGGCCACCAAGTCGCTGTTCGAGCGGCGCGATTGCATAATCGTGGCTTCGGTGAGCTGCATCTACGGCCTGGGTTCACCGGACGCCTACTACGGCATGATGATGTTCGTGGAGAAGGGCCAGAAGCTCAAGCGCGAGGACATCACGCGGCGTCTGGTCGAGATCCTCTACGAGCGCTCGGACACCGACTTCCACCGCGGCACTTTCCGCGTGCGCGGCGACATCATCGAAGTCTTCCCCACCTACGAAGACATGGCCTACCGCATCGAGTTGTGGGGCGACGAGGTCGAGTCGCTCTCGCAGATCGATCCCCTGTTCGGCACGGTCAAGCAGAAGTACGTGCGCCTGCCCATCTATCCCAAGACCCACTACGTCATGTCGCCCGAAACCAAGTCGCGCGCGGTCGAATCCATCAAGGAAGAGCTGCACTGGTGGGAAGCCGAGTTGGAGAAGCAGGGGCGCGTGGTCGAAGCCCAGCGCGTGCACCAGCGCACCATGTTCGACCTGGAGATGATCAAGTCGGTCGGCTACTGCCACGGCATCGAGAACTACTCGCGGCATTTCTCCGGACGCCTGCCGGGGGAAGCTCCGCCCACGCTGCTGGATTACGTTCCGCGTGACTACCTGCTGTTCATCGACGAATCGCACCAGACCGTCCCGCAGCTCCACGGTATGTACCACGGCGACCGCTCACGCAAGGAAACGCTGGTGGAGTACGGCTTCCGCATGCCTTCGGCGCTGGATAACCGCCCGCTGACCTTCGAAGAGTTCGAGCACCGCGTAAACCAGGCCATCTACGTGTCCGCAACGCCCGGCCCGTACGAGCTGACCAAGTCGGCGGGAGTGGTCGTCGAGCAGATCATCCGTCCGACGGGGCTGGTGGATCCGGAAGCCGAGGTGCGGCCGGTGAAAGGGCAGATCGACGATCTGCTGCACGAGATCCGCGAGCGCGCGGCCAAGGGCGAGCGCGTGCTGGTGACCACGCTGACCAAGCGCATGGCGGAAGATCTGGCGGAGTATTACAGCGAGGTGGGCGTGCGCTGCCGCTACATGCACTCGGAGATCGTGACCCTGGAGCGCATCAAGATCCTGCGCGACCTGCGCAAGGGCGAGTTCGATGTGCTGATCGGCATCAACCTGCTGCGCGAGGGGCTGGACCTGCCGGAAGTCTCGCTGGTGGCTATTCTCGACGCCGATAAGGAAGGCTTTCTGCGCTCCAGCGGTTCGCTCATACAAACCATGGGCCGCTGCGCGCGTCACCTCAACGGCCGGGCCATCCTCTACGCCGACCGGATGACGGACTCGATGCAACGCGCCCTGGACGAGACTACCCGCCGGCGCGCCATCCAGCGGGCCTACAACGACGAGCACGGCATCACGCCGCAGTCCATCGTGCGGCCGCTGGAGATGTCGCTGGCGCGGATCGTCGAGGCCGATTACGTGGATGTAGCCGACGCTGCCGAGGGCATGCCGGAGTTCAAGTCGCAGGAAGAACTGGACGCCTACATCGCCCGCCTCGAGAACGACATGCGCGAAGCGGCCAAACGCTTCGAGTTCGAGCAAGCGGCCAAGCTGCGCGACACCATCAAAGAGCTGCGGACAAAAGAGTTCTTGTTTGCGTAAGTCCCGCGTGAAGCGCCCTAGAGCGGTTCCAATGTTGATCTGCCCCTTCAAAACAGGCTGTACCAGTATGGAACCGCCCTACGTCCCCACCTTGCGTTGCGGGATGTCGGCCGGGTCGCTCTCCACCATCTCCATCTCGGCCTCGAGCGAGGCGAGGCGCAGCATCATCTGGTTCATGCGCATGGCCATGGCGCGGATGGTGTTGAGCTGCTCGCGGACCCGCGCCGAAAAGGCGCCCGGTTGCATCAGAAGCAATTCGGCGTTGCCCAAAAGCGAGGTCATGGCGTTGTTGTAGCTGTGACGCATTTCCACGACGTAGCGCCCCAGCGTGGCGAAGTGCTGGTTCTCCGCGGCCAGGCGCTCGGCCTGGAGAGCGCGTTCCTGGCTGGCAACACGGGCGAGCACTTCCGCGCAGAACGTGACCAGGGTGTCGGCCCAGGCGTCCTGCTGCGGGATCACCAGCGCGCGGGGATGAAGGGAGCGCGCCCAAGCCCAGGTCCCGGGGTCGTCCGAAGCGCACACCGCCGTGGTGCCGGAAGCGGCGAGCGAGCGCAACACCGGCTCCAGACGCGCCCGCGGCAGCGGAGCAATGACGGCCACATCGCCGCTCACCACGCGCGCGTGGTCCCAGAAT
>JBIOFT010000064.1:0-20482 GCA_044447375.1 Terriglobales bacterium | reverse complement strand
TTCAAGTTCGAGGAGGAGAACCAGCGGATCATCAAGGACGGCGGCAAGCCGGCCACGGGACGGCCCCTGCTGCTGGGCATCACCAAGGCGTCGCTCGCGACCGAGTCGTTCATCTCGGCGGCATCCTTCCAGGAGACCACGCGCGTGCTCACCGAGGCGTCGATCCAGGGCAAGGTGGACCACCTGCGCGGCCTGAAGGAGAACGTCATCGTGGGACGGCTGATCCCCGCCGGCACCGGCATGGAGTACTACCGCAACGTGCGCCTGTCGCCCGAGTTGGAAGAAGCCGCACAGAAGGTCCAGGAAGAGGTCTCGGCCGCCTACGAGGAAGCCGAGCGCGCCCTGGAACTGCTGCGCCACGAGGGCGAGACCGAAGAGCTGGCGGCGGAGTAGAAGGTGAAGGAGTTGGGGCGGGTTAACCTGCCCCGTTTTCTTTATGGCGCGATGCTTTGTGATTCAGCCTTTCGACAACGGAAAGTTCGACAAGCGTTTTGACGACGTGTTCGTCCCGGCTATAACCCAGGCCGATCTGGAGCCCTATCGGGTAGACCGAGACCCTAGCGTAAATGACCTGCTGGAAGGCATTAAAAGCGGGATTGCCGAATCAACGGCGTTCTTGGCTGACATCACAACCGATAATCCGAACGTCTGGTACGAGCTCGGCTTCGCCATGTCGCTCGACCGGCCGTATTGCATTTGCTGTTCCGAGGAAAGGACTACCGAGTTCCCATTCGATGTCAATCACCTCAACATCATCGCCTATAAGGTTGGTTCCTCGAGTGACTTCAAAGAACTTGAAACAAAAATCACCAAGAGATTGAAGGCGGTTGTTGTGCAAGCGACCAACATCCGGGAAATAGCGTCCTCCGTGAGCTCCCTGACTGAAACGGAGGGGTTGGCCCCACAGGAGATGGTTGCACTGACCATCCTTTTCGAGTACCAGTTCGATGAAGAACCAGGACTCAGCGCTTCCGGCATCCATAACTCGATGCAAAGGGCAGGGTTCACAAAGGTGGCCGCCAACCTGGCCATTCTTGAGCTTACGGAGAAAGGTTACATCGACGCCTACAGCGCACCAAACTATCAGGGAGACCCCTACACAATGTACAAAGTCAACAATAGGGGGCTCAGGTGGCTCAGAGAGAATCGTGACAAGCTCGTCATGCGGGCGGGGGAACGCCGCACCTCCGGAGTGACTGACGAGGAGATCCCATTCTAGGGGCTCATCTCCGGCCTCCGGTCCCAAGCCGCTCGGCTTGCATAGCCGGGGATTGACGAGCGCGAGGACAGGACGGGTTAGCCAACTCACAACTGGCACCCGGCCACTGGCAACTGATACCTTATCCCCAGTTATGTTCCGGCTGGCCCGGTACCTGCGGTTTGCCTTTTGGCGTGCTTTCCAGCACGATGCCTTCGCCGTGGCGAAGGGAGCAGCGTACTCCGCCATTCTGACGTTGTTCCCAACCTTGCTGGTGGTGGCCGCCGCGCTGGCCGAGGTGGGCAACCGGGCGGTTTTCCGGGAGTTCACCAGGGCCGTCACACGCGTCCTGCCCGAGGGAACGGGAGGGCCGGTGCGCACGCTCATCGAGAAGGCGCACCACCCCATCGGCATCCTGATCCCGACTGCGCTGCTGACCCTGTGGACCGCCTCCGGCATCTTCATCTCCTGGATGGAAGGGTTCCGCAATGCCTACCGCATGCCCAAGGCCTGGGGCCTGGTGCAGGAGCGCCTGATCGCGTTTCTGCTGGTGTTCCTCACTTTCGTGCCCATGCTGTTCGCCACCACGCTGATGGCCTTCGGCAACCAGATCGAGACTTGGCTGGCGTCCCAGGCCGGGCACGATATCGGCCCCTACATCCTGTTGCTGTGGACCATGGGGCGATGGCTGATCTCCTCCGCCACCAGCGTGCTGGTCATCCTGCTGATTTACCACTGGGGCGTGCCGCGGATCGCTCCCTGGCACCTGTCGCTGCCGGGCGCGCTGCTGGCCACCGGGATGTGGTTCCCCGCGACCGTGCTTTTCGGCTGGTACATCCATCGCTTCTCTACCTACAGCATCATGTATGGCTCCCTGGGCACCGCCATGGCGCTGCTGGTGTGGCTGTACATCATTTCCGTCATCATCCTGGTGGGGGCCGAGTTCAACGCGCTCATCTTTCCCAAGCGGCTTACCGGCCAGCCGCTGGAGCCCGACTTGCAGCGGGAACTGCAGATGTACTGAATGAGCACCGCGGAGCGGATCGACCCACCCACGCTTTCGGCCGAGCGCAGCCTTCCGGCGCGCAGGGCGAAGATCGTGTGCACCATTGGGCCGGCGAGCAACTCCGAGAGCATGATCCGCGAGCTGCTGCGGCTGGGCATGGACGTGGCCCGGCTGAACTTCTCGCACTCCACCCACGAAGAGCACGCGCGCGTGATCGAGCGGCTGCGGCGCGCGGCGGAAAAAGAAGGCCGCACGCTGGCCATCCTCCAGGACCTGCAAGGCCCGAAGATCCGCACTGGGCGCCTGAAGTCCCGCAAGGTAGCGCTGAAGCCGGGCGCGCGCGTCACCATCACGCCGCGCGATGTGCCGGGTACACCGTCGCTGATTTCCACCAGCTATCCTCGCCTGGCGCAGGACGTTACCGCGGGCGCGCGCGTGCTGCTCTCCGACGGCCTCATCGAGCTGCGCGTAAAGGCCGTCCATGGCGAAGACGTCGAGTGCGAGGTGGTCAACGGCGGTATGCTCGGAGAACACCAGGGCATCAACCTGCCGGGAACCGAGGTCCAGGTTCCGGCGCTGACCGAGAAGGACAAGAAGGACCTGCGTTTCGGGCTGAAGCACGCTGTGGACCTGGTGGCGGTGTCGTTCGTGCGCCGCGGCGAAGACGTGCTTGTGGCCAAGCGCTTCATCAGCGACGAAGGCTCCGCGACCCCGGTCATCGCCAAACTGGAGAAGCCGCAGGCCATCGACCGCCTGGAGGAGATTCTGGAAGTGGCCGACGGCGTGATGGTGGCGCGCGGCGACCTGGGCGTGGAGGTCGAGCCGGAGAAAGTACCGGTCATCCAGAAACACATCATCCAGCGCGCCTTCGAGTGGCGCAAGCCGGTGATCACCGCGACCCAGATGCTGGAGTCGATGATCGAGAACCCGCGGCCCACGCGCGCCGAAGCCAGCGACGTGGCCAACGCCGTCTTCGACGGCACCGACGCGGTCATGCTCTCGGCCGAGACCGCCAGCGGCAAGTATCCGCGCGAAGCCGTCACCATGATGGGGCGGATCATCGCCGAGGCGGAGAGCGACCACAGCATGGATGGGCTGCTCCTGCGCCGGCGCAGCGTGCGGCGGCTTTCCATCGCCGAGACCATCTGCGAATCCGTGGCCCACGCCGCCCACGACCTGGAGATGCGCGCCATCGCCGTCTTCACTGAGACCGGCACCACCGCGCGCCTGATCTCCAAGTACCGTCCGGCGGCGCCGATTTACGCTTTTACCGCTTTCCCGCAGGTGGCCAACCGGCTTAATCTCTTGTGGGGCGTGTGCCCCATGGTGGAGCGGACGGCGCGCACCGGTGACGACATGGTACGCGCCGCCGAACGCGAGCTCCTGCGCCGCCATGCGGTGGCCGCCGGTGATGTGATCGGGGTGGTGGCGGGAACGCAGATGGCTTCCGGATCCACCAATTTCATGCGCCTGCACGTGGTCGGGTCACGCGACCAGGAAGGCGGCGCCGCAGGGCACGAACGCCGGCGCGTGCCCCGGATCAAACCGCCGCCGGAGCGGAGAAGGAGATAACGCCGTGTCCGAAACCAGCGAGATCATGGCCCTGGCCGTGGTGGAAGCTTTCGACGGCAAGGATGAGGAATGTCTCCAGCTCCTGCACGAGTTTTACGCCGTGCTGCGGCGCAAACAGTACAGCCGCGACCTGCTCTACCGCGATGTGAAAGACTTCCGCCGGCTCATCAACATCCGCTATTGGCGTTCTGCGGAAGCCCGCAAGGAAGCCCACGAGGACCCCGACGTCCACAAGTTCTGGCAGCGGCTGAGCGAGATCTCGAAGGTCACGCTCGTGTTCGAGCGGCTGGCGGACGTTTCGCCCCAGGACTCGATGGCCAAGCGGCAGGGATAGGAGGCAGGAAGCGGGAGGCAGGTATTGCTTTTCCTGCTTCCTGTTAATTCACCCACGGCCCGCGGTGTTCGCCGTTGCCTTTCTCCGGAGGCGGCTTGTCGGGGTCGCGGAAGTTGCCGTATTCGTCGAAGTACTGGCTGCGGTCGTGCTTCCGCATGTAGACCTCGAACTTGCGGGCGGCGCGGCGGCGCTTCCAGCGGTAATAGGCGTTGCGCAGGCCGAAGAAGCGCTCCGAAGCTCCGCCCACCACGCCGTGCCGAGGCATGAACCTGATGAAAAGGAAGCCGAAGAGCAGCCCGCCCAAGTGTGCAACATACGCGATCCCGCCGGGCCCACTTATGGAGAGATACAACGTGATGAAAATCAGCCCGATGACAAAGTACTTTGCTTTGATCGTAAACGGAATGGGGAACAGCATGATCTCCCGATTAGCGTAAATAATTCCGTAGGCCAGCAAGATCCCGTAGATGCCGCCGGAAGCGCCAATCGTGGGCGTGAAGGGAGTAAGCCCCAGCAGCCCGGCATACGCAATCACGACCGTGCTCAAGGCCGCTCCGATAACGCAGAAGAAGTAGAACTCGAGAAAACGGGATGTGCCCCAGTCCATCTCGAACTGCGAGCCGAACATCCAGAGCATGAGCATGTTGCCTAGAAGGTGCCAGAGCCCGCCGTGCAGGAAGGAATAGGTCACCAACTGCCAGATGTAGCCATGCGTCACCGCCGCGGGTATAAGAGAGAACACGATAGTGATGTCGCGCGATGCCCCCGGAGAGACACGTCCGACCAGCGCGTCCAGCAGGAAGATTACCCCGTTGGCTATCAGCAGCCACTTCACCGCCCGGGTGAACGGAGGGAAGCTGAGCGACATCGTGTTGTAGTTGGACCCGCTGCGGCGCATCATCAGCACATTTTACGTGATTGGCGCCTTTAGCGGGGCAAGGAACTCGCCTACCGTTCCGGCAGCGGCACCACCGCGGGGCTGCGATGGCCCTTCGCGTCCACCGCGCGGACCGCGAAGACAACGTTGTCCTTGGAGCGTTTGAGCGTGGCCTGGGTCACGTTGCCGACGGCCTCAACATTCTGCGGCGGCCAATCGGAATCCGCCGTCGGACGCCACAGGACCTCGTACTTGGTTGCCAGGCTTCCCGGAGACGCGCTCCAGGTGAGCGTGGAATCGTTCTCCAGGTTCCTGGTGACGAGGCGCACGTTGGCGGGAGGCGCGGGAGCCGATGCCAGCGCGGCCAGCGTGGCGGCATTCACGCGTGCGACATTGGCGACATAGGCGAAATCCACGAACTTCGGCAAGTCGCCGTACTCGACACCCTTCTCGATACGTGGCGTCTGGTGCTGGTGGTTGTAGTCTTCGCGATACTCGGTGACGCGCACCGCGGCGAAGCCCTGCTGGTTGAAGGACAGGTGGTCGCCGCCGCGCAGATAGCGGTCCGGCCGCGACACCAGCTTGGGCTCAAAGCCGGAGACATATTGCTCGGCAACCTGGCGGACATAGCGCGCCAGTTGTCGTGAGGGCGAATCGTCCTCCATGCCGGTAGCGCGGATGAGCTTAATCTCGTCCGGAGTGGCGGCGGCTGGGATGCCCTCGGAAAACACGCGCACCCACTGCGGCTGCTGCGTCTTGTCGCCGGGGGTGCGATTGCCGCCGACGATGTCGTTGTTGAGCACGCCCTCGATGCCGAGCTTCGCCGACTTGGCGGCCTCGGCGTAGTGCGCGCTGCCGTAGAGTCCCTGCTCCTCGCCCGCCGCGGCCATGAACACGATGGTCGCGGGGAATTTGTGCTTGCTCAGCACGCGCGCGCATTCCAGGCTGACGGCGGTGCCACTGGCATCATCGTTGGCGCCGGGGGCGGGATCGGTGACGTTGTCGTTATCGCTGTTGCGCGAATCGTAGTGGCCGCTCACGACATAAATCCGGCCGGCGTTGGCGGGATCGGTGCCTTCCAGCGTGGCGACCACGTTCACAATCTCCGTGGGGTGCGGGATTCGCCGCGCCGGCGGATTGACGGTAAAGCTCTGCATCTCCACCTTGAGGCAGCCATTGCAGTCTTTCGAGTAGCGCTCGAACTGGGAGCGGATCCACTCCCGCGCGGCGCTGATGCCGCGCCCCTTGGCGATCGAAGCCGCATCGGCGGCGGAAAGCGTGCTGCGGTTGTGGAAGCTGACCAGCTTCTCGATGGTGGCTTTGACGTGCGCCGGCGAGACCTCCTTCACCGCGGCCACGATCTGCGGGTCCAGTTCCGGCGTCTTGGGGGTGCGGCCCCGCTGTTGAGCAACCGCGATGAGGACCGCCATCATCCCCAGCGCACCCCCTGCCACCCATTTTCTGAGCTGAGCCATGCTCTCCTCGCTAGACGGAAATCTCGTGCGACCCCGGCGGCCGGGGTGCGCGTCCTTCCCAAAAAGGAAAAATCGCAGCCCTGCTATTGACGCTGAGGGGGAAGGAATTCTAAATAGTAACAGACGGGGGTGGGCCGTCCCGTCGAGCTGGCGGAGGGCAGAATGGTTCAATGTCCGGAATGTGAGAGCGACCTCGACATCGAGGTCGATGAAGTGGACGAGGGCGATATCGTTTCCTGTCCCGAGTGTGGCACCGACTTCGAGGTGATCACCACCAATCCCCTGGCATTGAAGCAGGTGGAGGAAGAAGAGGTGGACGACGACGTAGACAAGGAAGAGGAGGGTCAAGACGGTGACGACTCCTGAGCACCGCGGCCAGGGAGGGCTGCTCGCCCTGCTGGGCCTGCTGCTGCTGGCCGCCACTCTGGCGGCCATGGCGTCTGAGAAGCGCGCCGAGAAACCCTATGCTCTCATTTTCGGTACCGTCTATGGTCCCGACTATCGTCCCGCCTACGGAGTGCGGGTGAAGATCCGCCGCGCCGATCAGAAGAAAGCGCGGTGGGATCTGTATTCCGACCACCAGGGGGAATTTGCGCAGCGCGTGCCCGCCGGCGCCGCCGATTACGTAGTCTGGGCCGAGCCCGAAGGCAAGCACGCGCCCACGGCCGAAACCAAAGTCCACGTCGAGAGTGACGAGCGGGTGGATATCGGCCTGCATCTAACCAAGTAGCACCGGCTGAAATTTCAGAAGGGGGTCCTATGCGGAAGGCCGCAAGTATCTTGTCCGCCATCATCCTGCTGGGTGTGCTGGCGGCGGGCGCTGCGGCGCCCAAGAACGAACCGCCAACCCGCACGGTCACCGGACAGGTCACGGACAAGGCGGACGCACCCCTCCCGGGAGCGATCGTGTACCTGCAAAACACCCGCACCCAGCAGGTAAAAACCTTCATCACCGATGATGGAGGCAATTACCGATTCAGCTCCCTCTCCCCCAACGTGGACTACCAGATCCGCGCCGAATACCAGGGCCACAAGAGCGACACCAAGACCCTCAGCTCCTTCGACAGCCGCAGCAATGTGGTCATGCACCTGAGGATCAACATGGCGAAGTGAGGGGCGGCGCGGATGGCGGGCCGTCGCCCGTAATGCAATAGAAAAAGGCCGCCATGGCTGGCGGCCTGAAACTTCTACTGCTGAAAACTCAGTTCTGATCGTTGCCGGCGCGCTTCCACTCCACCAGATCGCCGATGGTCGCGGTTGCGCTCGAAGCCGGGTGCTTGTAAGCATCGACGTCCTGGCGCGAGCCTTCCTCGCCCACGGCGCGGATCGAGAGCCCGACTTTCTTCTCCTCCGGATTCATCTTGATGATCTTGAAGTCGAACTCCTGGCCGGGTTCCAGCCGGATGGGCGTTCCGTGCGGGTCGGCGGCCTCGGAGTTGTGGCAGAGGCCTTCGACGCCGTCGGCGATCTCGACGAAAGCGCCGAAGCTGGCCACGCGCAGCACTTTCCCGTGCAGCACGTCGCCGACGCGGCGGGTGGAGAAAAACGTCTCCCAGATATCCGGCTGCAGTTGCTTGACGCCCAGCGACAGGCGCCGCTGGTCGGAGTCGATGCCCAGCACGATCGTCTTTACCTTGTCACCCTTCTTCAGCACCTCGGAGGGATGCTTCACGCGCTTGGTCCAGCTCAGGTTGCTGACGTGGACCAGGCCATCGATGCCGTCCTCGATCTCGATGAAGGCGCCGAAGTCGGTAAGGTTGCGCACCCGGCCCTCGACCGTCATGCCCACCGGGTACTTCTCGTGCAGCGTCTCCCAGGGATTGGTCTCGAGCTGCTTGAGGCCGAGCGAGATGCGCCGCTCCTGCGGATTCACGTTCAGCACCACGGTTTCCACCTGCTGGCCGACGTTGACCAGCTTGGAGGGATGCTTGGTGCGCTTGGACCAGGTCATCTCGCTGACGTGTACCAGCCCCTCGATGCCCTGCTCCAGCTCGACGAAAGCGCCGTAGTCGGTGATGGAGATCACGCGGCCCTTGACGTGCGCGCTCACCGGATAGCGGTGCGCCGCGTCCAGCCAGGGGTCGGGCGTGAGCTGCTTGAAGCCCAGCGAGACGCGCTGCTTCTCCTTGTCGTACTTGAGCACCTTGACGTGGATCTCGTCGCCCACGTTGACCAGGTCGCGGGGATGGGTGAGCCGGCCCCAGGACATATCCGTGATGTGCAGCAGGCCGTCAATGCCGCCCAGATCCACAAAGGCGCCGTAGTCGGTGAGGTTCTTCACCACCCCGGTCATTACCGCGCCCTCTTCCAGCTTCTCCAGAGTCTTGCCGCGCTTTTCGCCGAGCTCTTCCTCGAGCATCTGCTTGCGCGAGACCACGATATTGCCGCGCTTTTTGTTGAGCTTGATGACGCGGACTTCGATGTCCTGTCCTTTGAGCGCGTCCAGGTTGCGGACCGGCTTGAGGTCGACCTGCGATCCGGGCAAAAAGGCGCGCGCGCCGATATCGACCGACAGGCCGCCCTTCACCCGCTCGACTACCTTGCCCTTGATGGGGGTCTTGTCGTTGTAGGCTTTCTCGATGTCGTCCCAAACCCGTATGCGCTGGGCCTTCTGGTAGGAAAGCGCGACGTAGCCTTCTTCGGCTTCCCCGTGCTGCACCATGACGTCGATTTCGTCGCCGGGATGGACTGTGGGATTGCCTTCGCTGTCGTGCACTTCGGCGACCGGGACCAGGCCTTCGGACTTGGAGCCAATGTCGACGACGACGTGGGTGGCGGTAATCTTAAGGACGGTACCCTTATGAATGCGGCTTTCGTTCAGAGCTTCGGTTTCAGCAGTAAAAGTTTCTAGTGCGGTAGCAAAGTCTTCCATGGTTTCTCTATCTCGGCGGACCGGAACGGGCGCCGGCGGGAGGGGCGGCTGAGCTTCAGCGGGCCGAACGTAAGTGGGATCATGAGGCGTTTCTACAGCGGGGCCTGGGGCTTGGGCCGATTCAGCCGCAGTGGGTTCGGCTTCCGGCTGGGCGTTACGGACTGTGGTTTCTTCCTGCAATGCTTTGCTCAAGGGCGCCCCGCACACGTACAGGCGTGGGCGAGGTCTGTCTCTCGGACGGACGGCGGGCGGCGGGCCTTTTTGCTTGCGATGACGCCAGCTCACAGCTTCCCGAATGCAGGGGGACTGGACTCGAAAAGGCTGCGAACCGTGGCTTGGAACCCAGCGGCCGGATCTTCCGGGGGATCACCCGCGTCCCAAAGACCCTTCGACTATAGCAACCGCTCGCAAAGAGTGTCAAACCGGCAGGAGAGAATTTTTCCTCTTGTAACCATCTTCGCGGCGCCGATACTTGTGCCCTCGATTTCCCACGGATTTTTGCTACTCTGCCAGCATGGATTTCCTGTGGACGCCGTGGCGTTACGCCTACATCGTCTCTACCGACAAGGCCGCGGGCTGCGTCTTCTGCCAGGCCTTCGCGCGCACCGACGATCGCAATACCGGGGTGGTGTACCGGGGGCAGCACTGCTTCGTCATCGTCAATGCGTTTCCCTACACCTCGGGCCACGTGATGATCGTTTCCAACCAGCACCTCGACGAGCTCCGCAAGCTGCCGCCGGAAACGGCCCAGGAGATGATGGCGCTGACCCAGCGCATGGAAGACATTCTGCACGAGGTCTACCACCCCGATGGCATCAATCTGGGCATGAACATCGGAAAGGCCGCCGGCGCCGGCGTGGCCGGGCACATCCACATGCACGTGCTGCCGCGCTGGGTGGCCGATTCCAATTTCATGACCGTGGTGGGCGAGACGCGCATGCTGCCCGAGTCTTTGGAAACCACGTACGACCGGCTCAAGGAGCGGCTCTCGTAGGTTTGCCTCAGGGGCTAAGGCCCGCTTTTACAGGCGGCCAAGCGGCACCACTGAAAGCCGTGCCCTGATATAAACCTAATGAATCAGCGTTCCATTCCCGTTCCGCTCCTCTGGCGGCGTGTAGGGGTCCATGCGGTGAATCGAGAGCACGTCGATGTAGTCGGTTTCCAGACGCTTGGGCGACGCCTCGGCGGCCGAGATCACGTATCCGTAGGACGAGCCCGCACGAATGATGGCACTGCCCGAGCGGAGGCCGATCTTCGTCGAGATGATGGCGTCGGCGCGCCTCGGCTTCAGCGCCTTGCCCAGGATCTGCTCCGACTGGCCGTTGGCGTAACCGTCGGCGGTGTCGAAGAAGTTGATGCCGGCGTCGAGCGAGCGCCCGACCAGCGCGTCGGCCGTTTTTTAGGGCGTGTTGAAGACGTGCGCCATCGGACTGTCCGGCGCCGACCCGAAGGTCATCGCTCCGAACGCCAGCCGCGAAATGATGAGTCCGGTGTTCCCCAGGCGGGTGTATTGCATGGAAGGCCTCCGGTTTCATGGACGGCGGGCGCTCGCGTCGGGATTCTTTTTAACCACAGAGGACACAGAGGCACACGGAAAGATGCTTCATTGCACAGCGCACGATGGTCTGGTGCTCGTATGTGCTGGTCTGGGGATGACTATTTACGTGACACAGGTAGGGTCCTAACGGCCGGTTAGACGCCCTCCTCAAGCCCTCTTTTCCATGCTCCCAAATTCTTCGGGAAGTTCGTCGTCGATTTCTTCGGTATCTTCGTTTTGTTGCTGGCCGAATTCTAACAATCCGAAGGTGTTGGGTGCGGTGCGTGTGAAGATCTTCCCATCTCTGGCATAGCCAGAGAGAGTGCCGGAAAGCGAACTACGGTGCTTCTTGTCGTTCGGCTTGTCGAGGGCCTTTAGAATGTCAGCGATTGGCATTGGGGCTCCCCTGGCTCGTAGGGCATCCCGGGCTTTTGCGAGGGCACTGTTTGAGCGTAGGGTATACTCAACAGCTACGCCGTTCCCTTCTCGCGGAAGAAGCTTCATCGAATCCTGCAGGGCCTGAACGTACGCCTTGGCTTCTCTAATTTGAAGCTCCAGAGAGGCGATTTCCTCCTGCTTCTTGTTGATGAGCTTCTGGAAGTTTTCCCTGATTCCCATATTCCCCATCCCGACCCAGAATATACACGGATTGGAATGTGAAGGCAAGTATGAAAATGAATGGGAATGTTTACCGCTCCAGTGATACAATCCGGCATCTTTGGAGGCCCGATGATGCAACCCTTGGATGCTGTCATCAACGCGCTGAACGATGCCAAGAGAGTAGCCCCGAACGGGGAGGATTATTGGATGGCCAGAGAAATCCAGGCCGTTTTGGGATACGACAAATGGGACAATTTTTGCGCGGTAATCCAAAGGGCCCGGCTTGCCTGCTCCAGCTCAGATATCAACCCGGATTATCACTTTCTTGATACCAAGAAGGTGATCAGCGCAGGAAAGGGCGCGAGGTTGGAGAGGGCGGATTGTTACCTGACGAGGTATGCATGCTACCTGATTGCGATGAACGGGGATTCTAGCAAGCCGGAAATTGCCACTGCTCAGACGTATTTTGCATACCAGACCCGCAGGCAGGAGCTCGATGATCAGCTTACAGAGGCGCAGCGTCGGATTGCGCTGAGGGAAAGGGTTCGCAAGGGCAATAAAGCTCTGGCAGGGGCTGCAGTGGCGGCAGGAGTAAAGCGCATGGCGATTTTCACCGATGCGGGATATCGCGGGCTTTACGGGATGGGGCTGGCTGAAATCAAAACATTCAAGAACATCCCCGAGTCTGAAGAATTGCTTGATTGCGCTGGCCGGACCGAGCTTGCGGCGAATGAATTCCGTATCACGCAGACAGAACAAAAATTGAGACGAGATGCAGTCTCCGGTGAGGAGAGGGCAATCCAGACACACAAAACAGTTGGCCGAGAAGTGCGTGCTGCCATTCAGAGGGTTGGCGGAACAATGCCCGAACATCTCCGCCCCGAACGGCCCATAAAACATCTCATTGCAGACGAAAAGAAAACGAAGAAAATGCGGCTGAAGGCGTCTTCTGCTGTTTGATCGGCGTTAAGAGAAGACGGGCGCGGTTTCCCGCGCCCTAGTCCGTGCCGGAGGTCCCTCGCTGCGCTCGGGATTTCGGCAGCGGGCTCAGGCGCCCGCTAGCGCCTCAAGCTAATGAATCAGCGTTCCATTCCCGTTCCGCTCCTCTGGCGGGATAACGACGGCGGCGGCCACCTTGTCTCCGCCTTCCATCGCCAGCAGGCGGACACCTTGGGTAGAGCGGCCGGCCTCGCGGATCTCCGAGGTGTCGAGGCGGATGATCTTGCCGTACTGGCTGATGACCATGGCTTCCGTGACCTCGCTCACCAGCAGGATGGCCACGACTTTGCCATTGCGCGACGTGGTCTTGACGTTGATCACGCCCTTGCCCCCGCGCGATTGCAGGCGGTATTCCTCTACCGGCGTGCGTTTGCCGTAGCCATTCTCGGTGACGGAGAGGATCAGCGAGCCGGACTCTTCGCTTGCGGGCACGCCCTCAGCGGCTAAAGCCCCTTCCGTGGGAGCGGTTTCTTCGGTACGACTCAAGTCGTGCCCCTTCACTAGTTTCTCGGCGGAAACCCCGCCCTTCGGGGTGATCGCCATGCCGACCACGTAATCGGTGTCGTCGAGGTCCATGCCGCGGACGCCGTAGGCCGGGCGTCCCATGGGGCGCACGTCCGCCTCGTCGAAGCGGATGGCCATGCCGTCGTGCGAGGCGAGGAAGACGATCTCCTGGCCGTCGGTCAGCTTGGCGCCCACCAGCTCGTCGTCCTTCTCGATGCCGATGGCGATGATGCCGCGCGACATCACGTTGCTGAAGTCCTTGAGCGGCGTCTTCTTGACCGTGCCGTTGCGGGTGGCGAAGAAAACGAACTTGGTCTCGTCATCGAGGTCGCGCACGTTGAGGATGGCGCGCACCGATTCGCCCGGCTGCAGCGCCACCAGTTGATTGATGGCCTTGCCCTTGCCCGCCGAGCCCACGTCGGGGACCTCGTAGACTTTGAGCCAATACACGCGCCCGGTGTTGGTGAACACCAGCAGGTAGGCGTGGGTGGAGGCGATGATCAGGCGCTCGACGAAGTCTTCCTCGCGGGTGCGCATGCCGATGCGCCCCGAGCCGCCGCGGCGCTGCGAGCGATAGGTGGCGATGGGCGTCCGCTTGAGGTACCCGGAATGCGAGAAGGTGACCGCCATCTGCTCGTCGGCGATCAGGTCTTCGAGCTGGAGTTCCGCGGCTTCGTCGAGGATCTGGGTGCGGCGCTCGTCGCCGTAGTTCTTCCTGATCTCCTCCAGTTCCTTGACGATGACCCCGCGCAGCTTCCTGTCCGAGCCCAGGATGGAATCGTACTCGCCGATCTTCTCGCGGATTTCTTTCAGCTCGTTCAGAATCTCGTCGATGGAGAGCCGCGTCAGGCGGTGCAGTTGCAGTTCGAGGATGGCGTCGGCCTGCTTGGCGTCGAAGGGATTCTCGGGGCGTTTGCCGCGGCCGATGGCGACGTCCGACTTCTTGCCGCCGACGTTGACCTCGATGGTCGTGCCGCCGAAGTAGGCGACCAGGTTGTCGCGCGCCTCGCCGCGATTGGCGCTGCCGCGGATGATGGCGATGACGTTATCGAGGTGGTCGAGCGCGATCCGGTAACCTTCCAGGATGTGCTCGCGTTCGCGCGCCCGCTCCAGCAGGAACGAGGTGCGGCGGCGCACCACGTCCACGCGGTGGTCGATGAAGTGCTGAATGGCGGGGATCAGCCCCATCTCTTTGGGCTGCCCGTTCGCCACTGCCAGGAAGATCATGGAGAAGTTTTCCTGCATTTGGGTGTGCTTGTGCAGGTTGTTCAGGATGATCTGCGGCTCGACCCCGCGCTTGAGTTCGATGACGATGCGCATGCCGTCACGGTCGCTCTCGTCGCGGACGTCGGAAACGTCGTCGAGCGTCTTGTCGTTCACTAGATCGGCGATGCGCTTGATGAGCGTGGCCTTGTTCACCTGGTAGGGAATCTCGGTGACGATGATCGCCTGCCGCTCGCGGGTGATGTTCTCGATGGCGGCTTTGGCGCGCATCACGAAGCGTCCGCGGCCGGTCTTGTAGGCTTCGGCGATCCCGCTGCGCCCGTGGATGAAGGCGCCCGTCGGAAAGTCCGGGCCTTTGACCAGCTTCAGGATCTCGCTCAGCGGCGTCTGCGGATTGTTGATCAGGGAGATGGTGGCGTCCACGATCTCGGTCAGGTTGTGCGGCGGAATCTTGGTGGCCATGCCCACGGCGATGCCGTCCGAACCGTTGATCAGCAGGTTGGGTACCTTGGTGGGCAGGACGACCGGCTCGACCGTGGTGTTGTCGAAGTTCTCGACGAAATCGACGGTGTCCTTGTCGATGTCCGCCAGCATCTCTTCGGCAATGGCGGTCATGCGGCACTCGGTGTACCGGTAAGCCGCGGGCGGATCGCCATCCACCGAGCCGAAGTTGCCTTGTCCATCCACCAGCGGATAGCGCAGCGAGAAAGGCTGCGCCATGCGGACCAGCGCGTCGTAGAGCGCGGCGTCGCCGTGCGGGTGATACTTGCCCAGGCCTTCGCCGACCACCTTGGCGCACTTCACGTGCTTGCGGTTGTGCAGCAAGCCCATGTCGTGCATGGCATAGAGGATGCGCCGGTGTACCGGCTTGAGGCCGTCGCGGATGTCGGGCAGCGCGCGACCGATGATCACCGACATCGCATAATCGAGATACGAGCGGCGCATCTCGTCTTCGATGTTGATGGGAACGATGTTCGCGGCGCCCGGACCACCGGGCGTCATGCCGCCGCCATCGCCGGGCGGCGTCAGGGGGAGTTGCGGATCTTGGGGATCGTCAGCCATTTAACACCAGTCGTCAGTAGTCAGTCGCCAGTTGCCAGTTGAAACCAAAAACAAGGAACCTTGTCATCCTGAGCGAGGGAGGGCTCCCGCGCTTGCTCCAGCGCGGGAAACCCGAGTCGAAAGCCTGCCCTGAGCGAAGTCGAAGGGGATCTTGGTTTTCTCGTCCAATCTATGCCGTTTTCCGGCACAAAAAGCCCGTCGCGCGCCTTAACATCCAGGTCCGCACGATATGTCGTAACTGCTTGCATCTACAGGAAGTTACTCACAGGAGACTGCCTGCATTATAGCACGTCTTGGGAGCGGGATTTTCCTACGGCACGATGAGCCGGCTGCCGGCTTCCGCGGGGGCGACCACGCCCGATTTCTCGGGAAACTGTGCGAACAGGAAATCCAGAAACGCACGCGATTTCGGGCGGCCCGAGGTGCGTCCGTGCGCCATCCGCACCATGAAGACCAGCGCCTCCAGCGCTTCGCTGTCCTTCAGCGTAGCGTAGCCCAGGTGCTTCTGCTCCAGCTCGCGGTACTGGACGATCATCTTCTCCAGTTCGGCGACGATGTGCTGCTGCGGCACGCTGGCGACGGCCGTCTCGTAGTAGAGGCCCGAGCCGGTGAGCGTCTGGTACTTCTTGGCCAGGGCGGTGATGGCGGCGATCGCGTCGCGGTCATTGAGGGAGCGGTCGGCGCGCGCCATCTTGGCCACAGCGTGGGTCAGTCCGACGATCAGCGGCTCGCGCTCGTAAATGAAGTTCTGCCGGACATCCACTTTGGGGAACAGCGCTTCCTGCTCGAGCTCGGACATCTCGCGCGGACGCTCGTTGCGCCGCGCCTGCTGCAGGTATTCGCAGGTGGAGGGACAGTCGAGCGTCACCTCGCGCTCCCGCCCGCAGCAGACCGGGCAGATGCGTCCATGCACCGCTGGACAGAAGCGCTTTTCTTTGCGGATTTCGCAGATGGCACAGGGCATGGCGTTTCATGTTTCACGTTTCAAGTTTCACGTGAGACTGCAAGAATACCAGCTTTTCCCCGCTCCCAGCGCGGGCCTGCGGCTTGCACTACCCGTTGTGCAAATCGGGGAGATGTGGAAAACCCGCTAAAAATGCGGCTCCGGCGCTTCTCTTTCCGCGCGCGCTTGTATATGATGGGTGCGGTTCAAGCGGCACTGGTACTCGACTTCACCAACGTTTGAAGGAGGAATCATGGCGACAATGACCAAGACCCAGCTCGTGCGCCACCTGGCCGAGGAGCTCGAGGTCAACAACAAGTCAGCGGCGGCGTTCCTGGAAACTCTGGCCGCCACTGCTATCAAGGAAACCAAGAAGAATGGCGTCTTCGTCCTGCCCGGCCTGGGGCGCCTCAAGAAAGTGCAGCGCAAGGCTCGCATGGGACGCAATCCGCAGACCGGCGAACCCCTCAAGATCGCTGCCAAGACCACCGCAAAGTTTTATCTGGCGAAGGCGGTGAAGGACTCGATCGCGCCCAAGAAGTAGTCCACGAGTTCACATCAAACGAGGGGGCCGGCTCACGCAGCCGGCCCTTTCGTTTCCGGATGGCAGCTTTTGGCTCTTGGCTTAGCTTTTTGCTCGCGACTTGCGACTCGCGTCTATACTTCTATCGCAGTGCGAGAGGAGAATCTATGAAGCGCCTTGTCCTGGTGTTGGCTTGGCTGGCTATCGCTGCACTACCGGCCTGTTCGCAAACCTCGACGCAGCCCCCGGCGCAGCCGGGCCACGATCACGCCCAAAGTCATGCCTATCTCGATGAATCCATGCCGTCCTCCTGCAGGCAAATGATGGCAGAACATGTGGCCGAGATGAAGGCTACCTCAGAGACCCTGGCCACCAACCTGGCGCAATTGAAAGCTACGCTGCCCCTGATCAATGACGTCAATGAGCGCAGCCGCTGGCAGTCGAATATCGCCATGTGGCAGGCGCTGGCCGATCATATCCACCACATGGCGCAGCACGCCGAGCACATGCAGGCGATGGGCATGGGCTGCGGCATGATGATGGGCCCCGGGATGATGATGGGGCACGGCACGGACGATGGCCACGATAAGCCCACGCCTCCGGCCAAGCCGCAGTAGGGTCAGGATTGCTCTAAGCGGGGTTCTGGAAAGGCAAAGCTGGGCAGGTGGGGCCCAGGGCGAAGGTTTCCCGATCAGCAGGGGGATGCATCGGGCGCGATCCCGCGCGAGTCATGCCAACCGGGCATGCAGGGTTAGCTGCTCCGTTTTGTTTCAGCCGGGGCTTGCGGCTCGCGCTCGTCCACGTGGTTGTGCTGGCCATTGGCCAGGTCCGCGTGGTTCACGTGCTGCCGGCACCAGAAGCATATGACGATCGGTTCCATAACATACCAACCTCGATGGTACGAACAGATCATCGTCTACATTGTCCTTCTGGCCAAGTAACACGGGTAATGCTGCGGCATTACTGTGGGCCACAGGCGAGGGTACCGAGGTTTGCCGGCGAGATAAGGAATCTTAGCCAGTGGCCGATACGGTCTGGCGGCGCGGCGGGGCCGTTGCTAGAGCGTTTCCAATGAAGAGGTACCCGGTGGAAGCGCAGGCCTTCAGGCCTGCGAAATGGAGACAATGAGGGATGGCCTTTAGGCCCGGCGCCGGGGCTAAAGCCCTTTCATCACGACGCTCTAATCGCCGGGCTCAAGCCCGGCGCTTCCACCTCTAGGTTGCAATCGACGAATTCGGGGCACAGCCAGTCTGAAAACGACCTAGCCGCCTACTCCCAGCAGGAGGTTTCCTTCGGCGCTGGCCGCATAGGTGATGGTGGCGCGCTTGCCGGCAGGCAAGGCATTGCGTAGATCACCGCTGAACACCAGGGTCTTGCCGGGCCCGCCGTTGGCCGGACGGAGCGTCACCAGGGATTTGTCCGGGCGGCCGACTTCGGTTTCGTAGAAGGCCACCGCTTCCACCATGCCGCTCTCGACATGGGTGCCGGGGGCGGTGTTCACGATGCGGGATGCGCCGACGGCCGTCGCCCGGCCCGGCTCGCCCGCGGCCTTGCGGCGCGCCAGAAGCTCCAGCGCGATGTTCAGGAAGAAGATCCCCGACATGGTCAGCAGGATCAGGCTCATGAACAGAGCATCGACGGTAAGCCCCGCCTGTCGAATATTGCTGTTCGCGAGGATGTAGGCGATGCCCAGCAGCGGCAGCAGTCCCAGGATGCCCGAGATCAACAACACGGCCATAGGCGCCTCATCAGAAGGTCACGAATGCGATAGAAAAATGGGTGCTTTTCGCTGCACTACAACTCTGCCTGAATCTTGTACCTGAGCCACGGGCCGAATGGCAATAGCCGTGGGCATTCCCGCGGGTTCAGCGGGCAGGCGACTGGGGGAGCTGTGGTCGCTTGTGGAAGACCTTGCGCTGGATATCAGGCCAGAACTCCTGCACCAGGCCGCCGGCGCTGCCATACGCCAGCGCGATCGCCGAGCGGCTCATGGTGAGCCCGAGGCCGCGGTCGGTCGAGGGATAGTAGGCATTGGAGAGCCCGCCAGTGGTAAACGCCCCTAGCACGTTCGACCAGTTAAAAGAACGCCCGCCCGCGTCGGTGTGGCAGACGAACTCCTGAGCCAGCGAGTAGCCGATGCGATGCTTGATGCTGCCCTCTCCGCTGCGGAAGTAGCGTGGGTCTTCCTTGGTCAGTACGGGATAAAAGAAGTTGCTGAAGAACTGGCCGGAAGCCTGGTCGGCGAAGGTTGCGCCATAACGCTTGCCATATCCGGCGGCGCCCTGGCCGTAGCCGGAGAACTCATTGGTCGCCTGGCTCAGCCCGGCCTGCGCCCCGGCGGCAACGAAGGTGAAGGGGTCGGTGATCTGCTTCGCCGTCAAATGAAACTTCTCGCGCGTGGTGAGCGGGCGCGCGTTCTGCCGGCTGGTAACCGCGAACATGGGTACTACACCCAGCATCCGCTGCGATTGCTCCTGCTTTTGGACCTGTTCTTCGGGCGCGCTTGGCAACTGCGCAGCCTGGTCCTCGACGTTAGGGGTCGAGTTGTTTGCAGTCGTGGTCTGTTGCGCAGCACTGGAACACCAAAACCCGGCAATGAGAACCAGCAAAAAAATCCGGCCCGAAGAAACCATTAATCCTTGCCCCTCCTAGAATCAACCCGAACCCGGCACGTAAGTCTCTACTCTACCTGCATTTGATGCTGCAAGGAAGGCCGGCGGAGGGTACTGGGCTAATTGTGTGTTGCTGCTGATTCGGCATGGTCGGTGGATTCGATTCCGGGGCACGGAGCACCTGTGGCTAAAGACTCCTCACAAATACGTAGGGCGTTGCGTAGGCGCTGCCCCTGCCTCTTGTGCTTCTCGATGCGATCCTGCACATCTGCAAGGACTTGATGCCAGGGGCTAGGATTCTGGCCTGATGGAATAATTCGCCTTGACAGTCTTACCTTTCACGTTTACATTACCTCCTGTGAGTACAAAAGAATACACTGCCGCCCTGCGGGCCGCCCGGGCAGAGCTTGAGAAGTTGCTGAAAGAACGGGCGAATATCGACCAGCGGATCGCCCATCTCAAGAACGGTATTGAAGTCTGGGAGACGCTCTCTGACAGCACCGATCACTCCGCCGGATTGAGAGTGTCGATAGGCATGACTACACCTATTGCGCCGGGCCTTTCCAGCAACGTGCGTGCGGCGTTGGCGGAAAGCAAACTGCCGCTGACAGCAATTCAGGTGAGAGACAGGCTCGCTCAAGCGGGATTGAATCTGAGCGTTTATGCCAGTGAAATGACGGTAATTCACAACACGCTTAACCGCTTGGAAAAACAGGGAGAAGTGGCAACGGTAGACGCGGTCGGCGACAAGACCCTGTGGACGCTTACAGCAAAAGGGAGAGAGGCCATGCAGAAGGCCGAGCAGGTCCGCAAGCGGATTTATGGAAGATGATTTTGCAGCTAAATACGAAACGCCCTGCGGTGGAATCGCAGCTCCAAGAAGCTGGAGAATCTGAAAGCTGCGGTGACCCTGTACTTTGCTTGGTACAATTTCTGCCGTGTTCATGCGTCTTTGCGCGTGAC
Organism: Terriglobales bacterium; assembly: GCA_044447375.1. Lineage (GTDB taxonomy): Bacteria > Acidobacteriota > Terriglobia > Terriglobales > Acidobacteriaceae > JAHFUA01. Next base: position 181 of record JBIOFT010000064.1, on the reverse strand, counting down.
GCCCGCTATGGAAGCGAGACTGACGGATCATGTGTGGGGCGTTGCTGAACTTGTGGGGGCGGCATAGAATTGCCGCCCCGTTCGGGACAACTCGAAGGTGTGTCCAGACTTTTGTGTAAACGGCCAGGTTTTGTTTTTGGGATGGGGTGCAGGGGAAGGGTGTCCCTTCCCCTGCCCATCG
>JBIOFT010000063.1:0-20514 GCA_044447375.1 Terriglobales bacterium | reverse complement strand
GGGTCGCTGCTGGAAAGGCTCACCACCGCTCCAGCTGCAGGCGCCGGCCCGCTCAAGCTCACCGTGCCCTGGGCGCTGGTGCCGCCCACCACGATCGCCGGATTCACCGTCACCTGTGCCAGCGTGGGCGGCGGGGCGCTGCCCGATACCGTGCCCAGCACGTTCAACTCGGCCGCCGAGGTCCACGGATTGCCGTGCAGTTCGTCGAGCGCCACCAGGCGGATGTATTGCCCGGTGGTCTGTGGGAATGCGATCTGCAGAGCCTGCGGCACACCCGCGCCCGGTCCCGGACAGTTGGTGCTCAGGTTGCCGTAATTGAACGTTCCCGTGGCTACCGCCGTACCCCAGTTCACGCCGTCGCTGCTGACGTAGAACGCGTAATTCTTGATCCAGCCGCAGGCGCTGCCATCCTGCCGCGGCAGGTACTGGAAGGCGGTCAGCGTATAGGAGGCCCCCAGGTTGATACTGATCTGGTGCGGCATCGGCGCGGCACTGGGGCAGAATTGCGTGTGCCACATGGTGCTGGGGTTGCCGTCGAAGGCGTTGGCGCCCACCCCGTTGCCGCAGATTGTTTCCTGGCTGTCCACCGAGACCAGCGACCAACCCGACTGCGGGATCAAACTTCCGGGGTTGACCGTGAACGAAGCTTGGGCGTTGCCGCTGTAGGAGCCCGCGATGTTGAGCTGCGTCACGGTACCCACCGCCGTGGTAGTTATGGTGAAGTTTGCGCTGATGGCGTTGGCCGGAACCGTGACGCTGGCCGGCACCGTCGCCACGGCGGTGTTGCTGCTGGAAAGGCTTACCAACGCCCCGCCCGCCGGAGCCGGGGTGCTGAGCGTAACCGTACCCGTCGAAGAGCCACCGCCCACCACGATGGCGGGATTCAAGCTCACACTGGTTAGTGCCGTGGACTGTCCTGCGACGAGAGCGCCCAGCACGTTGATCTCGGCGGCTGAGGTCCAGGGATTGCCATTGAGCTCCGACAGCGCGCGCAGGCGGACGTAGTGCCCGGTCGCCGGCGGGAATACGATCTGCAGCGCCGAGGGCATACTGGCGCCCGGTCCCGGACATTTGGTGCTCAGGCTGCCGTAGTTGAAGGTTCCGGTGGCCGCCGGGGTACCCCAGTTCACCCCGTCGGCGCTCACGTAAAACTCGTACTGCCTGATCCAGCCGCAGGCGCTGCCATCCTGTCGCGGCAGGTACTGAAAGGCCGTCAGTTGGTAGGAGGCTCTCAGGTTGATCTGGATCTCGTGCGGCATGGGCGCGGAGCTGGGGCAGAATTGCGTGTGCCACATGGTGTTGGGGTTGCCGTCGAAGGCGTTCGCGCCCACCCCGTTGCCGCAGATGGTCTCTTGACTGTCCACAAAAAGAACCGACCACAGGGTTCGCGCAACTGAGCTGAAGGCGGTGAAGTTTACGCCCGGGACGTTGGCGCCGCTGACGGTCACCGGTTGGCTGGCCGGGGAGAAGATATCGCCCGCAAGGCTGGGCGTTACCGTGTAGCTGCCGTTCGCCAGTCCGCTGAAGCTGTAATTACCCGAGGCATCGGCGGTGGTGCTGGCGCTGGCCGTTCCGCTCAACGCGACGGTCGCACCGCTGCCACCGGCCCCGCCGATGGTGCCCGCGATGCTGTAGAGCGTGCTGAAGTTCAGCGCCGTAATGTTGGCGTTGCTGATGGTCGTCGGCTGGCTGGCGGGACTGAAGGTGTAGCCCGCCTTGCTCGGAGTCACGGTGTAGGGCCCGGCCGCCAGTCCGCCGAAGCTGTAGTTGCCCGAGGCATCGGCAGTGGTGCTGGCGCTGGCCGTCCCGCTGAGCGCCACGGCCGCACCGCTGCCGCCGGCCCCGCTGATAGTGCCCGAGATGTTCCAGGTTTGTGCCAGTACGGTCAGGCTGATCTGGGTTGAATTGTTCAAGCTACCGGAGGTTCCGGCGATGGTCACGTTCACGCTTCCCGTGGTGGCGGCGCCGTTCGCCGAAAGCGTCAGCGTGCTCGTGGTTGTGGTGCTGGTCGGATTGAATGATGCCGTTACCCCCGTCGGCAAGCCCGAAGCGGACAGGCCCACGCCGCCGCTGAAGCCATTTTGCGGATTCACCGTAATAGTGCTGGGGCCGCCAGGGCCGCCCTGCGTCAGGGTTACGCTGGTGGGGTTTGCCGACAGGCTGAAGTTCGGCGCCGAGTTCGGCCAGTTGTTCACCAGGTTGGCGGCGTTGATGGTGCCGATGCCAGTGGCGAAATCCCAGCCCGGAGTAGTGCCGTAGGCCGGGCTGTACGCGCCATTGGAAGTGGAAAGGACTCCGTTGGTTCCCGAGGGCCGATAGCAGTTGTGGCTGCCGGTGCAATTCACGTCCATGTCACCCTGGGTCACGTCGTAGAAAATGCACGAACTGGCCACGCCATTGCCCAGAGTTGAATTGCAGGCACCGCTGCCGCTCGCGCCGTATTCAGTGGCAGCCAGACTGTAGTAGACGGGGTTGGGATTGCCCTGGCGCGCTCCCACCTTCTGATTCACCAGCGCCTGGATGCCGGCCAGGATGGGGGTGGAGAACGAGGTCCCGCCGGCCCCGGACCAGCCGCTGGGAGCGCCGGTGCATGCGGTCCCGCCGTTGGCGGTATCGGAATCGCAAAAGACGAAGAAGTGTCCCCAGACGCCGTTGGCGGCAAACAGGGAGACGTCCGGGAGGTCGCGGACGCCGTCGCCAGGATTGCCGAACACCGACTGCCACGACGGTTTGGCGTACCCCGCGCACGTTCCGCTGACCACGCCACCGGTGGAGGGCGTTCCGGTGGCGCAGCCGCTGGGGCCGCCGCTGCCGGAGCCGGTGGTCAGGAATTGCTGGCCGGTGGTGCTGTTGCAGAAGCCGCTGCTGCCGTAGGTTATGCCCGACCCGCTCACGAAGGTGGCCAGCAGCACGCTGGCGCAGGAATCGTTCCACGGGATCTCCGGTATGTAGGATTTGGCAGAGCCGAAGCTGGCGGTGTTGCTGGAGTTCCAATAAGAGCTGTTGGTGTCGGCGAAGCTGTCGCCGTAGTCGCTGCCGCCCACCGCCACGTTGTAGGGAGTAGAGGCGAAGGCGCTGACCCCGATGCCGTGAGTCGCTTTCGACCCTCCAGCATCGCAACTGGCGGCGCCTTCGTCGCCGGAGGAGACGAACACCGAGACACCTTCCGTCACCGCCTGCTGATAGGCCGAATTGTAGGCCGCATTAGCGCTTGCGCCGTTCAAGGCTTCGCACTCGCCGTAGCTGATGCTGATGATGGCTGGCGGCGAGCTGCCGTTGATCAGGTTCTGGAAAGCGATCAGCCCGCCGAAGCTGCTGGTGTTCGCGCAGGAGGCCAGTTGGATGGCGGCGCTGGGCGCGGCGGCGCTGGCCCACTCCGCATCCAAGATCGCCTCGATATCATCGCCGTTCACTCCGGGGTCGCTGCAATTGTTGCCGCCGCCGGTCGGCGCCGGGTGCACTTGCGCGAACGAGCCGGAGAAGCTGGACAGCCCGAAGGTGGAACGGAAGGTGGTCCAGTCCGCGGTGGTGAAGACGTCGGTGTCCTCGATTACCACCACCGTCTGGTTCTGCCCGGAGATGCCGGCGCTGAACAGCGGGTTCAGGTTATAGATGGTCGCCAAGTCGGCGGGCGCCACCGCTTGGACGGTCGATCCGCCGGAAGTGAAGGTGTAATCGGCGCGGGGCTTGTACGTGGCGTGCGGGCGGAAGTCGTGCAGCGAAACAACGCCAGCCACGGCGCCTGCCAGCGCCGCCGGGATCTGGGGCTCACCCATGTTGGCGATGTGCTTCACTCCGTTCACTTCCAGATGGTGAATGGGAGCGTGGAAGGCTTGGCGGACCTGCCCGGCGGTACCGGAGAAGTCGATCAGCATCCCGCTGGGATAGACCACATGGACGGCGAAGCCGTGCGACTCGAGCCAGGCGGTGATGGTCTGCAAATCCTCCGGCGCCGGACCGAATCGCTCGCCGAATTCCTGCGCAGTCAGCCACTGGTGGAAGTTGGGAGAGTCAGGATTGTGGAGCTGCTCGATCAGCTCTGCCAGAGCCTGTTCCTGCTCCGGGGTGCGTCGCAACTGGAGCAACATGTGCTCCATGGGCATGCTGTCGGCGGCCGGGCCAAGGTCGTTCTCCGCACTGGCTTCAGGACGCCAGTTGCCGGCCAGGGTAATGAGCTGGCTTTCGTCCACCTGCTCGGTGATCAGCCGGCGGGCCGGCCTCCCTGCTTGGGCGTGGGCTGGCGCCACCAGAGCCGATGCGAACAGGATCGCGACGGCGACCGAGAAGAAGCCCCAGCCAGTCTTTGCGTGCATCACGGCACACCACCCCCGCCGCAGAGTTCCTGATAGTGTCGCCTTCCTGGGGGAAAAGTAAAGAGCCCAGTTGTGCACATCAGGCAGTGCACCAGCAGCCATACCCCCGCATGGCTGCGGCACGCGGTGATTTTAAGCCGATGGCTCGGGTAACTGCTGGTAGTGGGTCAGCAAAAGAGCCAGGGCGCAGGAGCCGAGGTGGGCCAAGGTGTTGTCGGTACGGCTGACCAGAATGATGGGCACGCGCGCGCCCAGCACCAGTCCCGCAACCTGGGCTTCGGCGAAGTATTCGAGCTGCTTGACCAGGATGTTGCCGGCCTCCAGGTCGGGGGCGACGAAGATGTCGGCGCGGCCGGCGACGGAGGAAAGCACTCCTTTCATCCTTGCCGCCTCTTCCGAGACGGCCACGTCGAAGGCCAGCGGCCCATCGAGCACGCCGCCGTTAATCTGCCCGCGCTCCGCCATCTTGCACAGCACCGCCGCGTCCAGCGTGGACTTGAGCTTCGAGGAGACCGTATCCTGCGCCGAGAGGATGGCGACCTTGGGAGCGGAAATTCCGAGCGAGCGCGCCAGGTCGATGGCGTTCTGGATGATGTCGCGCTTTTCTTCCAGCGTGGGAGAACTGTTTAGCACGGCATCGGTCAGAAACAACGGGCGCGGAAAGCTGGGTACGTCCAGCGCGAACACGTGGCTCATGCGCCGCTCGGTGCGCAATCCCTGTTGCGAGTCGGCGAAGTGCATGAGTTCGTCGGTGCGCAGGCTGCCCCGCATCAGCGCCTGCACCTTGCGCTCCCGCGCCAAGGCCACCGCGGTGGCGGCCGCCTCATGACTGTGCTCGGTGCTGACGATGTCGTAGGGCGTCAGGTCAACCTGTGCCTGGTCTGCGGCGGCGCGGATCCTGGCCTCGGGACCGACCAGCACCGGCCGGATCAGGTTCGCCTTGGCCGCCTCGACCGCCGCCAGCAGCGCATGCGCGTCCACCGGGTGCACCACCGCGGTGCGCAGTGGCGCCAGTCCGCGCGCCGCCTCGATCAGCTTGCGGAAATGCCTGCCTTTTTCCAGCAGCTTGACTTCGGGCATGGCCACGCGCTGGCGCGAGATCTTCTCCGTGGGCGCGATCACCTCGGCGACGCCGCTGATCACCACCTCGCCGCGCTGGTTGGTGGCCTGGCACTCCAGCGTCACCCGGTGCTTCTCTGGGTCCTTCTCCGTGACCTTGACCGTGACCGTGATAGTGTCGCCGAGCCCTACCGGCTTGCGGAACCGCAGCGACTGGCCAAGGTAAATGGCGCCCGGGCCGGGGAGCTGGGTGCCGAGTACGGTGGAGATCAGGGCGCCACCCCACATGCCGTGCGCGATGATCTTGTGGAACATGTCGCTTTGCGCGAAGGCCTCGTCCACGTGGGCGGGATTCACGTCGCCGGACATGATGGCGAACAGCTCGATGTCCTTGTAGGTGAGGGTGCGGGCGAGGCTGGCGCTGTCGCCCACCTGGAGCTCATCGAAGGTGCGGTTCTCGATGCGGTCCATGCTGCTTATGATAGGCGGCAACGCAAGGTCGAGTTTCATTTCGGGAAATAATTCCATGCCGGTCGGGGAGGCCTGCGGGAAGGATTCGCCTGATCGGCGCCGAATCTTGCTCCGCGCCCGGCTCCATGTCAATCTGCACCTGGCCGGGCGGTTCCGGCTGTGACCCAAAGCACAGCAGGCCGTGACCGGGCGGGGAAGGATGGCCAGGGAGGGCTCAATTTCGGGATTGTTGCGCGACCGGGATTTGTGATTTAATGCAGTGCAGTAGGAACGTGCTGCAATGCACAAAAGCCAGTTTTCGCCAGAAACGTCCTTCCTTGGCGGAGGCCACCGACACCCCATGCCATTCACTCTAGAGGGCAAGACCGCGTTGGTCACCGGCGCCGCCCGCGGCATCGGTCGCGCCATTGCTACCCGGCTGGCCGCGGCGGGGGCCGCGGTCATGATCAACGATCTGGATGAAGCCGCGGTCACCAAAGCTGAGTGCGGACTGCGCACCGCCGGACTGCAGGCCGCCCATGTGTGCGGAGACCTCACCAACCCGGCATTCCCCGAAGAGATGGTGAAGGCCACGCTGGATACCTTCGGCGCGGTGGACATCATCGTCAACAATGCCGGCTACACCTGGGACAACGTCATTCAGAAGACCACGGACGAGCAGTTCCAGGCGATGATCGACATCCATCTGGTGGTCCCCTTCCGCGTGCTGCGGGCGGCCTCAGGCTACATCCGGGAAGCCGCCAAAAGCGAGGTCGCGGCCGGCAAGCGGGTGATGCGCAAGGTAGTCAACATCACCTCCATCGCCGGCACCCAGGGAAACGCCGGCCAGGCGGGCTACTCCTCGGGCAAGGCGGGAGTGATCGGGCTGACCAAGATGCTGGCCAAGGAGTGGGGACGTTACAACGTGAACGTCAATGCGGTGGGCTTCGGCCTCATCGAAACCCGCCTGGTGCAGCCGCTCAACGGCGACAATTCCAACATCGAGATGCATGGGCACCAGATCCGCATCGGGGTGCAACAGGCGATGCTGGACGCGGCCAAGAAGTCCTGTCCGCTGGGAAGGCTGGGCAGCCCGGAGGAAGCCGCGGGCGCGGTCCTATTCTTCTGCTCGCCACTTTCGGATTACGTGACCGGTGAAGTGCTGATCTGCGGCGGCGGTTTCCACTTCTAGACGCCCGGCGCTAGGACGCCTGGGCCAGCGACCAGCGAACCGGGTTCTGGGGTTGGGGCTCGGCTTCCACCAATTGCTGCACGGCGAGCCAGTGTTCCAGGCTGTGCTCGTACCCGGAGTCGTAGGAAGTCACGCGCGGCCGGCCACCGCTTGGGGTTGCTGTCTTGGGTGCGAGTTCGCTGACCATTCCGATTCCCCTTTCCATCCTCATTGCCCGCCAGGTGGGGAGCATTCGCAGAAAGAGTAATCCCCCTGAAACCGGGTTGTTTGTGAGCCCCGTCACCTGTTTGTGTGAGGTGTAGCCGGAGACAGCAGCGCAGCCATGGGGCGCTGGATCAGGCTTTGCGCCGCGGCTTGGCTTTTCCCTTGCGCGCCTTGCCACCCGGCGCGCGGGTGCTGAGCCGGGCCACCAACGATTCCAACTCCTCCACCCGCCGCTTCAGCTCGCCGCTTTCGTCGCCTCTCGCCGAAGCGCCGGCAGGTGGCGGAGCCGCGTCCGCGCTGGCCGGCCGCTGCGCCCCGGGCGCCGGCATGAATCCGAAAGGGCTGAGCGGCGACGGCATCGACCGATAGGCGTTCTGGTACAGGTCGTACATCGCTTTGGCATAGTTCAGGGCGGTTTCCTGGCTGGCGCGGTTGGTGGCGGAGACCATCTGCCGCAGGATGTCGAGGGGGAAAGCCGAGCCCGGAGTCTTGGCCTGCTCCACGATGATCTGGGTGAGCACCAGGCGGGTGAGATCTTCGCCGCTGGCGGCGTCCACCACCTGCACCTCGCGCCCCTCCTGCACCATCTGGGCCACCTCCTCCAGGTTGATGTAGCGGCTGTTGGTGCTGTCGTAGAGGCGGCGGTTCTCGTACTTCTTGATGACGACCGGTTGGCGTTCCATGGCGGACATAATTTTACGCTTGACATCCTCCCGCAGTGCAGTATGATTATGCTGCAATGCAGCACGAAATGCAACATAACGGGAAGGAGAAAAATAACATGAAGACCAAAGACAAGACAGCCCCGGTGGCCGAAACGGCCCAGGTGCTGGAGAATTTTGTGCCCCTGTACATGAAGGGCATCGAGGTGATCGCGGAACTGCAGAAGAAGTCGCTGGAGATCGCCGCGCAGCAGAATACGGAGTGGGTGGCGGCGGGCAAGAAAGCCGTCGTACGCTTCATTCCGGCAGCCCAGGTGAACCCGGTGTTCGACCTGGCGGCGCAGGCGTTTGACACGGCTCTGGAAGGCCAGAAGGACGCTATTGACCTGATGTTGGAGCAGAACCAGACCGTGGCCGGCTTCGCCAAAGAGGGTATCGAGTCGGTGGCCAACCTGACCAACGGCCTGACCGCGCTGTTCCAGAAGTCGGTGGAATATTCCGTCACAATGCAGAAAAAGGCGCTCGAGCTTGCTGCAGAGCAGAATAAGTCCGCCTACGACACCGTGAGCCGGCAGTTCGGCTTCTCCGGCAGCCCGGTGGAGACCTTCCAGCGCAGCTTGGATGCTCTGATGGAGACCCAGAAAAAGGTGCTGGACATCGCTGCCAAGCCGCTGAAGACAGTCGCGTAAAGCGGTTGTATACTGCGGGTTTGTAGATGGCCTGGAGGCCCCGGTTAACCCACCGGGCGTCTTCGGCTGTCTGGGTCAGCAGTTTCCGGACGAGGAAAGGACTCGCAATGGCCAAAGATGCAACCGGCAATGGCGCGCAGTTCGATCCCATGGGCTCCTGGCGGCAGATGCGGGATGGTTATCTCGACGTGTGGGCCAAGACCATGGTGGAGACCGTCAATACCGAAGCCTACGCCAAGGCGACCGGCAGCATGATGGATGCGTACCTGGCGGTCTCCTCGCCCTTCCGCGACGCGGTGGAGAAGGCCATGCTGCAGGCGCTGCAGCAGCTCAGCATGCCCAGCCGGGTGGACTTCATCGGACTGGCGGAACGGCTCACCAACGTGGAAATACGCCTGGACGACATGGATGCCAAGCTGGACCGGATCGAAGGACTGTTCTCTAAACCGGCGACGGCGGCCCGCCGCCCCGCGGCTGCACCCCCCACCCCAGCGAACCAAGACCGGGTTCGCCGGGAAACCCGGCCCAGCCGCCGGAAAAGGACGAAGTAGCCATGGCAGATGCTTCGGTGGTTGATCCCATCGCCAACATGCAACGACTCACCACCCTCAACAAGGTTTTGACCTCGAAGGCGGCCATCGCCCAAACCCCCAAGCAAATGGTGTGGGCGCTGAACAAGGCCAAGCTCTACCGCTACGTGCCGATGGTGCCGGAGAAGCAGCGCCATCCCGTCCCGCTGCTGTTGGTGTTCGCAGTGATGAACCGGCCTTATATCATCGACCTGCGGCCGGGGCACAGCTATGTCGAGTACATGCTCAAGCAGGGCTATGACGTCTATCTGCTGGATTGGGGATGTCCGGGTCCGGAAGACAAGAACATGAATTTCGGCGATTACACGCTGGAGTACTTGCCGCGTGCGATCCGCAAGTTCAAAGCCGTTTCCAAGGTGGAAGAATTCAGTATGCTGGGCTGGTGCATCGGGGCGCTCATCGCTACCAGTTACGCCGCCCTGCGGCCGGATGACGGCTTGCGCAACCTGATCCTGCTGACCGCGCCTTTGGACTTCTCCGACAAGGAAACCATCACCTTCGCCCGCTGGACCGCCGAACCTAATTTCGACGTGGACAAAGTGCTGCAGACTTTCGGCAACATGCCGGCGGAGTTTATCGAGTACGGAGCCAAGGCCCTGAAGCCGGTGGAGAATTATGTCGGCAATTTCCTCCGCCTGTGGGACAACCTGGACGATCCCAAGGTGGTCGAGGCCTGGCACGCCATGAACACCTGGGTGACCGACAACATTCCCATGGCGGGGGCGACGTTCCGGCAACTGGTGGTCGATCTGTATCGCAACGACCGCTTGATGAAGGGCGAGTGGGTGCTGCGCGGCGAGCGGGTGGATGTGGGCAAGATCCGGGCGAACCTGCTTACGGTGATTGCTGAAGGTGACCACATCACCCCGCCCTGCCAGTCGCGGGCGATCATGGGCCGAGTAAGCAGCAAGGACAAGGAACTATTCAGCATCCCCGGTGGGCACATCGGGATCATGGCTGGAAGCGGGGCCGCCAAGGTGACTTGGCCGCACATTAACGGCTGGCTGGGCCCGCGCTCCGGCTGAGCGTTTCATCAGTCGCTGTGTCCGCGGAGGTTCCGTTCACACCGCCGCGCGGTGGCTGGCCGCGAACGCGGCGCGCATCTCGCGCTTCAGCGTCTTGCCGGCAACGTTGCGCGGAAACTCGTCATAGATCACAACGTCCTGGATGCGCTGGAACTTGGCATCCACGCGGGTGTTGGTCCAGGCGATGAGTTCCTGGCGATCGAGGGTGGCGCCCGCCTTCAGCACCACCGCCGCGATCGGCACTTCGCCCCACTTTTCATCGGGGGCGCCGAACACCGACGTTTCCTGCACCGCCGGGTGCTGGATGATGACCTCCTCAATGTCACGCGGATACACGTTCACCCCGCCGGAGATGATCATGTCCTTGATGCGGTCGACGAGGAACAGATATCCGTCTTCGTCCAGGTAGCCGGCGTCGCCCGAGTGCAGCAGTCCATCGACGATGGCCTTCTCCGTCAGCTCCGGCTGCTTGTAGTAGCCGGGCATCAGCATGGGCCCGCGCCCGCAGATCTCGCCCACTTCGCCGGGCGCGCACTCGGTGCCGTCGGCTCGCAGAATCTTCATCTCGAAGAAGGGCGGCGGGCAGCCCACCGAACCCAGCTTGCGCACCGCGTCGTGCTTGTCCAGGATGGTCATGAAGCCTTCCGTCAGCCCATAGAGTTCGTAGAAGCGATTGGGGAGCGTGTCGTTGAGGATCTTTTTGTGCTCCACGTGCAGCGGCGCGCCCACGTTGTGGATCATCTCCAGGCTCATCAGCTTCTGCGGGTCGTAGGCCGGGCTGTGCAGGATGGCGATGATCTGCGCCGGCACCATCACCACGTGCGTGACCTTGTAACGCGCGATGTCTTCGATCACCCGCTCCGCCTTGAAGCTCTCGTGCAGGATGTAGGTGCCGCCCACGAACATCCAGGGCATCAGGTCCAGCATGGCGCCGTTGAAAACGATGGCGCCGGCGTGCAGCGCCACGCTCTCCGGCGTCATGCGCCAGGCCTGGGCGAACAGCGTGCAGTACATGGCGCGCACGAAGTGGGTGTGCACGATGCCCTTGGGCAACCCGGTGGTGCCCGAGGAATACATGATGTTGAAGACGTCGTCGCAAGTGAGCTGCGGATCGGGCGGCTCGGCGGCGGAGGCCTCGGCTACGAAGCGCTCGAACGGCACCATGCCGAACGACGGCGCGTCGCCCACCAGCACCGCCGTCTCGATCTGCGGCAGTTCGTGGCGGATGCGCCCGAAGGCTTCCGCGAAGCAGGGATCGCCCAGCACCAGCCGGGTGTCGGAATCCCGCAACAGCGTCTGCAGTCCGCTCGCCTGCAGCAGCGTGCTCAAGGGGACGATCACCAGCCCGGTCTTGGCCGCTGCCCAATAACAAGCCATCAGCTCCAGGCAGTTGGGCAGGACGGTGGCGAATTTGTCGCCCTTCTTCAGTCCCGCCCCCAGCAGCGCGTTGGCCAGCCGGTTGACGTAGGAGTTGAGTTCGCGGTAGGTAAGCGTGCGGCCGCTCGCCACCAGCGCCGGATGATTGCCGCGATAGCGCGCGTGCCGCGGCAGCAGGCTGCCGATGTTCAGGCTGGCGCGCCCGATGGCGGATCCCTTTCCGTTTTCGTGACTCATGTCGGCCTCCGGGGGAGGGGGAATCTGGTTCGGCACAGGAGCGAATACCCGGGAGTGTGCCAGCGGGAGGCCGCGAGCCAGAAACCGATCCACATTTTCAGCTTGGTCCGGCAATACGTACTGTGACCAGAATCACAGGCAGTGGTGATTCTTGGCCTCGCGCATGATAGTCGCGTCGCGTCCGGCGCTCAAGCCCTGCCCGACGGAAGGCGCTTGTGTTGGCGAAACAGGTGATAGAAACTGGCTTGCCTGGAGGCTCACGCAATGGCTACTGTGACGCGGCAGCAAGCGGTTCTCACCATCACCCGGGAGGCGCGCGGACGGATTCCGGGAGACGGCGTCGAACTCGCCTTCGGATACTGGCCCGGCCAGGGCGCGCCGGTGGTGGCGCTGCACGGGCTGACCGCAACCTACGTCACGTTCACGGGCGTGGCTGAGCGGCTGGCCGGACGGCGTCCGCTGTTCGCTCCCGACCTGCGGGGCCGCGGCGATTCCGGCAAACCGGACGGTCCTTACGGCATGGCGCAGCACGCCCGCGATGTGGCACGAGCCATGCGCGCTCTCGGTTTGGGACCGAGCGTGATCGTGGGTCATTCGATGGGAGCGTTCATTGCGGCGGCGCTGGCGGCAAGCGAACCCGAGTTGGTTGCCGGATTGATCCTGGTGGACGGCGGATTCGCTCTTCCCATGACCGAAGCTGCCCGCCAGGCCTTCGAGTTCGGGCTCGCGAAGCGTATCGCGCAGCTTCGACAAACGTATCCTTCACGCCAGGTTTACCGCGATTTCTGGCGCAGCCAGCCACAGTTCCCTCCGGAAGATTGGAGCCCGTGGATCGAGGCCTTCCTCGACTACGAACTCGGCGGCGAGCCTCCCCGCCTGCAGCCTAAAGCCTCGGACCAGGGTGTACGCGTCGACTTGGCGGAAGGACTGAAAACCAAAGAGATCACCGAGCGGCTCGAAGCCATCCGCGTGCCGGTGGTCATGCTGCGCGCGGAGGCCGGCTTTCTCCCCGGACAGCCGCCGCTTTATCCTGAGCCGGTGATGGCCGAGATGCGGCGCTGCCTTCCCGGCCTTGAGGTGCACACCATGCAAGGCACGACCCATTACACCCTGGTGCTGGGCAAGCGTGGCGCCTCCGCCCTTGCCGAGCTGATCGTTGAGTTCTCCCAGCGTTGCCGGTCGGAGAACAGCGGCGTTCCCCGTTTGTAACCGGTTACGGAAGTGTGTTGCCGTCTCCGGAGCGGCTTGCATTGCGGTATTCTCTTGCCTATTGCCGATTGGAATCCGCCCCGAGGTGTAGCGATGCCGAGAAGATTTCGTGTCTTGATGATTGCGATGGCAGCACTGCTGTCCTTGACGTTGTCGGTGCTGGCACAGACGCAGGCGCAGCCGCCCGATCAGGCTGACCTGGACCAGGCGCCCACCATGCGCGTCACCGTGGTGTCGCGCACCACCAAGGCGGTCAACTATCGGCACCGCGGCGGCTCGACCACGGTGGACTTCCGCGGCACCGACCAGATGCCCGAGATCACCGGCCGCGCCAAGGTGGACAGCAAGTCCGGGCGCCTCGACATCGACGCCAAGCTGGAAAACCTGCTGCCCGCCAACAAATTCGGCCTCGAATACCTCACGTATGTGCTGTGGGCGATCACGCCCGAGGGCCGGGCCAGCAACCTGGGCGAGGTCCTGCTGAAGAACGGCAACGGCAGCTTGAAGGTCACGACGGAGTTGCAGGCCTTCGGGATGATTGTCACCGCTGAGCCATATTTCGCCGTCACCCAGCCCAGCGATGTGGTGGTGGCCGAGAACATCATCCGTTCCGACACCAGGGGCATGGAAGAAGCCATCAACGCCCGCTACGAGCTGCTGGCCAAGGGGACGTACGCCTCTTCGGTCGAGCCGATCCAAGGCGCAATCTACGGAATCGACTCGAAGACGCCCATCGAGTTGTTCGAGGCCCGCAACGCGGTGCGCATCGCGCGCGCCGCGCACGCCGACCAGTATGCCGCTCCCAGCTTCCAGAAAGCGCAGGAGCTGCTGCAGCAGGCCGAGGATGCTTACCTCCGCAAACAGGGCAAGACGCCCATCGGCACGCTGGCGCGCAACGCCGCTCAGACCGCCGAAGACGCGCGCGTGATCTCCCTCAAACGCCAGGAGGAGCTGCGCATCGCGCAGGAACGGCAAGAAGCCGCGGACCGCGAGGCCCAAGCCAAGGCCCAAGCCGAGGCGGAAGCCAATCGCCGCGCCCAGGCGGAAGCCGAGCGCATCAGTGCCGAGCAGGCCAAAGCGGAAGCGCAGCGCGCCCGAGCCGAGGCTGAGCGCGCCAAGCAGGAAGCGGAAGAGGCTCGCGCCGCCGCGGAGGAACAGCAGGAACTGGCGCAGGCGGAAGCGGAGAAGGCCCACCTGGCGGCGGAGCAGGCGGAGCAGATGCGTCAGAAGGCCGAGGCCGAAAGGACGGCGATGCGCGCCCGTCTGTTGCGCCAGTTGAACGCCATCCTGGAGACCCACGACACCTCGCGCGGGCTGGTGGTCAACATGTCCGACGTGCTGTTCGAGTCGGCGAAGTACGGCTTGCGCCCGGTGGCGCGGGAGCGCTTGGCCAAGATCGCCGGCATCCTGCTCGCCTATCCCGATCTGCACCTGGAAGTCGAGGGCCACACCGACGCCATCGGCAGCGATGCCTACAACCAGCAGCTCTCGGAGAAGCGCGCGGCTGCCGTCCAGGAGTATCTGGTGCAGCAGGGCATCGCGGCGAGTTCTATCGCGGCACGCGGGCTCGGCAAGCTGCAACCCGCCGCCGATAACTCCACCTCCGCCGGGCGCCAGCAGAATCGGCGCGTGGAACTGATCGTCTCCGGCGACATGATCGGCACCGACGCGGCTCCGGCAGAAACCCGGTAAGGCGCTGGCGACGATCCATCCAGATTGGGCCGTAGAGACGCAGCATGCTGCGTCTCTGCCTGTATACTTTCTATTACTTCCTAAAGGGCTCATAAATCCGATGTCTTCCCCAGTTTTCTCCGCCGCAAACCAGGCCTCCGCGAAAATCCTGTTCCTCGCCGGGCTGCTTTTTTCGCTGAGTCCGTGGGCGTCGCCACCGCTGGCGCTGGCGCTCGGACTCGCGCTCGGGCTCACCTTCACCAATCCATTCAGCCGCGCCACCAAGCGCATCACCACCACGCTGCTGCAGGCCTCGGTCGTCGGCCTGGGATTCGGGATGAATCTGCACCAGGTGCTCAAGGCCGGGCGTAGTGGATTCGTTTACACGGCCCTTGGGATCGCGTTCGCCCTGAGCTTGGGAATGCTGCTGGCGCGCGCTCTCAAAGTGAAGCCGACGGCGGGATTCCTGATTGCGACCGGCACCGCCATCTGCGGCGGCAGCGCCATCGCAGCGGTCGGGCCGGTGGCCGGCGCCAATGAAGAAGAGATGTCGGTGGCGCTGGGCACGGTGTTCATCCTCAATTCGGTGGCTTTGCTCACGTTCCCCTCGATCGGCGCCGCGCTGCATCTCTCGCAGACCCAGTTCGGGCTGTGGGCGGCGCTGGCCATCCACGACACCAGCTCGGTCGTGGGCGCGGCCGCCAAGTACGGGGCGCTGGCCCTTGCTGTGGGCACTACGGTGAAGCTGGCGCGCGCCCTGTGGATCGTTCCCATGTGCGTGGCCACGGCCGCGGTGAAGCGCAGCCGAGCGCGCATCCATTGGCCGTGGTTCATCGCGCTGTTCCTGCTGGCGGCGGTGGCCAACTCCTTCCTGCCCGCCGGAGCCGCGATTTTTCACGGCTTCTACCGCCTGGGGATCGTGGGCCTGACGGCGACGCTCTACCTGATCGGCAGCGGCGTTTCACGCGGCACGCTGAAGACGGTGGGCCCGCGTCCTTTGTTGCAGGGTGTGCTGCTGTGGATCGTGGTGGCGGTTACGTCGTTCCTGGTGATCCGCTACGGAGTGATCGGGCTCTGACGCATGCGACGCCGAACAGATTAAAATCAGAGTCTCTGGAAAATCGCTGTCTACGAATTGAGGCGCATGATGGAATATAACTTGCAGCACACCATATCGCTTCTCACTCGCACTCCCGCTGCTCTCAATGCGCTTCTGCGTGATCTGCCGGAAACGTGGACATGCCGAAATGAAGGTGAAAATACCTGGAGCGCGTTCGATGTCATCGGCCATCTGATTGACGCCGAACGCACGAATTGGATTCCGCGGGCGAGGATGGTGCTGCAATTGGGCGAGACTCAGGCGTTTGAGTCTTTTGATCGTGGGGGACACGCGCGAGAGTGTCAAGGTAAGTCGCTGGGGCAGTTATTGGATGAGTTTGCTCGTTTGCGGTCAGAAAACCTGGGCGAACTGCGTGCATTGAATCTGCGGCAGGAGGACCTGGAGCGGCGTGGACGACATCCAACCCTCGGCGTAGTTACTTTGTCCGAGCTGCTGGCGACCTGGGCAGCTCATGACTTAACCCATCTGCACCAAATCTCAAGGGTTATGGCCCACCAATACCGGGAGGCCGCGGGTCCGTGGAGCCGATACCTTGGGGTGCTGCAGTGCGCCGGCCACAGCTCTCCTTAATGAACTCTCCAGATATGCGGGGTCCGCGCACCGGCATCAGCATCAGTTCTGCCGCGGCGCGCCGGGCCGCCGCTGCGCTCCGTGCCCAATGGTATTGATGGTTACTCGCCTGCCTCGCACACGGTAGAGGACAATGTAGGGACTGCCCCCGATGACCAACTCTCGGATTCCGGGCTGGGCTCCGGCTCGGCCCAGGTGAGGATGATTTCTTAGAGTTCCAACCAGGGTGACGATCCGGATGGCCAGCCGCCCGGCGGCTTCGGGTTTGTCCCGCGCCACATAAGCGCGGATTTCCTGCAGCCGCGCCCGCGCCAGCGGCGACCAGACGATCTCAACCGGCATCCGCCGCGCGCGCCGGGGTGGATCTACCGGCACAGCGCCTCGTCATCATGCGCCTTGCCGCAGATGCATTTCGGCGGCAGCAACTCGTGCTCGGTACCCCAGGAGAGAAGCCAAGCCTTCATGTCCTCGTGCTTGACGTAGTGGCCAGACTTCACCTGGCGATCGGCCTGGCGGATTTCGGCGACGATTCTTTCCTGGTCGGCAACGTAGGATTCCACCGCATCGGAGATGAGAAAATTCGAACTCCGTCCGGACGCCTTGGCCAGCTTGGCCAGCCGTTTCTTGGTTTCCGGCTTCAGCCGGATGCTGAAGGTCGCGCTGCGCGTGTTTGCCATAAACACATTTTAGCACCTCCCGCCAGACATCCGGAGAGTCGGGCCAAGGGCGGCGCGGACTATCGGTACGACAGTCCCCTGATTCTGCTAGGCTTTGGGGTTACTTCAATATCTTTGGGAGCTCTCCCATGCCGGAAGACTTCGCCGCAACCTTGCGACTGCTCGATGAGGCGCTGACGCGCTACGTGCGCCCGGACACCTTTCCCCTTGCCATCCGCATGCTCAAGCCGGGGGAAGCGGTTCCCGAAGGCGTGAAGGTGCCGAGCAGGACCATGGGCGAGCAATGGATCGTCTGCCAGTCGATCGGGGTGGCGCGCCGCTACGGGTGGAGCATCGCCGTCGGTCGCGACGACGTGATTTGCCCGCTGGCCGCCATCGCCTTCGGCTTCCACGCTCCCAACGACGAATACCTGAAGGGCTTCGCTTCCGTCGGGATGTACTGCAAGGACGAAGCCGCGGCCGCCAACCTGGAAGCCAGCGCCTGGAGATTCGAACCCGGCACGTACGATTACGTCTGCGTTGCGCCGCTGAACCGGGCGACGTTCGAACCGCACGTCATTGCCGTTTACGCCAACAGCGCGCAGGTGCTGCGGCTGGTCCACGCTTCGCTCTACAAGCGTGGCGGGCGCGTGGTCTCGACCGCCGGCGGACGCCTGGATTGCGCCGAGATCGTCATCCAGACCCTCACCACCAACGAGCCTAAGGTCATTCTCCCCTGTACCGGCGATCGCGTCTTCGGCATGGCGCAAGACAACGAGATGGCTTTCGCCTTCCCCTGGGGGTATGCGCACGAGATCATCGAGGGCCTGGAAGGCACCCACAAAGGGGGCACCCGTTACCCGATCACCGTCGCCATGCGCGACACCGTGACCATGCCCAAGTCGTATCAGGACCTCATGAAGATGTTGGCGGATCGCGACGCAGGGGCCGCAAACAAAAGGGATTAGACTGCAGCAAGCGCATTGCCATGCTCTGACAGGCAGAAATCACCCCTAAGTCCCCACCCACGATTTGCTACCGAGCCGGTATGTCACGTACGTTGAACATTCCGACGCCTGTCACTTCGATCAGCTTGTTAACCATGTAGTCTCGGTCCCCAGTTTGCAGGACATGGTGCACAACTGGCTGGATTCGCGCCCACTGCTCTTCGCGGGTCAACCCACCTTCCCGCAGAACGATCAATCCCGGATGCAGCTCCACGTCGAGCAGTTCAATGAAATCCTGTGCATTGAGGGTGACAACGGCAAAATCATGGGCAAGCGCATACTCCCAAATTACGCTATCAGGCTGGCCCGACAGGCCCACGTGAGGAACCGCGCGGCAGTACACGCCCATCGGCACCAAGAGGTCGACGATTGTTGGCGATATATGTTCATCGAGGAGCAGCTGCACCGCTATGCGACCTTGTGTTTCCTGCGAATCTGCAAGCCCCGTTTCGGGCGGCCGGGCTTGGGGCCGAGGCGAGCATACAATTCTGCATACGCCAGATCACGCGCACCGAGCTGTGGAAAATCCTCTGCGATCTCCCGCTCATCAACCGCCTTCCGGAACAGTCCGGCAATGTGCTCCAAGGGGATACGAGTTCCCCGGAAGACCGGTTCTCCGCTCAAAATCTCCGGCGACATTACGATGCGCCTCTTTCCCCAATGAAAAGCCGCGATGTTGTGCGCTAAACGCCGGCGAATGTGCTTGCACTGCACAATGACCTCTACTTGTCCTGAAGCGAAGACCAGATCCGGCCCCGCCACACGCCAGCGATTCGCGGTCTTTGCCCTGCGCAGCAGAACTGCCCTTAGCGCATCTTTGTCGTCCTTCCCCAGGGGAAAGGGAAATTCCGTAAACAACTTCATGAGGAGGACGTCGCGAACGGAAAAGCCGTACCGTACTGCTTTGCCGGTCTTGTGTTTGTGCGAGGGTCTGAGTGCCTTTTTTTCTAAAGCGGTGCGAATCGTCTCCGGAGAAACCTCGGCAATCGCAGCCGCTTCTCTGACGGAATACCGTTCCTTCACCAGCTCCTCCTTGCATAAATATACCACCTAAGGTTGTATATTATCAACTGGAGAAATGCGGCCGTTTGGAGCATCTCGAATCGCCCCCGAAAATGCCCACGAGGGCCGGATCATGGCGGGTCAGACGCTCTTCCGATGGAACCCTTCCCCTCCTCCATGTCCTTGCGCCCCGGTGGGTCAATTGGTACACTCCGGCCTCCGACGATAGGGTCTCATTAACTTCAAAATAACTACCAGGGAGAAAAGTGTATGGCGTACGGCATTTCCCTCCGCAAGTGGATGGTTCTCATGTGCGGCCTGCTGCTTCTGGCCGCCGCTTCCTTGAACGCTCAACAGGCTACCGGACCCGAGGTGAAGGTCGGCGGCATCTTTGACCTGACCGGCATCACCTCCGACGTAGGCAAGTCCTATGCCCAGGGCGTGCGCGATGCCGTGGAGTGGGTGAATGCGCACGGTGGCATCAATGGCAAGCGCTTCAAGCTGGTGGATGTGGACTACGGCTACAAGATCCCGGAGGCGATCGCCGCCTACAAGCGCATGGTCAACGACGACAAGGTGGTGATGATCGCCGGCTGGGGCACGGGCGATACCGAAGCCCTGCGTGGGCAGGCGGCCACGGACAAGATTCCCTACGTCTCCGCCTCGTTCGCCGCCCCCATTTCCGATCCCACCAAGAACCCTTACAACTTCTTCGTCGCGCCCACCTACTCCGACCAACTGCGCGCATGGCTGAAGTGGGTGAAGGATGACTGGAAGGACAAGTCGCGCAACCCGAAAGTGGCGGCCCTTTTCGGCGACAACGCCTACGGCCGCGCGCCTATGAATGCGGGCAAGGAGTTCGCCAAGGAGATCGGCATCGACTGGGTTTATGAAGGCGTGCTGCCCGGCGCCTTCCAGGATGCCACCAGCCAACTGCTCACCATGCAGAAGGCCGGCGCCGACTATGCCTACATCAACGTGACCACGACCGGCGTCTCCATCATCCTCAAGGATGCGCAGAAGCTCGGCCTCAAGACCAAGTTCGGCTCCAATCCTTATGGTTTCAGCGAGGCCCTGGTGGCGGTTGCCAAGAACAACGCCGACGGCGTCACCGGAGTGATGCCGCATCCGCCCTACGGCACCAAGGTTGCGGGCATGCAGAAAATCCTTGATTTCAACAAAGGTAAGGACATCTCGTCGCCGCCGCGCGATGCCGTGTACGTCCGCGGCTGGGCCTCGACGCTGGTGATCACCGAAGGCCTGAAGCGCGCCGACAAAGCCGGGCAGCTCAACGGCGAGGGCATCAAGAAGGCATTCGAGACGCTGAGCAACTTTGACATGGGCGGCATCGCTTGCAACGTGACCTACACCGCCAGCGACCATCGGGCTTGCACCACCACGCCGATCTACGAGATCAAGAACGGCACGCTGGTGAAGGTCAAGGACTACGACGTGGGCCGGAAACCGGAGTGGCTCGGCAT
>JBIOFT010000062.1:0-20926 GCA_044447375.1 Terriglobales bacterium | reverse complement strand
TTGATCTTCAGCTTGCGCCGCCACAGATCGCTGAAGACGGCATATTTCTGGGCCAAAGTGTTGTACCGGAAGTGCTGCGGGAGGGTGAGCTTGCGGCCTTCGCTGTACTTCTTGATGGTGTTGCGGACCCGCCACTCGACGTCTTCCGGCGGCCGCTTGACTCCGCCGGCGAAATAGATGTCGTACTCGATCTTGAGTTTGCGGATGTTGTCTTCCAACAGGCCTAGTTCTTCGTCGACGGTCAAGCGGAATCCTTCCGCGATGCAGCCTACCAGCCGCCCCCGGCGCTGCCTACGGCACCGAAGTCGGTGAACGCCGGGTTGGGGGAAAAGGCAGCCACGGATCAACACGGATTTTATCCCTGCAAATCCGTGCCCAATTTTCTGGCCAAGCTGTTGATTACCGGGCGCTTATTTCGCCGTCGCTGCCATCTTCTTGACCATGGCCAGCACCAGCTTGCGATCACTCTCATTCAGGTTGGAAGAATAGCGGCGGACCTGCGACAGGAAGCGGACATCCTCGTCGCTCAACTGCGGGACTCTCCCCGGATGGCCGTTGGGCGGGGTGTTCTCGGCAAAGAACTGGGCCAGCGGCAGCTCCATGGCGCCGGCGATCTTGGCCAAGGTGTCCAGCGAGGGGATGGTGTGTCCATTCTCCACGCGCGACAGGTAGCAACGGAGCAGCCCGGTGCGCTTCTCGATGTCGCCTTGCGACATCCCCTTTTGCAGGCGGTAACTTCGTATGGTCTCGCCGATGTTCATGTGGGAAGAAAACTCTCAGCCGTCGCCTGGGGAGGTATCGGCATAGTAACCAGAGTCCAAGAAGGTTGGCAAGCGAATTTTTCGAAAGTACCGGCCGGCCCCGCGCGGATCAGGCGGCGCGCTCGGGGCCCCCAGCAAACCCGGTCTTGGTTTGCTGGGGTGAGGGCTCGAAGCTGGCAAGGACGGCATTACGGTCGTGGTAAACCTCGAACACGTTGAGCAGGCCGACCAAGCGCAACACCTCGCCCGGGGTGTGGGCCGGATTCAGCAGCTTGCAGTGGCCACCGCGGTTGTGCAGGGAGGTATAGGCCTGCATCAGCACGCCGACCCCGCTGAAGTCGATGGCGGGGACGTGTTCCAGGTCCAGCACCAGCCGGTCGATCGGGCGCGTAGCCAGTTCGCAGCACCGCCCCCGCAACTCATCCAGGACCGGTTCTCCCAGCTTGAGCACACCGCGCACCTTGAAAATGGTCACCCCGGATACCGTCTCTATCGTTACACCATGAATGCTGTCGCTCATCATATTCAGCTTATACGTTTTTGCTGTGGAAATTCTCAGCCGTCACACGACCCGGTTGAGCGAGCAAGAGTTCCAAGTATAGCGTTCCCTCCATGGGATTCGGACGGTAAGCAGCGATCTCATAAAACCCGAGCTCACCATAAAGCTGGACCGCTTCCCGCATGACGGGCGCGACCGTGTCCAGCCGCATGCGCTCGTAGCCCGCGGCGCGCGCTTCCGCGATCACCGCCTCGGCCAGCCGGCGCCCGATCTTGTGGCCACGAAATTCCGGACGCACATACAGCCGCTTCATTTCGCAGATGCCGTCCTCGAGGCGATGCAAAGCCACGCATCCCGCCCGCCGGCCATGAAATTCCGCCAGCAGCAGGCGTCCGGAGGGCGGCGCGTAATCTCCGGGCAGCGAGGCCAGTTCCTGGTCAAAGCTCTGGAAGCACAGGCTGAAGTTGAGCGATTGCGCATATTCCAGAAACAGCTCCCGCACCGCGGCGACTTGCTCGGGCGTGCTTGCCTGGATGATCTTCAGTGCGGACTCGGCAGCCGTGCTCATGCTTACCCCATCAGCATGCCGCCGTTCACGTTGAGCACGTGGCCGGTGATATAGGAGGCGTCCTCGGAGGCGAGAAAGCGCACCGCCATCGCCACTTCGCGGTCGGTTCCCAAACGGCCCAGCGGCACCAGGGTTAGAAGCTTCTGTTTGTGTTCGTCGGGAAGCCCGGCGATCATCGCGGTCTCGATGAATCCGGGCGCGACCGCGTTCACGGTGACGCCGCGCGACCCCAGCTCGCGCGCCAGCGCCATGGTCAAGCCGATCAATCCTGCTTTGGAAGCGGCGTAGTTGGCCTGCCCGGCCTGGCCCATCTGTCCCACCACGCTGGTGATGTTGATGATCCGTCCCCAGCGCTGGCGCATCATGACGCCCACCACCTGCTGGATGGTGAGATACGCCGCGGTGAGATTGGTGGCCAGCACAGCGTCCCAGTCGGCGCGCTTCATGCGCAGCAGGAGCTGGTCGCGAGCAATGCCGGCGTTGTTCACCAGGATGTCCACCTTGCCGAACGTGTCCATCACTGACTTAGACGCAGCTTTGATCTGTTCGTCACTGGCGACGTCCATGGGGAACGCCTCGGCCGTGCCGCCGGCCCGCGTGATCTCCTCGACCACGCCCGCGAGTTTCTCCCGGTTGCGCGCGGCCGCGGCCACGCTGGCGCCGGCTTCAGCCAGGGCCAGTGCACACGCCCGCCCGATCCCCTGCGACGCTCCGGTCACCAGCGCTATCCGGCCTTTCAGGTCCGGCATGCGAGAGCCTCCGAGGTGAGTCGCGCACGAGTGTTAGCGTGCGACCAACGACTTTGCCGCTTCCGCCACCGTAATCATCAGCGTCATCGGGTCCACCGGCAGCGACGCGACAAACCCGCATTCTACATAGAACTTCCGCGCCCGCTCTGAAATCGCATGCACCAGGATAGCGCGGATGCCGGCGATATCCGATGCCTGCAGCGTGCGCAGCACCGCATCGCGCACCAGGCCCGGCCCGATGCCCCTGCCCTGAAACCTCTGATGGACGGCAAGACGTCCGATAACCATGACCGGCACGGGGTCGGGCATGTTGCGCCGGACGCGTCCGGGCGCGTCCGCATGCACGACGGCGCCCACAGCCAGGGCGTAATATCCGGCCACCTGCTTGCCTGCGCAGACCACATAGGTGCGGGACGCGCCACTTTCCTCGTTTCGAAGCGCGCGCCGGCGCAGCCAGTCATCCAATGCCGGCTCGCCGCACTCGAATGCCGACAGATCGTGGTCCGCACGCAGCTTCTCCGGCGCACTGAGCCGGTCCTCAACCCGGTTCACCGCTGCCACGGCGGCTTGGTCTTGAGCAGCCGTTGCAGCCTGGCATTGCTCGCCGGAGGCTTGTCCAGCATCGCCTCGAAACGCTTGAAGTCTTGCGCGTCCAGGGCGAAATACCGCCGGTCGAGTAAAACCGCTTCGGCTTCGCGGCAGGCCGTCTCCAGCATGAAATCCGAGCGGTTCCGGCCCAGCGCATCGGCCGCCCGGTCGATCAGCGCCTTCTGGCTCTGGCTCGCGCGCAGATTAATGGTCTCGTCACGGGTCTTCCTGGCTCTTGCTCCCGGTGCCGGCATGGCTGCCCCCTCATGTATACACAAATAATATACAGCATTGTGCGCACAATGTGAATACATATCGGCTCAATGACTCAATCCTTCCGCCGCCGCATCCCGCTTGAAGAGATACCGCAGCACCGGCGGCGCAATCAGCGTGGTCGCCCCGGTCATGAAGATGACGATGGCATACGCTGCCTGCGAGATCATATTCATCTGCAATCCGACCAGGGCCACGATCAGCGCGACTTCTCCGCGTGGCGTCATGCCCACGCCCACCTTCAGCGCGCTCGGCCAGCCTTCCCGCAGCACCGGCAGGCCGCAGGCGACGACTTTCCCGATCAGCGCCAGCACCGTGACCACCACGCAAGCCACCATCACCTGCCGGTTGAAGATGCGCAGGTCCAGCCGCGCGCCCATAGTGAAGAAGAAGAAAGGAGCGAGGAATTCGGTGATGGCGTTCACCCGCGGCGCCAAACTCCACTCGCCGGAGTACTCGGCGAAGGCCAGCCCGGCGAAGAACGCTCCGATGATGGCAGCCATGCCAATCCTTTCCGCCGCGACCGAGAGTCCCAGGCAGAGGGCCAGCGCCAGGATCAGCGGCGCGTTCTGGGTGGACAGACGTTCCACGCCCGGCCGCATCTTGTGGATCACCTTGGATGCGAAGAACACCATGAAGACGGTAAACGCCACCGCTTCCGCCAGCAGCACGGTGAGCTGCACCCACTGCACCCCGGCGCTCGCGCCCAAGCCGGCCACCACTGCCAGCACGATCATGCCCAGGATGTCGTCGGCCACGGCCGCGCCCAGGATGATGCTGGCCACCCGTGTGTGCAGCACCCGCAGGTCTCCCATCACGCGGGCGGTGATGCCGACGCTGGTGGCCACCATGGCCGCCGCCACGAAGATGGCTTCGTGGACGGGGTCGCCGCGCAGGCGCAGGTACACAAATCCCAGCGCGAACGGCGCCAGCACGCCGGCGAGTCCTACCCGCAGCGAGGTGCGCCCGGCGCGGATCAGATCCTTGGGGCTGGTTTCGAGGCCCACGGTGAACAGGAGGAAGATGGCCCCTAGTCCGGCGATGGAAAGCGTGGTCGCGCCCGGGTTGACGAACTTGGCGGCATAGGGTCCGAGGATCACGCCCGCCAGGATCTCTCCCACCACCGCCGGCAACCCGAGCTGCTCGAAGATTTCCCCGAACACCTTCGCCCATACGAAGATGGCAAACAACTCGAGCAGAAGTGATTCGGCATGAGGCATAATCGGATTGGGCCATTGGCCCATTTGGGTCATTGGGCCATTGGCATTGACAACCAATGAATCAATGATTCAATGTGATTCAAGGGTTCAATTGCCAGGGTCACCAAATTACTAAATTACCCAATTATCCGGTAGCTGCATCCAACGAAATTCAGCCTTTTTGCTGCTGAGGCTTCCCTCGGGAGGAGAGATTTCCATGGCCACGGCGGAGATGCCCGCGGTCGCAGGCCGATGGGCGCGTGCGCCCTTCTATTTCAATTCGGCGGCCCATCTCCTCCGCATCGGCCGGGAGAAGGCCAGCAACCTGGCCGAGTTGCTGGCGGCGTTGCAGGTGTGCCCCGACGAATCCATCTTCCAGCACACCTTCCAGACCCTGGGCGAGCACCACTTCATCCGCGAGGGCTTCTCCAACGACTTTGCCCACTGGGCCTTCGCCGCCTGCAATGAAGTAGGACTGGCGGAGCGGCTGGCCAGCATCGACGTGCGCGAGTTCACCTCCATCGCCGCGCTGCGCCAGCGCCTGGTGGACATCGTGGACGCCTATCTCAAGCAGAACCCGCGGGCCCGCGAGCGGTCCGCCTTCGAGCCCTTCTATTTCTCGGCCTCGGAGCTGATCGTCATCCCCACTCCCTTTGTGGCGCGCAATCTGGCGGAATTTGCCGACGGCGTCCGCCAGGTCAGCTTGCACAGCATCTACTACCATTTCATCGACGCACGCCTGCGCCTGAAGCTGAACTCGAACGATTTCTCAATGTGGCTGGAGCACGAGCTTGACCTCGCCCGCCTGGCCGACCGCATCAACCGAATCGACATCTACACTTCCACGTTGCACGACGTGCGCCGGGCGATCCTGCGGGTCGTCCAGAGCGCGCTCTGACGAAGTGAGGACGCGAGAGCGATGAGCGACGGAAAGCCCCTCCAGCCCGAAGCCACCCTGACCAGCGATCAGCCGGCGGAAAGCGGCTCTGGCGCCGTTCATGCGCCGAGCGCGCCTGACGTCGAGCGCCGCCAGCGGCCCCGGCCGAAGATCTCCACCACCCCGCCGGCCCCGCCTCCGCCTCCCAAACTCGACGATTACCAGCCCATCATCGGCAAGCCGGAACTCGACGACCTGCGCTTCCTGGCCCGCCAGCTTCGCGGCAAGACGGTGAAGATGGTGAACTCCACCGCGGTGGGCGGCGGGGTGGCCGAGATGTTGAACCGCCTGATCCCACTGTTGAACGAGCTGGAGGTCGCCACCAAGTGGGAGGTCATCACCGGCGGCAACGATTTCTTCGAGGTCACCAAGGGCTTCCACAACGCGCTGCACGGCGGTGAGTACGCCGTCACTCAGGCCGTCAAAGACATCTTCATGATGTATACCGAGCAGAACCGCCAGCGCATGCAGTTCGTCGAGGATCTGTTCGTCATGCACGACCCGCAGCCGGCGGCGCTGATCAGCTCCAAGGAGCGCCATCGCGGGCGCTGGGTGTGGCGCTGCCACATCGATCTCTCCAACCCGAATCCCGAGGTGTGGGGATTCCTGCGCCCGTTCATCGACCAGTACGATGCCGCCATTTTTTCCTCGCCGGCGTTCAGCCGGCAGCTCGCCTGCCCCCAGTATTTGTTCTATCCCTGCATTGATCCGCTTTCCGAGAAGAACAAGGATCTGGAGGAGAGCGTAGTCGCGAAGGTGTGCGACGATTTCGGCATCGACCGCAGCCGGCCGGTCATCACCCAGATCTCCCGCTTCGACCGGCTGAAGGACCCGGTGGGCGTCATTCAGGCCTACAAACTCGCCAAGAAGTACGTGGACTGCCAGCTCGTGCTGGCCGGCGGCGGCGCCACCGACGACCCCGAAGGCGCAGCCGTGCTCCAGGAAGTGATGGAGGAGGCGGACGACGATCCCGACGTCATCATCCTCAACCTGCCGCCCTGGTCGGCGATCGAGATCAACGCGCTCCAGTGCGCGTCCACGCTGGTCATCCAGAAGTCACTGAAGGAGGGCTTCGGACTGACAGTCACCGAAGGGCTGTGGAAGGGGAAGCCGGTGATCGCGGGCGCCGTGGGCGGCATCCCCACCCAGGTGATCCATAAATTGACCGGCGTGCTGGTGCACTCGGTCGAGGGTTGCGCCTACCAGATCCGCTATCTGCTCACCCACCCCGAGTATGCCGCCCAGCTCGGCAAGAACGGCCGCGAGCACGTCAAAGAAAATTTTCTGATGACCACTAACGTCAAGCGCTGGCTGCTGTTGTTCCAGATCCTGCTGGGCACCACCCGCCCGCACCCGCCGGAAGAGGGGTAGGAACGGTCGGCGGTCGGCGGCGGAATCGCACGCGGAAACATTGATTGCCGCCGGGGTTCAATCCCCCGATGTCCCGATCACCCGATGTCCCGATGTGTGTTATTGGCTGCCGCCGGCGGTGGGCGTTTCAGCGCTGGCGGAGGTGTTGAGGTCGTAAGCGTCGGTGGCGATCTCGACCACGGCGCGTCCCACCAGCCGAGTCTTGGCCAGCGAGCGCGCGTGCACCGGGAGGGTGTAGCCGTCGATGTCGGCGTAATCCTGCACGAAGTCGATCTTCTTGATGAAGAACGACTGCGTCTTCACCAGCGTGCCCTCGGCGCGGCGCAGGCTGCCGGTGCTGGCATCCAGGTAGATCCGTCCCTTGAACAGTCCCGGCCGCCTGGCCCGCGGCTTCACGTGGAAGACGTGGACGGAGCCGCCGTCAATCGCCTCCGCGCCCTTGTAGCTGAACTTGTAGTTGGCGTCGTTGATGGCCGTCTGCGCGCCCTCGCCTTTGTTGACGTGGTCCACTTCCGCCTGCAGCAGGCGGGCGATGATGTTGCTCTTCACAAAATTGTCGCCCACGAAGCGCACCGGGGTGAACAACAGCGTCTTGGGGGCCACGAACCTGCGGCGCAACTGGTACTGGCCTCTCTGCGAGGTGTCCGGCAGCTCAGCCTCGACCACGGTGTTGGCGGAGTAGCTGACCGGCTCGCTCAACTGCCGCGCGGCGCGCTGCTGGAAGGTCCGCAGCGCCAGCTCGGGCGCCATGCGGGGCACGGTTGCGGGCGGCGATGGCACGCTTTGGCTGGCGTGACTGGCGGTCAGCGCCCACTCTGGCGACAGATCGGGCTCGGCGCTGTTCGCGTCCGGCGACGTCGCTCCCCACGCCCCCAACGAGAGGCTGGCGGCCAACAAAAGAGCTGAAGATTTAAGAAGGCTACTCATCTATTAACAAGATTGACGATTCTAGCTCGAATTCGGACATTCGTCTGTGCAAAAGTCAGTGACGGACGTAACTCCCAGAGCGCCTCCCTGCGCTGTCATATAGATGCGGTAGCCGCTCTGAAGTAACAAGCGGATTTTTTCGATTGAGCCCATCACGTGGCCTGAGATTCTCTTGCCGGTGTGGCCGATTCCGGAATAGCATCGCTCGCGATGTCCCACGAGAACCGATCTAGCGACCCGAAGCCGGCTCAGCCGGCCACCACGTCCGTCTATGCCATCTACGGCGTCGAGCCCGAGGTGCAGGCCTACGCCATGGCCAAGTACTCGCGCTCGTCGCTCTCCATGAAAGAGTCGCTGCGCGAGATCAGCGAACAACGGGCCGAGAAATTCCTCAACACCTACTACTTCCAGTACGGACACCGTTCGATCGCGGATTTGGCGCACATCGCCATGGCCATCGAGCGGCTCTCGATCCTGGCCGCCATCGCCGTGGTCGACGAGCAACGCTGGGATGGGCAGGAACGCTCCACGCGGTACCAGGATTTTTCTCATCCCGACTACCACCTGCCCGAGTTCGGCGCGAGCGGCTCGGCGCAGCGGCGCTTCTGCGACACCATCGATTTTCTTTTCGGCGAGTATCAAACCATCTCGGCGCGCATGTTCCGCCACCTGCAGGAGCGCACGCCGCGTCCCATCGACATGAAGCAGGAGGCGTACGACCGCACCCTGCGCGCCCGCGCCTTCGACGTCGCGCGCTACCTGCTGCCGCTGACCACCAACACTTCGCTGGGGCAGATTGTCAATGCGCGCACCCTGGAATCGCAGATTTCGCGCCTGCTCTCCGACCGCTTCCCCGAGGTACGCGCGCTGGGAGAGAGCTTGAAAGAAGCCGCGCGCAATCCCGCCTACAACGTGAATGGTTATGCGCTTCGCGAGTTGTGGGAAGAAATCCGCGCGCGTGACGAGGGCTGGGGGAACAACGTCTATGACCTGCTGATGAAGGAAGTGCGCCCCGCGCCGACGCTGGTCAAATATGCCGAAGCGAGTCCTTACTTGATGCGCAGCCGGGAAGAACTGGCAGCGGCCTCCGCCGAACTCATGGCCGGCGCTGCCGTTGCGCCCGGGCCTCCCGTCGATCTGCTGGACGATGAGCCGCTCGAAGTCGAGGTCGCGACCACGCTGCTCTACGAGCACTGCGCGTATCCCTACCGGCAGATCCGCGAGCGGGTGGCCGCGCTCGGCGCCGGCGAACGCCGCGAGATCGTTGATCTCGGGGTCAAGCACCGCGGCCCCCACGACGAACTGCTGCGCGCCTTCAGCGCCGGGCAGACCTTGCGCTTTGACATCCTGATGGACATCGGCGGCTTCCGCGATCTGCACCGTCACCGGCGCTGCGTGCAGATCCACCAGGCGTTCACCGACGTGCACGGCTACGAAGCGCCCGACGAGCTTGCCGCCGCCGGCCTGCGCCAGCGCTACGACGATGCCATGGAGCGCGTGCAGGGTGCAGTGGCGGAACTCAAACGCACCGCCGCCGCCGAGGACGCGCGCACCGACGCCCTCTACCTGCTGCCCCTGGCCTTCCGCAAGCGCACGCTGTTCAAAATGGACTTTGCCGAGGCGGCCTACATCTCCGAGTTGCGCACTGGGGCCGCCGGCCATTTTTCCTATCGCCGGATCGCTTATCTGATGTACGAGGCGGTGGCGCAGCGCTATCCCACGCTGGCCCGCCATTTCCGCGTCACCGACGTGCGCGAGCCGGTGGATTTGCTGAAGCGGTGAGCGACTGAGTTAGACTGACCCTATGCATACCCACGCCCAGCAGCGGACCTCCAAGGTCCTGCGCCTGTCGCTGCTGGCCACCCTGATCTACATCGTCCTGCTGGTTGGGGCGGGACTGCGCGCGCACAGCCTGGCGCTGCTCTCCGAGGCCGGGCACAACCTGTCGGACTTCCTGGCGCTGCTGCTCTCCTGGTTCGCGGTGTACGTGCAGGGACTGCCGCCGAGTTCGACCAAGACCTACGGCTACCAGCGCGCCGGAGTGCTGGCCGCGTTCGTCAACGCGCTGGCGCTGGTGGCAGTGGCGTTCTTCATCTTCTGGGAAGCGGGACACCGGCTGTACGCGCCGGCGCAGGTGGCACCGCGGCTGATGATCGGGGTAGCGGCGGCGGGCGTGGTCATGAACGGGGTGATCGCGGCCATGCTCTGGGCCTCGAGCCGCGACGTCAACATCCGCAGCGCCTTTCTCCACATGCTGGGCGACACGCTCTCCACCGCCGCCGTGATCGTGGGCGGCGTCGGCATCCTGCTGACCGGCCAGACCTGGATTGACCCGGCGCTCTCCCTCGCTATCGGCGCGCTGATTCTGTGGTCGTCGTGGGAGATCATCCGCGAGACCCTGAACATCCTGCTGGAAGGCACGCCGCGCGGCATGAAACTGGAACGCATCACCGCGGTGATCGCCGCGATCCAGGGCGTGAACGGCGTCCACGACTTGCACGTCTGGAGCCTGGGTTCGGAAAGCCACGCGCTTTCCTGCCACATCTCCATCCCGGACATCCCGCCCTCGGAAAGCGAACAGATACTGCGCGAGGTGAAGGAGCGCTTGCGCGCCAGCTTCAAGATCGAGCACACCACCATCCAGTTCGAGCACGTGGTCTGCGAGGTGGCGCACGGCTGCGTGGCCGTGGTCGAGGACGGCCACTCGCACCCGCACTAGCTTGCATTGCTCATGGCCGAAAATAATTTTGAATTGTCATCCCGAGCGAGGGCCAGGCCAATGACGCATCAAGCCCGCTTTTGGCTTGATGCGTTGGCTGGCCCGAGTCGAGGGACCTGCTTTTCACCGTGTCGAGCGCCTGCCCGATTCCTAGCCTGCTTGCTCGCCTTCGCTCTTATATTCGCTGCCGGCTGCAAGAAGAGGGACACCGCGCCGCCGAAGCCGCGCGAAAAGAGCGCCATCATCAGCACGCAGGCTGCGCCCGGCTCGGCGTTCATCATGGCGCTGGCCATGGACCCGGCCCAGCCCAAGTTCGCCAGGAAGACGGATTTCCGCGTCACCGTGAAGCAGACGCTGGGCAAGCCAGTGGACAGCGCTCAGGTCGAGGTCTCGCTGGTCATGCCGCTGATGGACATGGGCAAGAACCAATTCGCGCTCAAGCCCGCGGGCAATGGCGAGTACGAAGGCGCCGGCGAGTTCAGCATGGCCGGGGAGTGGGAAGTCATCGTCACCGCAGACACGCAGGGCAAGACGGGCAAGACGACATTCAACGTGAATGTGGGGGAATAGCCTGTGGCAAGCAACGTTTGGCTAACTTCCCCGCCGCAGATAGCCTGCCCCGAGCGAAGTCGGGGGGCGGATGAACGCGCATCAGAATGATTATCCAATCCGCGTGCATCCGCGTGCATCCGCGGCGAAATGAACTTGGCCGTGTGTTACCTTACCTTTCCTGTGATCGTCGGCACCGGCATCGACATCGTAGAAGTCCCGCGAATCGCCGCCGCGGTGGAGCGCTTCGGCGAGCGCTTCCTGAATCGCGTGTTCACCGCCAGCGAGATCCGCTACTGCCGCTCGAAGCAGAACGCGATGGAGCGCTTTGCCGCGCGTTTTGCCGCCAAGGAAGCCGGGTTCAAGGCCATCGGCACGGGATGGCGCCACGGCGTGACCTGGAAGGATGTCGAAGTGGGCCGCGAGCCCGGCGGACGGCCAACCCTTTGCTTCAGCGGGCACGCCGCCGAATTCGCCGCTAAGCTGGGCGTGCGGCGGACGTCGCTTTCACTCTCCCACACCGCCGCGCAGGCGATCGCGCAAGTGATCCTCGAGGACTGACCTCTCCCGATGAGCCAAGCCGCCGTTCTCCCGCGCAGCGCGAACCCCATCGAGACCCGCCGGCGCGTGCTGATCGCCGGCGTCGGCCTGGCGAGCTTTGCCAGCCTGCTGCTCGAGCTCGCGCTCACCCGGCTGTTCTCGGTGGTGCTCTTCTATCATTTCGCGTTCCTTGCCATCTCCATCGCGCTGCTGGGACTGGGCGCCGGCGGCGTGTTCGCCTATCTGCGCCGCCAGTGGCTGGCGAGATGGACGGTGCGGCGCCTGGGCGCCGTTCTGTGCGGTATCAACGCGGTGACGATCGTGGTTGCGCTGGAAGTGGTGCTGCACGTGCCGGTGTCGCTGAACCTGGCTTGGGCAAACTTCGGACGGCTGAGCCTGATGTACGTCGCCGCCGCGGTGCCGTTCTTCCTCACCGGCGTGCTGTTCTCGTTGGTGTTCGCGCGGGAGACCAGGCGGATCACCGAACTCTATGGCGCAGACCTCGTGGGCGGCGCGATCTCCTGCCTGGCCGTGGTGCCGCTGCTGAACTGGGTGGGCGGACCGAACGCGGTCGTCTTCGCGGCGCTGGCGATGGCAGGCGCGGCAGCGATCTGGGCCGACTCTGGCAGGCTGCGCCGGCCGGCGATCGTGTTGGCGCTGGTGCTCATCACTCTGCTGGCCGCCAATCATTCCGGACGACTCATCGACATCGTATACGCCAAGGGAATGCGGCGCGATCAGCCCTGGATGCTGTTCGCCCGGTGGAACGCCCTTTCGCGGGTGGAAGTCGACCAGGTCGGCACCGGCAAGTACATCGTGATCGATGCTGATGCTTCCACCGCCATCATGAACGTGGACCCGCCGAAATGGGGGGAGACGCAATCGCCCGCGCAAGGCGCCGACCACGTGGGTGGCGGACAACCGGGCTACAACTGGAAAGAGGACCTCATGTCGGCCGCGCCCGCCGTCGCCAACGTGCTGCGTCCGCGGGGCGCGTACGCCATCATCGGGCCAGGTGGCGGCGTGGACGTGCTGCGCGCGGTCGCGAACGGCAGCCCCAGCGTCACCGCCATCGAGATCAATCCGCTGATCGCCGACACCATCATGCGCGGCCTTTACGCCGATTACAGCTATCACCTCTACGAGCTGCCGCAGGTGCGCATGCACGTGGGCGACGGGCGCTCCTGGATCCGCGGCAGCCGCGAGAAGTTCGACGTAGTGCAGATGACGCTGGTGGATACCTGGGCCTCCACCGCCGCCGGGGCCTTCGCGCTCAGTGAGAACAACCTCTACACGGTGGAGGCCTTCCGCGAGTACTTCGACCACCTCCAGCCCGAGGGCTTCATCGCCATCACACGCTGGGAATTCCAGCGGCCGCGCGAGGCGCTGCGCGTAGTCTCGCAGGCGATCGACGCGCTGGAAGCCATGGGCGTGCAGGACGTGCGCAAGCATTTCATCGTGGTTGCCGACGGCCCGCTCGATGAAGACGGCCGTCCCGTCACCGTGCTGGCGAAGAAGACGCCGTTCACGTGGAATGAGGAGCGCGAGGTGCTCCAGCACATCCGCGACAATGAAGACCTGTATCCGCTGTACACTCCAACGCTGTTCGCCAGCCTCACCGGCGACGAATCGTCGGACGAGCCCTGGATCGACGGCCTCCGCCGGGAGCGCCGTGCCGCCGGCGAGGCCGTCGCACCCTTCCAGCGGCTCATCCTGCTGCACGAGCGGGCGGCTCTTGGTGACGTGCGTTTCAGCCCGCGGCGGGAGTTCATCCGCAACTATCCCTTCAACATCGCGCCAGTCAGCGACAACGCGCCCTTCTTCTTCTTTACCTTCAAAATGGGAGACGCCGTCCGCAACGTGCTCCACGCCAGCGGCCGCGGCATGGACTGGAAGAACAATCTCGGAGTGGTGGTGCTGGGGATCGTCCTGGTGATCTCGCTGCTGGCGGTGCTGGCGTTTCTGATCGGGCCGCTGGCGCTGCATGGAGAAGCACGTCCGCGGCACCTGGTTCCGCTGCTCTACTTCGTGGCGCTGGGCCTGGGATACATACTGGTGGAGATCGCGCTCATCCAGCGCTTCGTCCTGTTTCTCGGGCACCCTACCTATGCGCTCACGGTGGTCGTCTTTCTCATGCTGCTGGGCAGCGGCGCGGGCAGCGCGTCCTCGCGGCGGCTCCTGGCGAGGACAGCGCAGGTCCGCCCGGTGCTGGTCGTGATCGCGCTGCTGGTGGTGGCGTACATTTTCGCTCTGCCGCGCGCGCTGGGAACGCTAGTCGCTCTGCCGTTTCCCGCCAAGCTGGTGATTAGCAGCGTGCTGCTGGCGCCGCTCGGATTCGTGATGGGCATGCCCTTCCCCACAGGATTGCGGCAGATCGCTACGGAGACATTGCCAGCAACGTCTCTACAACAGCCGCCTTCGAGCGCGATCGAGTGGGCGTGGGCGATGAATGCCGCTTCCAGCGTGCTGGGGTCGGTGGCGGCCGTGATGGTGGCCATCCAGTTCGGGCTCAATGCGGCGCTGGCCGGCGGTGCGGCGGCCTATCTCGCGGCCATCCTGCTGACCTTCACCTGGCGCCCCAGTCTGGGCTGACGTTTTCCGGGGCGCATCTGATATTATTCGGCGCTGTTGGGTCGCCGGAGTGCGGCCGCGGGGGAAAGGTGCCAACACAGAAGCAGGTTCGATGGTCGCAATTGCGCGTAGGCCTGACGGTGCTGATCGCCAGCATCGTGTTCGCCATCCTTGTCTTTCTCATGACCGGGACCCGCGGGCTGTTCACTCCCACGCTGATGTTGAAGGCGTATTTCGAGAATGCCGCCGGCCTGCGCGTGGGCGCTCCGGTGCGCCTGGAGGGTGTGGACATCGGAAATGTCAGCCGGATCGGCGTCGCCCCCTCTCATCCGCTCAGCCCGGTGGAGGTGACCATGAAGGTCGCCAACAAGTACCCGCTGCGCAAGGATTCGGTCGCCATCCTCTCCACCGCCGGCGTGCTGGGCGAGACCTTCGTCGATATCAGCAACAAGACCGCCAAGGGACCGCAAGCGCAGACCGGCGACGAACTGAAGACCGAGGGGCAACCGGCCATCCAGGACGTGATCCGCGCCAGCAACGGCACCCTGCAGAACGTGGACGTCCTGGTGCGGCGCCTGGACCGCATCGTCTCCGCCATTGAGCGCGGCGAGGGCTCCATTGGCAAGGTGATCTACGATCCCGAGCTCTATAACCGGCTCAACACCACGCTCAGCCAGGTACAGAGCCTGGTGGCCCAGGTCAGCGAGGGCCGGGGTTCGATCGGCAAGCTCATCAACAGCGACGAGCTCTACAACAAGCTCAATGATTCGGTGAACAAGATCAGCAAGCTGGTGGACGAGATCGATAAAGGCGAAGGCACGGTGGGCAAGATGATCAAGGATCCCAGCCTGTACAACAACGCCAACCAGACCATCGCCAAAGCCAACAAGCTGATGGACGACGTCAACGCCGGCAAAGGCGCCCTGGGCAAGTTCGCCGAGGACCCGGAGTTCGCCAAGAAGCTCGACGACATCATCGCTAACCTGAAGACCATCTCCGACCGGCTGGCGGCGGGCGAGGGCAGCGCGGGATTGCTGCTGAAGGATCCCTCGCTCTACACCAACGCCGACCAGATGCTGGTGGAGACCCGCAACCTGGTCAAGGCGGTGCGCGAGAATCCCAAGAAGTACCTGACCATCCACTTCAAGATGTTCTAGCGAGGGACCCAGCTCTTGGCTGCTAGCTTTTGGCTTTTGGCTTGAAGCCTAATTGAGGGAAGCCGCGTCTGAATAATCGAAAAGCCCAGGCTCGTCGGGCCGAAGCCAGGAGCTAGGAGCTACAAGCCAAAAGCTAAAAGCCGCAGTTTTCAGCCTGTTCATGCGCGTGGTAGCTCGAGCGCACCAGCGGGCCGGACTCGACGTGGCGGAAGCCCCGGGCAAGCGCTTCCTGCTTGAGCGTGCGGAACTCCTCCGGCGTGTAGAAGCGGGCGATGGGCAGATGGTCTCTGGAGGGGCGGAGATACTGGCCGACGGTAAAGATGTCCACCTGCTGCGCGGCCAGGTCGCGGAAGACCTCGAGCAGTTCCTCCATGCTCTCGCCCAGCCCGACCATCACGCCGGTCTTCGAGAGCATTCCCGAAGCGAACTTCTTCACGTTGGCCAGCAGCCGCAAGGAACGCTGATAGCGCGCCCCGGAGCGCACGGCGGGGTAGAGCCGTGGCACGGTTTCGGTGTTGTGGTTGAGGATATCGGGACGGGCGTCGAGCACGATGCGCAGCGCCTCGTCGAGCCCCTGGAAATCCGGGATCAGGACTTCCACGCTGCAATCCGGCACCAGCGCGCGGATCTCGCGGATGGTCTCGGCGAAGATTCTGGCCCCGCCCAGGTTGTCGTCATCGCGGTTCACGCTGGTGACGACCGCGTGCTTCAGCCCGAGCGTGGCCACGGCCTCAGCGACCCGGCGCGGCTCATCCTGGTCGATGGGTCCGGGCCTGCCCTTGGGCACGGCGCAGAAACCGCAGCGCCGCGTGCAGACGTTGCCCAGCAGCATGAAGGTCGCGGTGCGATGGTTCCAGCACTCGCCGATGTTGGGGCACTGCGCCGACTCGCACACCGTGTGCAGCCCCAGCCGCCGCGCCAGCGTCTTCAGATTGCGATAGTTCTCCCCCAGCGGCGCCGGCGCCTTCAGCCATTCCGGCTTGGGCACCCGCGGCTTCGGGCCCACATCGATCTGGACGAACTGGGTGGCCATCGCAGCCTCTATTGTACGATGCCGGAGCGGCCTGGGTGGAGCAGGCCTTCAGGCCTGCATTAAGATTGTTTCTGTGCTACCGGCTTCAGCCGCTGAGGGACTTCATCGGAGACAAAGCTCGACAATAGAGCGAGAAAGTCCTCAGTGGCTAAAGCCGCGAGCTTAGTTGTCCGGTTGAATGCAGGCCTGAAGGCCTGCTCCACCCTGGCGAATAATCCATTGGATAGGGACGGCAGAAATCTCCATCCGCGGCGAAATTCCTACAGCGTGTGCATGTAAGCCAGGATATCCTGCGCCTGCTCCGGGGTGAGCCGGTCGCTGAAGGCGGGCATCTTGGCCCGACCGCGCAGGATGACCTCGCCAGCGCGCTCGTTGTTGGCGGGTGCTCCGCTGGGCAGCTCCTTCTTCTTGAACACTCCCATCAGCGTAGGCCCGTTCTTGCCGCCGGAGATGTAGGCCTCGTGGCAGCGGAGGCAATAAGCGTCGTAGAGGGCGCGACCGCGCGCCTGCTGCGGGTCGAGCCCCAGCTCGGCGTCGCTCTTATAGGGTGGGCGCGACTCGCATCCCGTGAGCGCCAGCCCCAGAAAAATCAGCGGCAGAATTTTCTTCAGTCTCGGCAAACGATTATTATGGGTACGGCAGCCCCGGTTTGCAAACCCTCCATGCCGGTCATCCTGAAACGCGCGTACGAGAAACCTTCCCGCTCCGACGGCACGCGAGTGCTGGTCGACCGGCTGTGGCCGCGCGGTCTCACCAAACAAGCCGCCGCGCTGGACGCCTGGCTGAAGGAGGCGGCGCCCTCGAACGAGCTGCGGCGCTGGTTCCACGCGCGTCCGGCACTGTGGCCGGCGTTCCGCAAGAAGTATCTGGGCGAACTCGCAGCCCCGGCGGCGTCGCGGGCGCTCGCGGAACTTTACGAGCTCGCCGGCAACAGCCGCCAGCTCACCCTGGTCTTTGCTTCGCGCAACCAGGAACACAACAACGCGGTGATCCTGAAACAACTGCTGGAAGGCATGCGCAAGCCGCCCTCAACCTCCGGGCCCAAGGGAGCGGCAGCCACTTCGGCACGTGCAGCACGCGCGCAGCGGCGGCGCTGAGCCGTGGTGCTGCATCCTGTCGGCGGCGGACAACACTCGCCAGCCTGCGTGCCGGTGTGGGACGCCATCCTGCCCACGCAAAAGACCAGCGCGCCGGAATACTGGCTCATCACCCAGCCGGACCACGCCGCGTTGTCGGGCGCCATCGCCGCCGCCCTCGGGCCTCCGCTTCTGCCCCAGCTCAGCTCCGAGGTGGTGCAGGGCATCACCTTGCACGATGACGGCTGGGCGCCGTTTGACGCGCAGATCACCCTCACCGACGGCAGGCCGCTCTCGTTCCTGGACTTTTTGCCGAAGGATTTCCTTCGCGCCTGGAACGGCTCCATCGAACGCGCGGAGAAGATCGCGGCCATCGCCGGCGCCATGGTCAGCGGACATTTCTCGCGCCTGGCCAAGAACCGGCTGGAGTGGAGGATCGACGGCGCGAAAGATCGCAGACTTCTGCTGGACTTTCTCGAAAGCGAGCAGGCGCGTCAGCAGCGGCTGCTGGGCGGGTATTCGCGGGAGGAATTCGAATTCCTCACCGACGTGCTGCAATTCTGCGACGTGCTCAGCCTGTACCTGTGCTGTGGCGCCGTTCAGGACGTGGAATTCTCGCAAAGGTTCGGGGCGAAGCCCATCTGCTTGCGGCGCGAGGCCGCGCGCGATCAGGCCGCCGTCTGCCGCTTCGAACCGACGCCCTTCACCGGCGGTGGCGTGGACCTGGCCGTGCTCGCGCGCCGCTATCCCACCGGCCGAGAGCCGAGCACGATCACGCTGCCATTGCTGCTTTGGTGAATCTCACGGTTTGTCAGTCGGCCCGAGATTGAGCTTTGCCTCGATCCAGTGGCGAATCGTGCCAAAACGGAATGTACCGTTGGCAATCGATTCGGTGATGAACTGGTGGGCTTCGTGCGCCCCGACTTCAAGGTAGCAACCGTTCAGTCGCAGAAACGTGTCAGCCGCTGCGAAGCTGATGCGCTTGTTCCCGTCGATAAAGGGGTGATTATTGGCCAGGGACTCCATCAAAGCCGCCCCTTCTTCGGCCACACTGCTGTAGTACCCGATCTGCGGGCGGAAGATCGCGGCCTCGAGCGAAGCGGCGTCGCGCACCCCCTGGGAACCGCCAAATTCCTCGATCAATTGACGGTGCATCTCGATCACTTCCGCGACCGTCAAGTAAATGCGCCCCTGCATCTAACGAGCCAGCAGCTTGTGCAATTCCCGGTTCTTATCGGTTGATCGCCGGAATTCCGCCATCACTTCAGGCCTTACGGTGTGCTTTGAAGGCAGGACGAAACGGAGATAGTGCTCAATGGCCTTCTCCAGCAAATGTCGTTGCGACTGGCCGTTTTCCTTGGCAAGTTTTGCCAGCTCACGATAGAGCCTGGCATCGATTTCCGGCCCAATCTTTACCGTAGAACGCTTCGCTGTTCGAGACATGAACATCCACTCCCCTCGTTATTGTTGAGGGAATATCTGGCAATGTCAAGATAAGTCTAGGATATTCTAGATACAGGAATTGTTAACGGCCTCGCGAGGGATCAGGCGAGTCGGCGGCATCACGGGTTGCGGTCGAAGCCAGGAGAGGTCGCCGGGGCGTCGCCGCTTTGGAAAGTGGGAAGTGATAAGTGGCAAGCGGGCTACTGATCACTTACCACTTCTCACTTCTCACTTCCCACTTATCACTTTCCACTTCCCCGGTCGTTGACGATGGCCAGCATGATCTGGTCGACCACGTCCACTGCGCGCTTGGAGGCGAGCTTGTGGTTGTTGGCCAGGATGCAGAATGCGACCGGCACGCCGTTCACGGTGGTGGCGTAGCCGGAGAGCGCGTTGACGTGGCCCAGGGCGCCGGTTTTGGCGCGCACGCGGCCTTCGGCGGAGGTCCCTTTGAAGCGGTTGGCGAGCGAGCCGTCGATGCCGGCGATGGCCAGCGTGTCCTGCCACGCCTTGGCCCAGGGCTGGGCGGCGGCGTAGCGCAGCAGTTGCACCACCGCTTGCGGGGTCACCAGGTTCTCGCGCGACATGCCGGAGCCGTCATAGAACACATACTGGTCTGGCTGGATGCCGGCTTGGGTCAGGAACCCGCGCTCCACTTCCATGCCGCCTTCGATCGTGCCCGACGTCCCCTTCTCGCGGCCGAGCAAGCGGAGTATCAGCTCGGCGTGCAGGTTCTGGCTGACCTTGTTGATGACCTGCAGATCGTCCATGAGCGGAGAGGACTGGTAGCTGGCCAGCACCAGCGGCTGCCGCGATTGCAAGCCGCGCTCTCCGCCGCCCGAGGCCAGGGCGGTCACCGTGAGCGTCTGCAGGCTGGCCAGTTCGGTGTGGCGCGTGCGCGGCTTGCCGTACACAGCGATGCCGCGCTGCTCGAGCAAGCGCTGGAAGAGCTGCCCCGCGAACGCCGCCGGGTCATCGATGGCCAGCGCTTCTCCGGCGCCGGGATCGTCTACCGGGATGTTGCCCCAGAGCGTCAGCACGTTGGCGCCGGGTTCGCGGTTGATGAAGATCTTGCGCGGCCCGGTGCCGGAAGGCGTGGTGAGGATGCGGTTGTCGATGTGGTAGTAGTCGGCGAACGGGTCAATGGAGACGAATGCCTTCTCGCCGGGG
Organism: Terriglobales bacterium; assembly: GCA_044447375.1. Lineage (GTDB taxonomy): Bacteria > Acidobacteriota > Terriglobia > Terriglobales > Acidobacteriaceae > JAHFUA01. Next base: position 796 of record JBIOFT010000062.1, on the reverse strand, counting down.
CGGTCGGCGGGCAGGATGTTGACGAACATCACGTTGTCATTGATGCTGAGCGCCGAGACCGGCGCGCCCGACTCCCACACCAGGTCGTCCTGCGTCCAGCCTTCGCCGTAGCGCTCGAAGGCGTAGTAGGAATCGTCGGCCACGATGTCGCCGTCGATGAACTTGACGCCCTTCTGCACCAGTTGGTCGGCCAGTTGTTCGAGCACGCGGATCGATGGCTGCGTGCGCTGGGTGCGGCCGGCGTAGGGCAGCACGCGGCCGGAAAGATTGGGATCGCCGCGCCCTACCAGCACCAGGTCGCCTACCAGACGGCCGTATTTGTCCACCGCGCCGGCGGTTTCGACCGTGGTCTTGAACCGGTAGTCCGGCCCGATCAGCGCCAGCGCCGCCGCCGTGGTGAACAGCTTGGTGTTCGAGGCCGGTGTGAACAGCTTGTCGGAGTTCAGCGCGAAGAGCGTGCGGCCATCTTTCAGCGAGACCACCTCGATGCCCCAGAACCCGCTCTGCAGGTCGGGTTGGGCGAGGATGGTTTCGATCTGTGACGCCAGCGGGTCGTGCTTCGCCAGTGCGGGCGGGGCTATGGCGAAGAGCAGGAGTAGGACAGGAAGCGCGCGCCGGAACATATCTGCGAGATTGTAGCACTGGGTTAGTACCGAGTACTAAGTACCCAGTGCCAAGTGTCGCTCACCAACGCAAAGGCCAGTAGCGCACAACTCGGCACACGATATTCCCTACTCTGGACTAAACTAGCGACTCGGTGCTTGATACTTGGTACTGGGTACTTGGTACTTTGTAC
>JBIOFT010000061.1:0-20942 GCA_044447375.1 Terriglobales bacterium | reverse complement strand
CTCCTCGCTTCAACATCCCCACCTTGATCATACTGTTCAAAACGGAACGCGGCGCATTACCAACGTGCTTACACGATGGTTCGGTACCTTAGTTTGCACGGGGGGGCGTTCGCGGTTGACAGTGCCGGTCAGATGGCCGATAAAGCAGTAAGGGCGCCGCTCCGCCCGGGAAACTTCCGTGCGCGGACCGCTGTTACAGGCATGCCGGAATCCACCTCAGCCGAGACTTCGCGCTACCAGATCCAGGGCTTTGAAGCCGTGGTATGCAGCGAAGCCATGCACAAGCTGATGCAGATGGTGGAGCGGGTGGCCAACAGCAGCGCCGCGGTGCTGATCGTGGGCGAGACCGGCAGCGGCAAGGAGTTCGTCGCCCGCGCCATCCATCATAACTCCCTGCGCTGCAACAAGCCCTGGGTGGACCTGAACTGCGCCGCGCTTCCCGAAAACCTGGTGGAGAGCGAACTGTTCGGCTACGAGAAAGGCGCGTTCAGCGGCGCCGACACTCCCAAGCCCGGCCTGTTCGAGCTGGCCGACCACGGCACGCTGTTTCTCGACGAGATCGGCGAACTCGAGCCCAAGGTGCAGGTGAAGCTGCTGCGCGTGCTCGACGGCGTCACCTACTACCGGCTGGGCGGCAGCAAGAAGATTTCCGTGGACGTGCGCATCGTGGCCGCCACCAACCGCGACCTGGAAGAGCAGGTGCGCGCCGGCCGCTTCCGCAGCGACCTCTATCACCGCCTGGGACAATTCCAGCTCAAGGTGCCGCCCCTGCGCAGCCGGCCCGAGGATATCGTCGGCCTGGCCGAGGTTCTGCTCAAGCAGCACAAGCCGGAGATGCGTTTTTCCGACGACGCCCTGCATGCGCTGCTCGCCTATTCCTGGCCGGGGAACGTGCGAGAACTGAAGAACATCGTGTTGCAGGCGGCCACCATGTCCGAGGACACCGAGATTCGCGCTGCCGACCTTCCCCCGGAGATCGGCGGGGCGCCGCGCGTCGAGGACGAAGTCCCCACCCGCGACCTGGCCGAAATCGAGCGCCAGACCATCGTCAAGGTGCTGGCCGGGACCAGCGGCCACCAGGGCCAGGCGGCGGAACAGCTCGGCATCTCCCGCCGCACCCTCAGCCGCAAGCTCAAGCAGTACAAGATCGACGCCGAACGCCGCAGCTCGAACCCGCTGGGCCTGCTGGGCGGCGAACAGCAGAGCTACTTCCGCGCCGCGCTCGATGTGCTGGTCGCCATCCGCACCAAGTCGGGTGAAGAGCTGAGCGTGCGCAGCGTCAACCTCGCGGCCGGCGGGCTGGCGGTGAGCGGCCTGGTCAATCCCCTGAAGTGCAGCGGCGACCTCGAGATCCGCTTCACCATGCCCGAAGGCATGGCGGTCGAAGCCACCGGCCGCATTGCCTGGGCCGACGTGCGCGGCAAAGCCGGCCTCCGCTTCACCCAGATCGATGCCCAGGTGGTGGCCAAGCTCCAGCAGTGGATTTCCGATAAGCAGCAGGAAGAAGGCTGGACCGCCACCGAGTCCCGCTGATCCAACCTCTGGCGGAGCGGCTGGCCCGCCGTTTCGAACTAGCGCTTGAACAGGTCGAAGAGCGCCTGCTTCATCACCGCGCCGCCCACTTCGGCGATGGAGCGCGTTAGCGGGATGTCCTTGGGGCAGACTTCGACGCAGTTCTGCGCGTAGCCGCACTCGTGGATGCCGCCATCGCCCATCAGCGCGTGCAGGCGCTCGCTCTTGAGCGCTTTGCCGGTGGGGTGGGTGTTGAACAGGCGCACCTGCGAGATGGCCGCCGCACCCACGAATCCGGTCTGCTCGTTGAACTGCGGACAGGCTTCCATGCAGCAGCAGCAGGAGATGCAGCGCGAGAGCGGGTAGGCTATGTCCTGCTCGTCGGGCGACATGCGCGGGCCCGGGCCGAGGTCGTACGTTCCATCCACCGGCACCCACGCCTTTACCCGCTTCAGGTTCTCGAATATCACCTGGCGATCCACCGCCAGGTCGCGCACCACCGGAAACTTGGTGAAAGGCTCGATGCGGATGGGCTGATCGAGATTGTCCACCAGCGCCGAGCAGGCCATGCGGGTGCGCCCGTTGATGAGCATGGCGCAGGAGCCGCAAACTTCTTCCAGGCAGTTCGAGTCGTAGAAGATGGCGGTGGTGGCCTTGCCGTCGCGCGTCACCGGATTGGCGGCAATGTCCATGAAGCAGGAGATCACGTTCATCCCCGGCTTCCACGGCAGGGCAAATTCCTCCCAGTAAGACTTCGAACCGGGAGCGGCTTGACGTTTGATCTTTAAGAGTACGGTCTTGTTATTGGCCATGATGATCGTCTTTCGTTTTGTTTGTGGCGTCAGTCCCTGACACCGCACAGGCGTTCCTTCAGCCTCCGCCGAAGGCGCCGAAGATCGCGATTAAGAAACCCGCTGCCTGCATGGCTTGATTATGAGAATAAAAGCCGGCCAGAAGCAGAGCCACACCCACCACCATCAGGATGGGACGCCAGGATTTGCGTATCGACAAGGCGCGTTCCATGTGTGTCCTCCTCCTGACTTGTCATCCCGAGCGTCGGGAGGGCACAGCTTTAGCTGTGCCGTAACAGCCTGCTCTCTTGTCATCCCGAGTGGCTTTAGCCGCGAGGGATCTTGGTTCTGACTATCAAACCCAGATCCCTCGCTCGGGTTTCCCGCGCCGGAAACAACGCGCGGGAGCCCTCCCTGGCTCAGGATGACAACTTCCAAAAACTTCTACGCCGCCACGTCGTACCTTCGCGGACGCGGCGGGATCAGCGACGTGTCCACCGGCTCGAACTCGAACTTGGGCTCGTCGGCATCGGGCGCGAACGACGCCTTGGTCGTTTTCAAAAAGTTCTTATCGTCGCGCTCGGGGAACTCCGGCTTGTAGTGCGCGCCGCGCGACTCGTTGCGCAGCGCCGCTCCCTGGGCGATCACCCGCGCCAGTTGCAGCATGTTGTAGAGCTGGCGCGCGAAGACCACCGTGGTGTTCGCCCACAGGCTCTTGTCGCTCACGTTGACGTGCCGGAAGCGCTCCAGCAGCTCGCACAGCTTGGCGTCGGTGGCCTTGAGCTCCTTGTTGTAGCGGATGACGGTGCAGTTCTTGGTCATCACCTCGCCAAGCTCGCGCCACAGGCGGAAGGGATTCTCGGTGCCGTCGGACTTCATTAGCAGCGCGCTCGCCTCCTCCTGCCGCTTCTTCTCGGAATCGAAGCAGCCGTTGGAAGAGAGGCCCTTCACGTTCTTGGCGTAGTTCACCGATGCCGGCCCGGCAACGAAGCCGCCCCAAATGCAGGAGACCAGTGAATTCGCCCCCAGGCGGTTGGCGCCGTGGTACTGGTACTCGCACTCGCCCGCCGAGTACAGCCCGGGGATGTTGGTGGCCTGCTGGAAGTCGATCCACAGCCCGCCCATGGTGTAGTGCATGCCGGGAAAGATCTTCATGGGCACCTCGCGCGGATCGTCGCCCACGAACTTCTCGTAGATCTCCAGGATGCCTTCCAGCTTTTTGTCCAGGATCTTGCGGTCGATGTGGCTGAGGTCGAGATAGACCATGGGCTGGCCGTCGACGCCCAGGTTGTGTTCGAACACTACCTTGAAAATCGCACGGGTGGCGATGTCGCGCGGCACCAGGTTGCCGTACTTGGGATACCACTCTTCCAGGAAGTACCAGCGCTCGTTCTCCGGGATGCTCTTGGGCTCGCGCTTGTCGCCTGCCTGCTTGGGCACCCACACGCGTCCACCCTCGCCGCGCGCCGACTCCGACATCAGCCGCAACTTGTCTTCGCCTGGGATGCAAGTCGGATGCACCTGGATGAATTCGCCGTTGGCGTAGTACGCGCCCTGCTGGTAGAGCGCCGACTGCGCCGATCCGGTGCAGACCACCGAATTGGTGGACTTGCCGAAGATGGCCCCGTTGCCGCCGGTGCAGATGATCACCGCGTCGGCGGGGAAGGTGTGCACCTCCATAGACCGCAGGTCTTGGGCGCAGATGCCACGGCAGACGCCGCTGCCATCGAGCACGGCGGAGAGAAACTCCCAGTGCTCGTACTTGGTGACCTTGCCTTCAGCTTCGTAGCGGCGCACCTGCTCGTCGAGCGCGTAGAGCAGTTGCTGGCCGGTGGTGGCGCCGGCGAAGGCGGTGCGGTTAAAGAGCGTGCCGCCGAAGCGGCGGAAGTCGAGCACGCCTTCCGAGGTGCGGTTGAAGGGGACGCCCATGCGGTCGAGCAGGTCGATGATGCCGGGCGCGGCCTCGCACATGGCTTTCACCGGCGGCTGGTTGGCAAGGAAGTCGCCGCCGTAGACCGAGTCGTCGAAGTGTTTCCAGGTGGAATCGCCCTCGCCCTTCAGGTTCTTGGCGGCGTTGATACCGCCCTGGGCGCAGACGGAATGGGAACGCTTGACGGGCACGATGGAGAACAGATCCACCTGCCCGCCCATCTCGGCGATCTTGATGACCGCCGAAAGGCCTGCCAGGCCGCCGCCCACTACGATGATCTTGGGATTTGCCATATCAATGACCTTCCGGATGTTTGTCGGCCGCCGTGGCCGCAGGAGCGGGAGCGGTGCGCAACTCTCCGGCGCTTACGTCCACCGGCTGCCGTGGGCTGACCAGGAAAGTTCGCAGGCTGACCAACCCGACGCCGGTGATGAGCAGGAACAGCGCCAGGCAGACGGCCAGGAAACGGCTCCGCGCGCGCTCGCCCACCGTGATCCCCCACTTGGCGCAGAACAGCCACAAGCCGTAAGAGAAGTGCCAGGCCGCCGCCACCAGCCCGACGATGTAGAACACCAGTTGCCAGGCGATCACCAACTCACCCTGCACCTTGCCGAACGAGGCGCCCGGGTGCGCGTGCAGGTCGACGCCGGCAAAGCGCAGATGCCAGATGTGCCAGCCGATGTAGAAAAAAACGATGCCGCCGGTCCAGCGCTGCACGGTGTACATCCAGTTGCCGGTCCAGGGATAGGCCCCGCCCACGTTGGAGTCGCCGCGGTACCAGATGTAGAAACCGTAGAGACCGTGGAAGGCGATGGGGATCCAGATGCCTATGGCTTCGATCGCCGTCACCAGCGGCAGCGAACCGAGAAACCTCACCGTGTTCGCATACGCCTCCGGGCCATTCAAAGCGGTCGCGTTGGAAAAAAGAATGTGCTCCAGCAGAAAGACGCCGATGGGGATGATGCCGGTCAGCGAGTGCAGGCGGCGCCAGAAGAACTCGCTGCCCTGGGCTGCGCGCAAGGCGGCCACGCCGTCCTCGATCTTCTGCGAACTGGTGGTGAGAGGAGGGTTGTAGGATGCCATACGAAACCGACTCCTTATAAGAAACCACGCCAACAGAGAAAGAACCTCAAATTATGGGTTCCCGCCGCGCGGCGAGTCAAGAAATACTGCACTTATCTATGTGATGTCCGTCACATACGATTGGACGCGAGCGAGGGGCCGCGTTCAAGCCTGGATTATTCACCAGGGTGGAGCAGGCTCTTCAGGCCTGCATTTCATGCACCCCTCAGACTGTGGGCTTCAGCCCCTGGGGTACCCTTTTAATCGTCGCAGCCACGGCACGAACAGAGTGCCGCTCCCTCAGCGGCTAAAGCCGAGTGCCATTGGCGCTGCCATTATGCAGGGCTGAAGCCCTGCTCCACCCATACGGTCCGACATCATGAATAATCGACACTCAGCCGCTAGCGCCACTCCAGAAACTTGCGGAAGGCCGCGCCGCGATGGCTGACGCTTGCCTTCTCTTCTGCCGAGAGTTCGGCGAAGGTCTTGCCCAGGGCAGGGAAGAAGAACAGAGGATCGTAGCCGAAGCCGCCCGCGCCGCGGGGCGCGTCCAGAATGCGGCCTTGGGCTTCGCCGCGGAAGGTGGAGAGCGTGCGCCCGTCGCGCGCGGCGGCGATCACGCACACGAAGCGCGCCGCGCGGTCGGCGGCGTGGGAGAGTTCGCGCAGCAGGCGGGCGTTGTTGGCGCGGTCATCGGCGTTGCCCTCGGGCGCGGTTGCGGCATAGCGCGCGGAGTGCACGCCGGGCGCTCCGCCCAGCGCGTCCACCTCCAGGCCGGAATCGTCGGCCAGAACCGTCTCGCCGAACGCGAAGCGGCTGTAGTGCTCGGCCTTCTTGCGGGCGTTGGCTTCGAAGGTGGCGCCATCCTCGCGCACGCCGGGCAGGGAATCGAAATCGGGCAGGGAAGCGACCGCAATCCCGTGCGCCACGGCGGCGCCGGCAAAGTCGCGCAGCTTGCCGGGGTTGGATGTGGCGATGAGCACGCGCCGCATGGTGCCTGAGGCTCAGTGCATCAGCCGCTTGAGCGCGGCGCGGGCTTCCGCCACCTGCGGCATTTTGGTGCGCGAGCCTTCGAAGTGCGAGAGGAAGGACTGGTACTCGTCGATGGCCTGCTGGCTCTTGCCGGTGGCCTCGTAGAGCTGGCCCAGGTAGAAGTGGCAGAGCAGCCCGAACAGCGGGACTTGGCCGCGCATAAAAGTGGAGTTTGAGAAGGTGCGGCTCTCCATCAAGGTTTTGCGGAGCTCCTGCTCCGCGGAGGCATAGTCGTTCACCAGCAGGTGAGCGCGTGCCCGGTTGAAAAGAACTTCGACCCTTCGGACGTCAGGGTAGCGACCGAGGGCTTCCAAAGCGCCGCGCCCGTCATTACGGAGCATGTCGGCCGCAACTTGGTTGCTGAGGCGGTGGAGCTCGGTGTAACGCGGCGAAATCCAGGGACGCGCGCTGGCAAAGCTTTGCAGATCGCGCTCGGAGGCTGCCTGGTCTCCGCGAACTGCTTCCAGGGAGGCTACCGCGGGCAGTTCCTCGCCATGGAGTTTCTGCTGGCGGGCGAAGGCGAGCGCCGGCGCGGCATCGCCCATCAAAGCGGCCGCACTTGCGAACGATTGCAGGGTCTGGCCGGCGCTGGCGTCCTGGCCTCCGCGAGCGAGTTCGGCGACAGCCTTGCGGTAGCTTTCCAGGGCGCCATCCAGGTCGCCGCGCATCTGCTGAATCTGGGACTGGAAGATCGGCAAATAGAGGCGATTCAGTGGGGTGGTGCGTTGCGCGAATTCCTGCAGGGACGCCTCTGCCAGGGCGTATTTTCCCTGATCGGCGTAAACCACCGCCAGCTTCAAGTATTCCTCGAAGCCTTGGAAGTCGGGCTTCAGCTCCAGCACCTTGCGGTAGGCGGCGAGGGCCTCATCATCCCGCCCGAACCAGAAGAAGATGTCGGCGCGGGTGTCCACGGGATTGGGGTCGCCGGGACGAATGGCGATGTACTGATCGTTGGCCTGGAGCGCGGCGGCCTGGTCTCCCTTGTTGGCGTAGGCGTAGCCCAGGATGTTCCAAAGGGATTCATCCCTGGGGTCGTAGGTCAAGCCTTCACGCAGGGTGTTGATGGCCCGGTCCGCCTGATTCGCGCCTAGAAGCATGACCCCTAGCGAGGCACGCGAATCACTTTCGCGGGGAAACTCCGCAATTACGGCCTCCTGAGCACGAATCATGGCCTCCGGGTCCCGCGAGCGGGCGGCCTGGTTCACCTGAAACAACAATTGCTCGCGGCGCGGCAGACGGGACTGAAGCTGGTCGATCTTGCGGTTGACCTCGTCCGCTTTGCGCAGGTCGCCCTCGAAACGGTAATCGAACGACAGCTCGAGATAAGCCGAGGCAAACTGCGGATCCAGGCGCACCGCTTCCTCCAGCTCGCGGATGGAGTCCGCGGTCAGGTAGCGGTTCCGGTAGTCGACTCCAAGCTGGTAGTGCCGCAGGGCTTCGAGGTTCGAGGTCAGGGCCTGCTCGATGGCCGGCGCCTTGGCAGCGCTGCCTGGCAGGAAGTGGCCGGCGATGTGCGCCGTGAGCGAATCTACCATGCCGAAGATGTTCTGGATGCTTTCGCCTTCGAGCTTATGGGAGTCAAGAATCTGTCCGGTCTTCGTGTCCTGCACGCGAACATCGAGGCGCAGTTGGGTGGGACCAACCTTCAGCAGCGCGCCGGTGATGAAGGCGTCGGCGCCGGCGTCGCGCGCCACCGCCTGCGCCAACCCCGGGTCCATGGCGCCGTCCTTCTTGCCCACGCGCTGCAGCGAACCCTGGATACGCTCGGTCGAAAGCACGTCGAGCCCCTGCACTTGCGCCAGGTTAGTGGTGAGCATTTCGCTCAAGCCGCGGTCCAGCCAGTCGAGCGATTTATCCTGCGTGAGGTTGCTGAAGTAGAGCACGGCGATGGATTTGTGGCCGGCCGTCGCGCTGCGACGCGGTGCGCGGGCGAAGAAGAACCAGACGATGACCGCGAGAACGATTGTCCCCAGCGCGGCGGCTGCATACAGCTTGATTGGCTTGCGCGGCGCAGGTTCGGGCGCGACCGCGGGCGTGGCGCCGCTGGCGGGCGTTGTGCCGAGGGCCGGTGTCACGGCGGGAGCGGTGCCGGCGGCGGGAGTGGCGGCAGCGGTCACCGGGCGGCTGGCCCCGCTTGCAGGCGTCACACCACCCGTAGGCGCAGGCGCGACTTCAGGCACGGCGACCGCGGCCGATGTCATCGCCGAGGCCCGGCCGGAATCCAGGTCGCGCTTCAGCCGCGCCAGGTCGGCGCGCAGATCGGACGCCGTCTGGTAGCGCATGCGCCGGTCTTTCTCCAGCGCCTTGTCGATGATCTCCTCCAGCTTGGCCGGCAGTTCCGGGTTCAGCCGCACCGGAGGCGTGGGCAGGCGGTTGAGGATGGAATCGAAGATCACCGCCGAGGTGTCGCCGCGGAAAGGCATCAGGCCGGTGACCATCTCGTAGAGCACGGCGCCGAAGGAGAACAGGTCGGTACGGGTGTCGAGCTCTTCGCCGCGGGCCTGCTCCGGCGACATGTAAGCCACCGTCCCCATGGCGACGCCGGGGCTGGTGAGCAGCTCCTGCGCTGTGCCGGTGGGCATGGTGGAGGCGCCCACGGCTTCGGCCATGTGCCGGGGCGCCAGCTTGGCCAGGCCGAAATCCAGCACCTTGGCCTGTTCGCGGGTGGTGATGAAGATGTTGGCGGGCTTGATGTCGCGGTGGACGATGCCCTTGTGATGCGCGGCTTCGAGCGCGTCGGCGATCTGGATGCCCAGCTCGAGCGCGGTGCCGGTCTTCAGCGCGCGGCCTTCGATCAGGTGCTTGAGGGTGTGGCCTTCCAGATACTGCATGGCGATGAAGGGCTGTCCATCGTGCTCGCCAACCTCAAAGATGGTGCAGATGTTGGGATGGTCGAGTGAGGAGGCGGCGCGGGCTTCGCGCTGGAAGCGCTCCAGCGCCTGCGGCTCGCGCAGCATTTCTTCGGGAAGGAATTTGAGGGCGACCATGCGGCCGAGCTTGAGGTCCTCGGCCTTGTAGACCACACCCATGCCGCCGCCGCCGAGCTTCTCCAGCACGCGATAGTGCGCCACGGTGCGGCCGATCAAGGATTCCCCCCTGGGCGGCCATGTTAGGTTGCAGTTATGGGGAAGTCAACGGCGAGGAGGGGATAGCGTTTAGAACGGGAAAACTGCTACACCCTGCACCATTTCGTGTGCAGCGCGGCGACGGATCGGCGTAATCGCGCGGGTCGGCGCGGGGCGTGCGCCTGGCGGGCGCGCTGGCGGGGTGCGGCGGGGCGCGCCGATCCGTGCGCGTGCGCGAGGCGTGGGGCGCGTCACTCTGCCATGTCGCGGCGTCCCACACGGCCACACCCGTCTTGCCCTGCGCCCCAGAAGCCATGCCCATCGCGGAGGAAAAAAAATACTTTTGTGGGGTGGTCGTGGAGAGTAACAATTGCTATTCCTCGTTGGAGGCCAAATGGCTGTTTCGCCGATTGAAAAGATGTGGGAACGCATCCAAGTTGCACGCCAAGATTCTGATACTTCTCTTTTCGACAGCCTGATGCTGTTCGGCGAGATGGTTCTCAAAGCTGCCACAGCGGGCATGGTAGCGGCGGTTCTCGACGACAAGAATCGCAATCGCTACAGGCAGTTGTACAAGCTGGTGCGAGCAGACGGAATCGGTGAGTGGAATCTTGCCTTAGAAGACGTGCTTACCGGACCGGCTTCGCAGTAACTTGACTCCGCAAGCCAGAGTAGAGCAAAAACAGCTCACCCAACGTGCGGTTAAAGGTGAGTGGCAGTAGCGTGTGCAAATCCAGGAATCGGCCATCCGGCCATTCCTCCGGGTGTTCGGGGCGGATTAGGGAGATGAAAGCAGCATTGACGCGAACGCGGGGCTTGTTGCGATTGGGTTCCATTTTCCCAGTTTTGCGCGAGCGCCGCTCGGAGAAGATCAGAGACCAGCCGCCGCGACGGGCTCTTGCCCAGCCGACCGCCAAACGGGACAGGTCGAACGGTAGGTTGAGGCCCAGGACCATCCCCCCATCCCTCACTGCTTTCCAGAAGACCTTTTCCACAAATTTCGAGCGGCGATAGAGCTTCAGGTCGAGCTTGGGAGGAAAGGACTTTACTCCGATACTCGCAAGCTCGCTTCCGACATACGTTTTCAGAATTCTGCGCTGGCCTGCGTCCAGATCGTCGGCATGGAACAAGCCCTCTTCGGAGCAAAGGTAGTTCCCATCGACTAATTGGCAGACTCGGTAGGCACCAAACGTCAACTCCTGCCGCGTGTCGATGGTCGTCTCGGTGTCGAACACGAGGACGCGGTCTGGCCATGTGGGAACCTTCTCAGGTTCTTGCCACGGTTTTCTTGGCGCGACGGTATGAGCGCGCAGAAAGATGTCCTGATGCATTTTCGTTTACCTCTTTCTCCATTTCCCCCAGCATCCAAAGGAACAGCATCGCGGCTTGGCGCGCTCGTCTGAGACGTTCCCTCTTGTCGCGCGTGTGCCGCATGTCAACTGGTGCCAGGCGGAGGGCCGCCGTCAGCCGAGCGTGATGCTTCGCGCATAGCGCCATTGTGAACCATGCAATATGGAACCACCCACCAAGGTGGTGACGTTCTACCTGATCGGTGCTCCCGCAGAACGCGCACCGTAGCCGTCTGCTTCTGACGCGCGCCTTGCGGAGTGGGCGGGCGGCTCTCATGCCGCACCCCCCAACGACGCATAGAGCTGGTCAAGCCGCAGTGCATCCGCCTCGGCGAGTGCTGATAGAGTCCTGGGATCGGTAATTAGTTTGATCTTCTGGCCGCGAACCCGAATCGTTTTGCCCTTGAACTCTTTAAGTCGTGAGGCATCGCCCGTGCGGAGATAGCGGTTGATTGCATTCGCGTATTTAGAGAGATTGCTAGCGGCTTTTCTGCCGTAGACCGGGACCTTCGTGGGACCTAAAGCGGTCGGGATCTGAAGATCACGCCTGAATCTATCGCCCGCAGTCGCGCGGAAGCGACCTCCAGGTTTGTCCTGGCGAATGGCGCTGCCGACGTAGCGCAGGAAAGTGCTAGGCTTGATGTGTTCCAGACGGGAAGCTTCTACCAGCGATATGTTGTCGCGCCGCATGCGCGCCAGCGCCGCAAGAGCCCGCCCACGAGCCTCTGCATCCCGTCCATTGCGCTGACTCGCCTTGCGCCGTCGCATGGCCGTATTGTACGGTCAGCTTTCATATCGACTGCTAGACGACAGTTAATCGTAAGCTATTGTAAATATTTGTCTTACGCACAATTTGGTGGTGGTTTCCAGGAATCTGCCGTATAATTTAGACGGTAATCTCAGGAGGTTTCCGCACAAATGCCAAGACGCAAAAAAGTAGCAGAAAAGCCCAACAAACCTCTTGACAGCGCTCTCGCAAAACGGGGCAGAGGCCGCCCTCCAAGTATCCAGCCCTCCTGGATCGTGGGTCGGGCTTGTCATTACCGGATGATTTTTGACGAGGTGTGGGACCGGCTCTGGCCGATGCTTGCAAAAGCAACGAGCGAAGAGAACGTGGTCAGAGCGTTCCAGGAGGGAGCCAGGCCGTATCAAAGGTGGGAGTTTGTGCCCCTGGCAGCACTGGCACTTCAAGTCTTACGCGAAAGGAGATTACCGGAGACGCGGCAGGCGCGCATCAATTTCCTGGCGGATTCGCTAGCTGGCGGGGGCGTTGTCACTCCGCGCCGCTCCCGTGACATCTGCGCACAAGAGAGAGCAAAAGAGAAGCGCGCTCAGCGCGCCCCCCACATCATCCGCTACGAGTTTCATGTCGAATGCTCTTGTGGCTACAAGGGTCGGTCTCGGGATCATGCGTGCCCGAAGTGTGGAGCGAAGATCATTTTCGGTCTATCTCCAGTTACGGTCTCAACCCTTTCCATAGGGTGATGAGAGCGGGCCTGCCGCCTGTTGGAAGCAGACGACAAGCCCTAACCAAAGGAGGCGAGGCTCCAATGGCTACAGAAACCCTACGTCAACTCTCCGAATCCCTACAACCCCGACACGGGGTTATCACCCTTTTCGGCTACGGGATCAGCGCCCGTGTGGATCGCGGTCACCTGATCCTGCGGGACGGCATCGGTGCTGCCCGCCGCGAAGCCTGCCTCCCCAGAGTGCGGCACGGACTCCGGCGTCTGGTCGTGATTGGCGCTGACGGAATGGTCTCGCTCGCAGCGCTCCGCTTTCTGGCAGACCAGGACGCCGCCTTCGTCATGCTTGAACGGGACGGCTCCGTGCTTGCCACGACGGGTCCGGTCCGGTCGTCCGATGCCCGGCTGCGACGCGCGCAGGCGCTGGCGCTCAGCAACGGGGTAGGGCTCGAAGTCTGCCGCAGGCTGATTGATGCCAAGCTCGAAGGTCAAGAACGAGTCATACGAGAGCGGCTGAATAATCCGGCTATAGGACAGGTGATAGCAAGACTTCGAGAGAGGCTATCTGCGGCTGAGAATTTCGAGGCAATCCGGGTGCTTGAGGCACACGCAGCACTCGCGTATTTCGGTCCCTGGCGAGATGTGCCGGTGCTCTGGCCGCGAGCGGATTTGCGGAGAGTCCCGGACCACTGGCGTACGGTGGGAAGCAGGCGCTCACCCTTATCTGGGGGGCCACGTCTAGCCGTAACTCCGGTCCATGCCATTCTGAACTACTGCTTCGCCTTGCTTGAATCGGAGAGCAGATTGGCGCTATCGGCCCTGGGACTCGATCCGGGCTTGGGAGTAGGTCTGCATACTGATACATCCAACCGAGACTCCCTCGCTCTGGATATTCTCGAACCTGTGCGCCCCCAGATAGAAAGTTGGGTGCTTGACTGGATTTCGCGAGAGCCCTTGCGCCGGGCCGATTTCTTTGAGACCGCGACCGGGAATTGCAGGCTCATGGCTCACTTCTGCGCGAAACTGAGCGAGACTGCACCGGTCTGGGGAAAGCTCGTCGCGCCTTGGGCGGAATATGTAACGCGTATGCTCTGGCCTCGGACATCGCAGTCAAGGGCCCGCCGTCCGCTTCCGACACCATTGACGCAGCAGCATCGCCGCGAAGCTAAAGGACAACCGTCGCTCCCAACTGTTGAAACCCCAAAGCTGCACCGTCTCTGCCGAGACTGCGGGAGAGAGATTCGGAGTAAACGCTATTGCTCAGACTGTGCCGTGACCGTGGTCCGTGAGGGCTTTGACCTGGGACGCAAAGCAGCGCAGCGCCCGGAGTCCCTCGCGAAGCGTTCGGCCACGCAACGGACGCACAAGCAAGCGATACACAATTGGAAGCCCTCCGACCTGCCCAACTGGCTGACCCGTGACGTGTACGTCGAACGAGTGCGGCCAGCGCTCGCCAGCGTCGCGAAGTCCCAAATACGTTCGGCTCTTGGGGTGAGCGAGCCGTACTCCTCTGATATCCAGGCAGGCAAGCGCGTCCCGCACCCCCGGCACTGGCAGGCGCTGGCGCGGCTCGTTGGAGTCTCGCCGGACACACAACTCAAGTGAGCGAACAACCCGGCGGCATAGTGTCCGCTTCGTGTTTTCGGCACGGCCAAGCCCTCGGATTACTTGTGCTTAGGCCCGAACTTGCTGGGCTGTGCCGGAACGCAATCATTTTGCGCTAACCTTTAAGGCCTTCCGCAAAGTCCCGACGCTGGAGCTGCTCCGCCTGCGGATCGGCTCCGGGGCGTCGCAGCCTTGGCGTGGGGCTCGCCAAAGTCCAAGGGGTACGTCGCCTGCGCAGACCGCGCGGCTTTCTCCCGGCCTGGGGCTAGGCGCTTTTCCCGACGGTCGGCCCGATCACGGGAGTTTCGGTCGTGGCGCTACAGCCGGGCGACGAGGTTCGAGCACGCTTGACCCACTCAAGCGCGACATCCTTGCGAAAACCCGACGAGAAAAGTCTCTTGAGACGCGAATCCGTAGAAACGGCGATCAAGAAATGAGGCAGGTCGACCTCGGGTGCTGCACCGCCCGAATCAGCCCCGGTATGTGGCGTTAACGTGGCAGTAGCCTCCTGAATGGCGAGTTGACTCGTACACATCCGTCATCTCACCGGCCGCGGTGGGGACGGAGGCGGCGCTTCCATCCCGGAGGAACCAACCAACGCTGCTTCTCGAACACCCGGTGGCAGACAGGCATCAGCACCGTCGCGAGTATCAGGGCGAACACATTCCCCTGCATGGAAGAAAGATACAACGTCAGAGGAGGACACAAGCTCATCCAGAGGAAAGGCATGTAGTCGGTCACCTTATGAAATCCTGGGCCGCCGGCCAGAATTCCCGCCAATGCCATGAGCCATGGTCCGATTACCCAGACCCCGATCAGACCAAACAGGGCAGAAGAGGGGCCGCTGCGTTCATATCTGTTTCTGTACCAAATGGCAATCCCGTACACTCCCAGCAAGGCGAGGGGGCAAGCAAAGGTAATCTCCACGAAGAAGGTGTTCATCGACCTTATCCGTGGAAATAAGGCTAGATTTGGTGCCCAGAACGATATCCCTCCGACGGTCATGCTGGCCAAGGCCAACCAAAGGTTCTTCAGCGAATTCTGTCTCGGCATCATGGTATGCATGCCCCCCAGACCAGCGGTTGCGGCATTCCACAACTCGACCAGGCGTCGCAGTGCGCGGGAATCAGCCCACCTTTGTAACCAGAAGTTGGGTCATACGAATCCAGCAGGTAGCCTCGCACGCAGTTGCTAGTTGGGTTATTGCCTGCAACATTGCAAATGCCCTTTAGGATCGAGCTGCTGTATTTGTCGCAGGCTGCTCCTGGAGGTACATTTGGCAGCGGTAAGGCGAAGGGTTTTGCTGGCTGTTGCGACTGATTTCCGCTGAATCCCGAGCCGCCCAGACTGCGCACCCCCAGATTGCCAACTCCGGGCCCGATCAGAGGAATAGTAATTGTATCCACCGGGTCCACGGTTGCAGTGACGGTGCAGTAGGTTGCCGATTCACACGGTAACGACTGCGACGGGCAGCCATACACGTCGCAGATATTGCGATTAGGGTCAGGGATCTCGCTCACGTCGTATCCCGTACTTCCTCCGTTGTCTCCGCCGTTTCCATTGTTTCCGCCGTTTCCATTGTTTCCGCCGTTTCCATTGTCTCCGCCGTCTCCGCCCGAGCCGCCGTCTCCGCCTGACCCGCCCCCTCCGCCGTCGACATCCGGTGTGCATGAGCCGTCGTCACCACATTCCAAGCCCAGCGGATCGACATTGCGGAGCGGGTTGTTAGCGACATACGCATAGCGGTTCCAGGTCTGCGGATTTCGTGGATGCGCGGCTCCAAGTCCTGCGGGATCAGGCGAAATCCAGCGTCCGTATTGGGCGAGTTGGCGGAACGTGAAATCGTAAAGGCCCGTAGTCGAACCCGCAACCGTATCCTGGTTTTGGCCGGTGAAGGAGCGGTCCGTGGTGCCCGCCTCCGCATAGTTCTCGCCGAACGGCGCATACGCCCCACTGTAGTACATGGCACGACTTGCCGTCGAAGCAAAGCGCGAAGTGCCCAGCCAGTCCGGGTGACGGAAATAACTCAGGATCGGGCCTGAAGTGTAGACGGCTTTCGCCCCTGCCGGTAGCGGGATGAACGCCTTCGCTACGTTCTGCCCATTCATCAGCGCCAGCTTCCCGGTTGGTCCGTACAGAATCTCAGTATATGAGGAACCGTTCTGCTGTTCCACCATCCTCCCGAAAGCATCGTAGGTCAGCCCAACGCTGTCGATACCCACGGAACGGCCCTCGGCGTCCCAAGCGTAGGTGTGCAGGCTGTCTTTCAACGTGTTCCCGTTGGCGTCGTAACACGTGTTCGTGTTTCCGCTCATACAGGAAAAGCCGGGAAGCGCCGTGATGTGATTCGTGCTGGTGTCATAGGTCGGCTGGAACGACGCGCCCGTGGCCCCGGTGGGGACGGTCTTCGTAATATTGCCAAACGCATCGTAGGTGAAATACTGTCGCCAAATACTGGCTCCGCAATCCACGCCATAGGGTGACACGCCGGTCGAGTTCCCGGCAAGGCGCCCCAAATCGTCATAAGAGTATGTGCAGGTCTGGGTGTTGGCGGAATTGAAATGGTCCGTAATTGCAAGACTGCCCAAGGTCCCATTAGCATTCCAGCTTAAAACGCCGTAAGCCGTTTGTAGCGGAGAGCCTACTGAAAACTGATAAGCCGTCATACGACCCGTATTAGAATCATATCCGAACGATGTGGAGTCACCGGAACCGTAAACCACGTTAGTGACCTGACTGGCCGTATTATACGATGTCCAGCTAAGAGGATTTGTGCCGCTGCTGGCCGATACTGAATAAGAACGCCCCTCACCGTCCAAGCCATACGTGAAACTGGGCAGCGCCGTGCCGTTCAGCGGATTGAGCGTGTTGAGGGCACCATTGGCCCAGTACGTGCCTGTCGAATGATAATAGCCTCCCGAGTGCGGCGTGGATTCGTAGAAGTCGGTCACCTCGCCCCGAGCGGAGTAGCTGAGACCGAGGTCAGTGAGTTTACCCGAACCGGGACAGCTCGAAGAAGAAGTGGTGTAGGCCTCCGCCAAACGCGCCTTGGCATTCGCCATGGTCTGCCCGTTCACCGTGGCCGTGTCGTACACGTAACACTTGGTGGTCGTGGTCGAAGCGTAGGAGCCGGATGTGTACCGGATGCTGGTCACGCGATGCAGCGCGTCATAGCCGTAGCAGGTCGTGTTTCCGACCGCATCGACCCGCTTGACCAAGTCGCCATTGGAGGTGCCGCAGGTTGTGTCGGTGTCGTAGGTGTAGTTCGTTGTTCCGGATTCGGGATTACTTTCCGACGTCGTACGTCCAAGATCGTCAAAAGCATAGGTGCGCGTCTGAGTCGTACCCGACTGCGCATTCTGCACCACCTGAGTCAGATCGCCCAGAGCGTCATACGTGTATTTCGTCCAGTACCCGGTCTGGGAGGACGTTTGCCCGCAGGTACCGCTTCCGCTGGCGGTGGTAAGCTCGCACACGGAAGCCAGCCTGCCTAATCCATCATGCTCCTCCTGCCGTCGCTTCGTGTTCTCGCCACTCGGAGCCGGTCCGCGTGTCCGCAGGATATCATTCTGCGAGTAGCCCAGGGAAACTGTGCCACCGGCTGCATCCGTGACCTGCGAGAGCCTGCTGAGCGCGTCATATGTCACAATAGTGGCCGGAGCGGATGCATTTGTCTGCCCGGCCGTTCCGCTGTATGGCAGAGTGGTCCGGGACGGCCGCCCCACACTGTCATAATCGGTTTCGACGGAATCGTAGTTCGAAGAACCCGGCCCTTGCCGCCGCTGGCTAACTTGTACGCGCCCAAGCCCATCCAGAGTGGTCCGAATCTCGACTAGAGAGTTGCCGCCGTTAAACGAGAGTGCGCTATCGGCAACGGTAGCGCTCGGGTAAGTGATGTTGGTGGTGTTGTTCGCCTGATCGGTCGTGGAATTCGGACGCCAGAAATACGGGTCGTTGTAGGTTGTGCTGGAGACCTGTCCATTCTCGTCGGTGACAGATGTCACCACGCCGCCCGTGCAATTCCAGGCCATGGATTGCGACAAACTCAGAGGCAGACTGACCTGCGTAGGGAAGGAATTGCCGCACGCGCCGTAGGTGTACGTGGTCTGCGCGTTGTTCACGTCGGTAACCGTCTGAACATTTCCGGTATCGAAGTACGTGGAGCTGCGACTCAGGGTTGTGCTGCCCTGAACAAGTTGTGTGATGGTAGTGGGATTGCCCCGAGAGCCTGAGACCGCGATGTGTTGGGGCGTCCCCGAAGTGGCGGTGACGCTGCCCTGGTCGTAGGTGTACGTGGTCTGAGCTTTGGTGTTGCCGCCGCCGTCCTGAATCGTGACCTGGTATGGGCGGTTCACGATGTTGTTCCCCAGCGACGCATAACTGATCAAAGTTTTTCGACGGAGCGTGAAGGGAGGAGCGCTGCCGTAGTCGTAGTCGTCGATCTCCGTAACCAGACCGTAACCGTTATAGAAGGTATTGTTTTGCTCTTGCAAGCCGGATTGGCCCCACTGCGTCGTCACCGTCCGCTCCGTAATTGGGAGGGTGACCGGAGTCGTGTTGCAGGGCGAGGTACTGCCGTTATAGCAGGTGGTCTGGGTCAGTAGTAGGTTGCCCGGCTGTTCCGCTCCCTGATACACCTGCCGCTGGGTCTTGTAGATCCCTTGGAAATTCAGCACGGCTACGTTGCTTTGTGGGTCGGTCACCGTCGTTGTCCACGCCGGACTGGAACCGGATCGGGCATACGTCCACTGGCCATCGGGAGTGGTCCTGGTCAGGCCTGCGGCACTTCCGTCAGCACAGGTGATTCCGTTACTTCCACCGGTATAGGAGTAGGAAATTGTTCCGCCCGTGGGCAATGTAACGGAAGCCAGCCGACCAGTTACGTAATTCGAGTTCCCGGGCGTGGGTTCATATTGAAGCGTGTATTTTGAACCATCTGGCAAGGTGACATCGCTAACCAGCGGGTTCGAGGTCGGGCCGTACTCTACAACCCCCGAGCACCCAAAACTGGTCTGTACGGTTTGATTGGTATAGTGCACAAGGACCGCAACCGGTCCACTCGGTCCTGTGTATTGCAAGTTTAGCGGACTGCTAGAAGTCGCCTGACCGCTTACCGTTACAGCCGCATTGCCCAGGGTATCGGTGAATACGCCGCTGCTGCTCACCGAAATCTGATTGCCATTTGAATCTGTGTTCGTCGACGCAGTGAGACCGTAGCCGTTGCCGGGATTTACTGGCGGCGTAAACACTTGGCCGCCTTTGGTCGTGATGGTTTGGTTTGTATTTTGGCCTCCCGACATCAGTGATGCCGATAACGTAAGCCCAGAACCGTCCGTGGCCGTGGCTGAGAATTGAGAGGTAGTGCCGGTAAGGCAATCTGTCGGGTCGTACACCAATTGCCCGATGAACGGGTGACTGGCGCCCCATGGATCATAGTACACCCAGTTTTTGTAAAAGATGTACTGGGGATACGGGGGTTTGGGAGCATCGCAGTTGCGGGTAATTTTGGAATACGAGATATATCCCGTCTGGATTGCTGTCTGTCCTATCCAGCCCCAGTTAAAAACGGGCTGCCAAGTCAGCTGGCCACTAACTGTCATCGGCTGCCACACGGAGCTGTCATAGCTAAGATCGTAAGCGAAGGGCAAGCCGCGCCCGGGCGTATGGAGCACGGGGATCGCGAAATGCACGTTAAGATTGGCGAGATTCACCGTGTCGAATGGCCCTCCACCAAAGCTGCCGAATGGCGGCGTACCCGTTTGCACTTGTCCCTGTATGATTCCAATGCAGAGCATCACAAGCGCCATCAGAAAACAGCAGCGTATACGCAAACTAAGCATCGCAGTCGCCCCCGTCGCCTCAATTCACTGCAAATGTCGAAACCGTCAAACCGGTGTTCACCGCCACTGCCGAGATTACGAACTCCAGGGTGTTGGTACCTTGCAGACGTCTCTGAATGCGAAGCGGAACTGTGATCCCACTCATCACCTGGTAATCAGAGAAATCAACCTCAACTGGGATGTAAATGTTAGGCTGGTCATCTGGATGAGCGCTGAAGGTGATTGCGACGGGCAGCAGAGAATCGGAATCAAGATAGAAATCCATTGCGCTTAGCCGCTGCATCGTGGCGGAGTCATATGGCGCTTGTGCATATGTGTACGAGCGTAGATGCCACACTGATGACCCGTCGCGGCTCTCTCGCCCTACATAAGACAGCACCGTATTGGGCCCTGCGCTGAGAGATGTGAACGCAGGAAAGAACCACGCTGCGTCGGACATGCAATTGTGAAGAGCAAACTGGTGAGCTACACCAGCGCCGTCAATCCACGCGCCCATTGAGCTAGAGAGATCGCGAACCTCGCTGCGCGTTGTGGAGTTCAGACTGAGGTCGATGCGGCTGTATGGAGCTGCCAGTGCCTTCAGCGTGGCCGTTCCGGTTTCAATGTCGGACCCGGCGGTGTACGTGACAGTGCCTGTTAGAGTCACATCGGACACTTGCACGCCATGATTCAGGGCCAGAATCGCCTGGGAGGCCAGCAACGAGGCTTGCTGATCGCTTGCCGGCGTTACCGACGTTTGGCCCATACCCATGCCGGTGATCGAAAGGGCCCACAGGGCGAGAGCAGTCACAATTCTGAGGTTCACCGTATTCCTCCAACGTGAGACTTGTCCGACTCGCTACCGCAGCTTGCTACTCGAAATAAAACAACCTTCCAAAGATTTTGCGAGAGGGTAGTCCTGATCTGCTGGATGTCAAGATGATTGTGTGCTTTGTTTTGGATTCGGAACAAAGCGCCGAATACCGGCAGCCAGCCGATTGTAACCCTCGTATAATTAAGAGGTTACATGTCCCATCTACCCGAACGAACGAGCCCATTGGCTTAGCCGCCTTTGGTTTTAATCAGTTAGCGCACCGTTCAGTGGTGGCCATCACATCTGCCGGTGACCAATCGTGTTCCATTTTCAGAAACTGAGAGGAGCCTAGCCATTTTGATCCGACCCAAGGACGCGATGACCACGATGACCGCCGGTCTGGGGGCGCAAAGACTCCGAGGGTGTCCCCCTCTGGGTTGGAGGTTGAAAGAGCGATGCCCCCCACGGCCCCAGCCCCACGCCGCAAGGCGCACGCG
>JBIOFT010000060.1:0-20984 GCA_044447375.1 Terriglobales bacterium | reverse complement strand
ACCTTGCCGGGCGCGATGGTGCTGTCACGCACGCGGCCGATGTCGCCGGTGAACAGCAGTTGCCGCGTGCTGCCGTTGATCTTGGCGGCGATCTCCACCATGCAAGCGCCCAGGATGTGCGCCGAATGCACGAAGCGGAACGAGAGTTCCGGGCAGAGCTGTTTCGTCTCGCCGAAATCCACGGTCTGGAGGCGCGCCAGGCTCTGCTGTGCCTGCTGCATGGTGTAGAGCGGCAGCGCCGGCTTATGCTTCGAGGTCTGGTGCTTGTTGTGGAACTCGGCATCTTCTTCCTGCAGGTGTCCGGAATCGGGCAGCAGGATGGCGCACAAGTCAACCGTCGCGGGCGTGGCGTAGATGGGCCCAGTGAATCCTTCTTTCACCAGACGCGGAATCCAGCCGGAATGGTCCAGGTGCGCATGGGTAAGGACGACGGCGTCAATTTCGCGGGCCGGCACCGGCGTGTCCTGCCAGTTGCGCTCCCGCCATTCCTTCGGACCCTGAAAAAGTCCGCAGTCGATGAGGACCTGAAAGCCGTCCTTGCCGCTGGGATTGGTGGAAGTGTTGATCAGGTGCTTGGAGCCGGTGACAGTACCGGCTGCGCCCAGGAATTGTATGTACACGCGCGCCCTCCGGGAAACGGCCATTGTAATGGCTCAGGCACCGCAGACGGCGCTGCTGGGTGGAGCAGGCCTTCAGGCCTGCATCAATCAGGGACTCAAGACAGCAGGCTTTAGCCTCTGAGGTCCTATCGTTGAACGCAACTTATACTGTCCCTCAGCGGCTAAAGCCGTATCCCTACACAGCATCCCGAATGCAGGGCTGAAGCCCTGCTCCACCCGTCCGCAGAACGATGCGGCGCTACTTGGGCCCCTCGTCGCTCTTGATCTCCGCCGAGTTGTTGTTCATGTCATATTCCGGTACGCTGCCGTCGTTGACTACCGCCTGCCGCGGCACGACCGGAATCGGGATGCGGACCGCAGTTTTCTCGTGAGCGCGGACTTCCAGCCGTTTGTGTTCTTCGCCTTGGGCGGCTCGCACCGCGATTGGGACCTCCGCCCCGGCGCTGCCGGAGTTCTCCACCGTTACAGTGACGGACCAGTCTTCCGGAATGAGCTTCCGCGGGTACACGGCCGTGATGTGAAACTCCGGCAGGCCGCGGTCGCGGTACACCCAGTCGTCGAAGAACCATTCCAGGTCGCGATGGAACTGCTCGGCCAACAGGCGCTGGAAGTAGGAAGGCTCTTTGTCTTGATCGGAGCGATAGGCGCGGAGAGCGCGCGCCAGCGCGTCATCACCCACCATGTCGCGCAGCATCCACCATACGAACATCGCCTTGGTGCGGAAGAAGACCTCGTCGGTGGCGCCGGCCAGCGGCTGGCCTTTCGCTGGCGGACTGGAGTTCTTACCCGACGGCAGAAACTCTTTTTCGGCCTCTTGCAAAGGCGGGAGTCGCTCGTCCATGTAGGCCAGCGCCGCCTTGCGGCCGTCTTGCTCTGCGCGCTCAAGCGCCTGGGCGAAGTGGGCCAGGCCTTCGTCCATCCACAGGCGCGGAGACTGGAACGAGGCATGGGCCAACTGGTGCGCCAGCACGACCTGGATGTCTTTTTCTTCTCCGCCCACAAGAGGCGTGAAGAGCACGCTCCCGCCCTCGAAGGGATACATGTCCTTGTCGGGCAGCTCCACAAGCTGCACCGGCCGTTGGCGCTGCCCGAACCATTGTGTGATGAAGGGCGCGACCTTTTCTCCCGCTGCCACCCAGTTGCGAGCGTAGGACTCGTGCCCGGCAATGTATTGGATCGACGTGGGCGGTTGGTTGAGAGCGCGGTAAGGGCCGATGACAAAAGTGGGGACGGCCATCCCGGTCGGCTCGTATTGCAACGTCCGGCAATTCAGCCCGGCCGGCTGCATGGCGGGGGCTGTACTTTGTCCATTAGCGGCCAGTTGCGACTCGCCCGGCCAGCACATGGAGAGGCGCATCCGCGAACGGCTCTGCCGCTCCTGCCATGTTCTGACGGAATCGAAGACCTGGTTCCCCTCGCTCAGGCTGGCGGCCTCGGTCGCGATTGGATACCAGGCCACGAAACCGATGCCGCGCACCCCGGTGAAGGATTCGCTGATCTGGTCCCACTCGCTGTGCACGGCCCTCTCGGCGGGAACCCCAATGCGGGTCAAGCGCGCGCTGTCCTGCGGAATCTTTCCGCTGTAGGCGATCTCGATCTCCACCGTCCCCTGCGGCGGGACCGGCTGCGGCAAGGTGACAATGGCCTCGCTCAAGCCACCGCTGTGATCGATGTCGGAGGTGTACGTCTGCGCCAGGTACTGGACGGTCTTGCCCGCGGCCGTGATCGTGCTCCACTGTAGCGTAGACGAGATCTGCAACACCGGATTGCGCTGCGGCTGCGCGGTGTCATTGCGCAAGGTGATCCTGCCGCTGGCTTCGAGGGATTGGCTCTCGGGCGTGACCTTGATTTGCAGATCGTAGTCGGTGAAGGTGAAGGCTTGGCGGTCAAGCGCCCGAGCCGACTGAAAACCACAGAGGACACAGAGGGCGCAGAGGAGTCTCTTCATCGTTTCGTGCGCGCTGCGCTCTGGGGAGCCCGGCGCTGGCGCGCGACCTCATACATCACCACCCCGGCGGCCACCGAGACGTTCAGCGACGGCACCTCGCCCAGCACGGGGATGTGGACGAGAAAGTCGCAGCGACTGCGCACATGCTCATGCATCCCCTTGCCCTCGGCGCCCAGGACGAGGGCGCAATCCATCCGGTAGTCCACCGTGTCGTAGGCCTGGGTGCCGCGCTCGTCGAGGCCGACGATCCATAGCTTCTGCGACTTCATCTCTTCCAGGCTGCGCGCCAGGTTGGTGACCCGCGCAATGGGCAAATGCTCGGAAGCGCCTGCGGAGACCTTGGCGACGGTTCCGGTCACGCCCACGGCGCGCCGCTCCGGAAGCACCAGGCCATCGGCCCCGGCGGCATCGGCGGTACGGATGATCGCCCCCAGGTTCTGCGGATCTTCCACGCCGTCCAGCACCACCAGGAACGAGTGCTCGCTGCGTTTGTTCGCGAGCAGATCATCGAGATCGCGGTACTTCTTCTGCGAGGTGATGGCGACCACGCCCTGGTGAGCCGGGGTGCGCGCCAGCCGGTCGAGTTGCTCGCGGGGAACGAAGCGCACCGGGACACCGCTGGAGCGGCAGTCGTCGATGATGCGCTGCATCTTTCTGGTCGTGGCGCTCGCGGGCCACACCGACGTACTCAAAGGCGCGCCCACGCGATTTCAGCGCTTCGCCGACCGCGTGGATGCCGTAGATGACGTCCATTGCCTCCTGAGTTTACGTGGGTCAGCGTTTTGTTGCCACGAACGCGGCATTGGCTGACGGCAAAGGCATGCGTCCATGGGCCCGCAGCACGCGCACGGCAAAGCCCGCGGCGCGGAGTTCGGCAGCAATCTCGGAGCTTCGGTAGAGACGCAGGCGATGGGTTTCTTATAGGCCAGATCGGACTGGTAAGCCGGCATATCGGTGGCACAGAGAAAACCATCCGGCGGAGAAGATGTCAAGGCCGCATCGTCGGCGCCGGCTCGGAACTGATTGAAATATAGTCAGTTGCCCGCGCTAGGTTGCAATGAGATGGCCACTTGTCCGGCATGTTCACTCCGGGGGTACCTGCCTCTTCGTGCATTGTGAGCCATTACCAGCCGACATATAATCGAGAAGCTCTGGACGACGTCTCCGTCAGGTTTTGGGGGTTAGGTGTGCGGGCAGTGGTATGCCCGCGTGGTCACCTATGCGACGACACCTGCTTTTCCTGATGGTACTGGCCACTGTAGCGCCGCAAGCATTCGCCCAGAGTGGCGGCATCGTGCCGCTGCGCGACGAGCAGGGCCGGACCATCTACGTCGATGCACCTGTCTCCCATCCTGCCTCCAATCCCTCCCAAACCCCTAGACGTGCTTCCGTGCTGGTGTACTGGAGCCGGGTGGAACACCGGTGGAAGCCGGTTCCTCCGCCCACACCCTCGGCGATGAAAGCGGCGCAATCGGCCGCCGCCGAGGTCGGCCAGTATGTGGCCACAGCCCCGTCCAACCCGGTGATGAATACCGCCGAAAACGAGGCCACCCCCGACAACCGCGAGATCCTGCGGGGACGGGCGATGACCTCGCGCGAACTGGACAGCATCATTGAACAAGCCGCACGGCGCCATGACGTGGACCCGAACCTGGTGCGTTCGTTGATCAAAGTGGAATCGAACTTCAACACGCACGCGGTCTCGCCCAAAGGCGCCATGGGGCTGATGCAGTTGATGCCGGGCACGGCCCGCACCCTGAAGGTCAGCAATCCCTTCGATCCGCAGCAGAACGTGGACGCAGGGGTGCGGCACCTGAAGCATCTGCTCCAGGACTACAACGGCGATGTGAAGCTGTCACTGGCGGCGTACAACGCCGGCGCCGGCGCGGTAGCGCGCTCCAAGGGCGTCCCGCGGAATGCCGAGACCCGCAGCTACGTCAAGCGGATCACGGCGCTGTACGCGGGCGATCCCGGAAAACTGCTGACCGGGCCGGTAGCCGACCCGATCCACGTCTTCCGCGATGCCAATGGCGTGCTGACCATCACCAATACGGATTAGTGCTGATCAGCCGGCGAGGGGCCGGCAAGGGACTGAGAAACGAACACGTGGTAGGAAAAGACCTAACCCAGGGTGTGCTTCGTCTGGTCATGACGCTGGCGGTTGCGCTGGCTCTGGCCCAGCCTGCGCTCGCCATCAGCACGGCGCAAAAACGCCAGGTGGCCGCCTCCCAGTTCGAGACTGCGGAACGGCTGCGGGAATCGCTCAACGGGCGTCCAGCAGGCGAGCGCACCCGGCGCGAATACCAGCGGGTGATCGATGCCTACCGCCGCGTGTACTACACCTCGCCCGTCTCCAGCAAAGCCGACGCCAGCGTGGCCGCCGTGGCCGAACTGCTGGCCGAGATGGGCCGGGCGCTAGGCAATCCCAAGGTCTCGCAAGCCGCGATCACGCAGTACGAGTTCCTGCGCCGCGAGTATCCCGGCAGCCGGCGCCGGGTTGAGGCCCTGTTGACCATCGGGCAGATCTACCGCAATGACCTGGAGGACAACGAGCACGCCAAGGCCACCTTCGAGGAGTTCCTGAAGCGCTACCCGCGCAGCCGTCTGGCCGACGACGCTCGCGACGCGCTGCGAGAGATCGAAGCCGAAAAAACCAGCGCCAAGCCGGCCAGGAAGCTCAAGGAAGGCGACGTCCGGCAGGTCAACGATGCTGACCCAGGAAAGCCGGCGGCGAGACTGCCCCTGGTCACCGGTATCCGGCGGTGGTCTACTCCGGACTACACCCGGGTCGCCATCGACCTGGAAAAGCAGGTCCAGTACCAGGCCGGGCGTGTCGCCGATCCCGACCGCGTCTTCTTCGACCTGTATGACACTCGCCTCGCGCCCGAACTGGTGGGCAAGAGCTTCGACGTTGATAGCGGCTTCCTGCACAAGATCCGCGTGGCGCAGTACAAGCGCGGACTGACCCGCGTGGTGCTGGAGCTGGATGAAGTCGTCGAGTATTCAGCTTTCTTCCTGCCCAATCCGGACCGGCTGATCATCGACATTCATGGCAAGCAGCCGGCGGCGGCCATCGCCAAGGCGAGCATCGACCCACCCTTGGCAAAGACGGCCAGGAGTGGCGCACCAGCCACGGTCAGCTCAAAATCCGAAATCCCCGCCGTCAAAGCACGCGCGGCGGCGAAGCCGGCGGCCAGCAACGACCCGAACCCCGCCGCCTGGCCACAGGTGGCAACTTCCAAGGAAGCGGGCACCATGGAGACGGCCACCCTGAGCGAACCGGAGATCAAGGCCACCTCCAAGCCGACCACTTCGCCCACTTTCCAGGCGGTTTCGCCACGTTCGCCGCGCGGCAAGGCGCGGGAGAAGCCGGCGAGCCTCGCCAACCACGAAGCCAAGCCCACGGCCCATGGCGAGCAGACGCTGATCCGTGCCCTGGGGCTGAAGATCGGCAAGATCGTGGTCGACGCCGGCCACGGCGGGCACGACGTGGGAACCATCGGCCCCGACGGCCTCACCGAGAAGGCGCTGGTCCTGGACGTGGCGCTGCGCTTTGGGAAGCTGCTGGAGAGCCGTATGGGCGCGGAGGTGGTGTACACGCGCGATGATGACAGCTTCGTCCCGCTCGAAACCCGCACCGCCATCGCCAACAAAGAGCAGGCGGACCTGTTCATCTCCATCCACGCCAACTCCAGCCGCGAGCCGGAGGCACGTGGGGTCGAAACCTATTACCTGAACTTCACCTCGTCGGCCGACGCGCTGGAGGTGGCGGCGCGGGAGAACGCCGTCTCCGAGAAATCCATCCACGAGCTGCAGGACCTGGTAAAGAAGATCGCGCTCAAGGAGAAAATCGAGGAATCGCGCGAGTTCGCCGCCGACGTGCAGCAGTCGCTGTGGTCCACTGCCGGGAAGGGCACGCGTAACCGCGGGGTCAAGAAGGCGCCCTTCATCGTGCTCATCGGCGCTAATATGCCTTCCATTCTGGCCGAGATATCTTTCCTGTCGAACCCCGGCGACGAGCAGAAGCTCGAAACCCCCGAGTACCGCCAGAAGATCGCCGAAGCCCTCTACCGGGGCGTGGCCAAGTACGTTTCCGGGCTCAGCGGCCTGAAGCTCGCCACCAAGATGCCCAAAGACGCCGGCCAGTAGAAGCTTGCCCGGAAGCTTTCCGCTCGGAAATGTTGTCTAATAGAAGTGCGGTTGCTGGCTTGAATTGGTTACCAAGGGCCACCGGGCCCAGGAAGCTGTCCCGTGCGTGATCGCGTGTCAGGGCACGGCTTTCAGCCGTGCCGTCTGGCGTCTTTAGAAGTCGGGCTTTAGCCCCTGAGGCCGGGTTCCTTCTCCACTCTCGTTCGAGAGTTTATTTGCTTGGCCCTCGCTGCAATCGAACGCGCAGGGGCTAAAGCCCGAGGTTGGTAGATCGAGTGACGGCACGAGTAAACTCGTGCCCTGACACGTGATCTCTCACAAGGATGTTCGTGAACTCTGCAGACACAGTTGTGATCCCTAAGATAAAGCCCGTTTGTGTCCTCGTTCTGCTTTGCTCAGTGGCGGCGACTGCCTTCGCGGCGGCTCCGCAACCTCAGCCATTCCTGCCCAACCAGTTTGCCGGATGGCAGATCGAGGGCGCTCCCCGCATGTCGGACGACGCGGCGGCCGCCGACCCCGCCTATGCCGCCGTGCTGAAGGAATACGGCTTCAGCGCGCTCGAATCAGCCACCTACACGCGCCCGGACCGCAAGCTCTCGGTGAAGGCGGCTCGCTTCAACGATACGACCGGCGCCTATGGCGCCTTTACGTTTTACAAGACTGAAGGAATGGAAACCGAGAAGATTGGCGACTTGGCGGCCTCCGCCGGCGCCAAGGTCCTGTTCTACCGCGGGAACATCCTGGTGGAGGCCGATTTCGACCGGGTGACCGCCATGTCGGCCGCGGAACTGCGCGACTTGGCCGGCGCCCTTCCTCAGCCCGCCGCCAACAACAGCAAGCTGCCCACCCTCCCCACCTATCTGCCGCGCCCGGGCTACGTTAAACATTCCGCCAAGTACGTAGCCGGACCAGCCGGATTCTCCAACATCCATCCGCCATTTCCGGCCGACGTGGTCGAGTTCCAGCACAGCGCCGAACTGGTGCTGGGACGGTACTCGACATCGAAGGGCGCCGCGACCATGGTGCTGATCGCCTATCCCACGCCGCAGATCGCGAGCGACCGGCTGCGCGCCATCGAGTCCTGGATGAAAGCCAACAGTTGCTCCGCCGCCGGACGCGCCACGGATAGCGCCTGCGACTTCTTCGGCAAACGCAGTGGGCCCATCGTGGCCGTAGTGACGGGCAACATCTCCGAGAGCGAGGCCCAGTCGCTGCTGGCGGCCATCAGCTACGACGCCGACGTCACCTGGAACGAAGCCACTTTCCTGCGCAAGAAGGACAACATCGGGAACCTGATCATCGCGGCGTTCATGCTGATTGGGATTCTCCTGCTGATTGCGCTCGCGATTGGTTTCGCTTTCGGCGGATTGCGCGTGCTGCTGCAGAGGTTCTTCCCCAACCGCTGGTTCGGCCGTCCCGAGGATGTGGAAATCATCCGGCTGAACCTGCCGCGCTGAGTCTCCCTTCTAAGTTATTGAAACGGGGCAGTTAAGGCCCAGAATAGGGGGTGAGGAGGGGGTTTTGTGAATTTGGAGGCCGTGTTGATTGTCTTTGTAACTAATTGATTATAAAGGACGTTAATATCTAAAATTCGCTTGACACCCTATCTTCTCGGCTCATAAGATTTCCGCCAGAAAGGTTTTGACGGTTAAGGGCTTCACCCTCCGTTGGAACTGTTCTCCCTAAAAGAAAGGGCTGCCCTGTGCCGGGGTGGCCTTTTCGTTTTCTCAGCACTTGGCGATTGGCATTTAGCAGTTGGCCACTCGGACTCCCGCTCTCAGCGGCACGCACTCGCGACGCATCCGGATGATGAGCCCGACCAGATCATGACGATGGGAAGAGTTTGGGGCCGACTGAGGAAGACTTCAGGCTAAATGCTAACTGCCAAGTGCTGGTCTTCTGGAGCCGACGATCGGACTTGAACCGATGACCTGTCGATTACGAATCGACTGCTCTACCAACTGAGCTACGTCGGCCCCGCGTGTTCTGATTCTAGCTGCGGCGGTCAGGAGACGTAAAGGGCGGGAGCGCTTCACGTTTCATGCTCCGCTGGCAGATCGAGAGTCGCTGTGTCGAGTCTTGTGAAGGGGCACGGCTTTTCACAGGCTGCTGAAAAACCCGCGGCGGTGGGACAAAACCAAGATTCCTCGGGGCTGAAGCCCCTCGGAATGACAAAAATAAAGGGCTTTTGCGGCGCGGCTGAAGCCGCGCCCCTTCAAAACGCGCCTCGTTTCGAGTTTTTCAGCAGCCTGTTTTCAGCCGTGCCGAGCGATTGCCACACACGCGCCGGCCTTTAGGCCCCGAGGCAAATCGCCTCAGCACAGGGGCTGAAGCCCAGTTCTTGCCCGCCTTTTTCGGCACGCCTGAAAGGCGTGCCCCTTCACTTGCATCTGCCTGTTGCGAATCCGCTCTGGGCCTGTCCCATGGCGAGAGGCAAGAACTGGAAACGGGGAAGATGCAACGTGAAGCGTTGGAAATCCTGTGTACTACTGTGGAAACTTAGCCCTTGCAACCTGTAGTCACCGCTCACATAATACGGACAAGGTAACAACGCACCCAGTGGACCGTTACGCACGAGCGGACGTACTGAGGATCTTGCGGATCACGGCGCGCCAACTGGCAGCGTGGGAAAAGGCCGGGCTGATCGCCGCTTCCGAAGGCTACTCTTTCTTTGACCTCCTGCAATTGAGAAAGCTGGGCGAACTGAGCGCCCGGCGGGTGCGTCCGGGGAAGATCCGGGAATCGCTGGACGCCATGCAGCGCGCGGTCGCCGGCATGGAGAATCCGCTGCTCGAGACCGGCACTTTCGTCTCCGGCAGGCGTCTGGCCTTCCGCCACCAGGGAACCGCGGTGGAACCGGTGGCCGGCCAGTTTGTCATGGACTTTGCCCCCAGGGCGGTGGTCGCCGCCGTCGCCGCCAATGTGAAACCCATGCGCACGGCGGAGACCGCCGCCGAGTGGTTCGCCAAGGCGATCGCGCTGGAAGAAGACCCGGCCTCGCAACGGGAAGCGATCGAGGCCTATACCAAGACGCTGGAATTCGATCCCTACCACGCCGCTGGCCACATCAATCTTGGCACGCTTTACTACAACCGCCAGGATTACGCCAAGGCGGAGGAGCACTACCGCCAGGCGGTGGAATCGGATCCGCGCTATGCCCTGGCGCATTTCGACCTGGGCAACGTTCTCGACGAGACCGGCCGCTTGCAGGAAGCGATCCTGGCGTACAAGCAGGCCATCCAGCTCGCGCCCACCTACGCCGACGCTCACTACAATCTCGCGCTCGCCTACGAAAAGCTCAAGCACCCGCGCAAGGCTCTGGCCCACTGGCGCGCCTATGTGCGGCTGGACACCTCCGGGCCGTGGTCCATCCATGCCCAGAACCAGATCCGCAAGACTCTGGCCGAGGAAGGGCTGAAGGTGGTTTACCGGCGGAAGAAGCAGTAGCCAGTCGCCAGTCGCCAGAACCTTCACCCTCCTGCCAAAACGTTGCAGTTCCCCTGTTATGCGGCAACCCTAGGCACAGTCGTACCGGCGACTGGCGACTGGCTACTGATGTTAGAATTCCCCGTTAATTGCTCTCAAATCTCTCGCTAAGGAATTCCTATGCCGGACGTGATCGCACCCGAGAAGCCGCAGCCGCTGACAGCGCTGACGGAAGACGAAACCCTGTTCCGCGACAACATTCGCCAGTTCGCGGAAGAAAAAATCCGCCCTCTCTCCAAGGAAATGGACGAGAAGGGCGTGTTCGACAAAGACCTGGTCCGCGAATTCTTCCAACTGGGCCTGATGGGCATCGAGATCCCGGAGCAGTATGGCGGCGGCGCGGGCACGTTTTTTGAAGCCATCCTGGCGGTTGAGGAGCTCTCGCGCGTGGACGCCTCCGCCGGCGTGGTGGTGGATGTGCAGAACACGCTGGTCAACAACGCCATCCTGCGCTGGGGGAATGAAGAGCAGAAGAAGCGCTACCTGCCGCGCATGGCCTCGGAGTGGGTCGGCGCCTATGCGCTGAGCGAGGCCGGATCAGGCTCGGACGCGTTCGCTCTGGCCACCAAGGCGGAACTCAAAGGCAGCGACTATGTCCTGAATGGCCGCAAACTGTGGATCACCAACGGCAAGGAAGCCGGGATGTTCATCGTCCTGGCGACGCTCGATCCCGCCGCCGGCTACAAGGGCATCACCGCGTTCCTGGTCGAGAAAGATTTCCCCGGGTTCACCGTGGGGAAGAAAGAGGACAAGCTGGGCATCCGCGCTTCCTCCACCTGCGAGCTGATCCTAGAGGACTGCCGCGTGCCCAAGAACAACCTGCTGGGCGAGGCGGGCAAGGGGTACAAGATCGCCATCGAGACGCTGAACGAGGGCCGCATCGGCATCGGCGCGCAGATGATCGGAGTGGCGCGCGGCGCCTGGGAGTATGCCATCAAGTACGCGCAGGAACGCAAGCAGTTCGGCAAGCCGATCTCCGAGTTCCAGGCGATCCAGTTCCAACTGGCGCAGGCGGCGACGGAGATCGAGGCCGCGCGCCTGATGGTCTATAACTCCGCCCGCATGAAGGACGCCGGCATGAACTTCGTCAAGGAAGCGGCCATGACCAAGCTGTACACGTCCCAGGTGGCGGAGCGCGTCACCTCGCTCGCCATCGAGGTCTACGGCGGCTACGGATTCACCAAGGATTACCCGGTCGAGAAGTACTGGCGCGACTCGAAAATCGGCGCCATCTACGAGGGCACGTCCAACATGCAGTTGCAAACCATCGCCAAGCTGGTGATCAAATAGCGTTTCAAGTTTCACGTTTCAGGTTTCACGCGGGGCGCGGCTTCCGCAGGATCGAGAATCACACAGGCCCAGCCGCTCTCGGCTGGGCAGGCGCGCGAAGCTCGCCTACAGGCGCGTCGGGCCGCCGGTCGCCGCGGGATGGGATCTACGGGAACCGGCGAGGCTGGCGCGGAATGGCGGAATCGACCAGCGTCTGCAGTTCCCGGCTGATCAGCGGGTCGCCGAGGCCGACCTCGGCCTCGGCCTGCGCGGCGCTTCCCAGCAGGCGCCCGAGGTGCACCAGTGAACCCCCGCCGCACACCCCGCACACGTCACTCCTGGACTCACTGACGCATTCGCAATCGGCGCACAGCACAGCTTGCAGCAAGGGCACGCTGTTGATGATTCCACGTTTGAATGGCCGTTTCATGCTTTCCCCCATCGGACATGTCCAGTGTGGGGCAAGTGGGCACGAAAGGGAACGGCACCTTGGTAATGTCGGCGAACCCAAGGTAATCGCGGATTAGGCTGGCGACGTGCCCTGGGGGAGGCGGATCAGCGCCGCTTGGCCCGGTGCTCGAGGATGTTGGCCATGAACTGGGACTGGAGTTTCTGCGCGCAAAGCTCGCCGCAGACACAAAGCGCGCCCTCCTGCCGGGCGATATCGTCGTCCCAGGCACAGAGAGATAGCACGGCAACGTTGCCTTCCTTCGACGGCCACATCAGCCACCAGTGATCGGTCTCGCCTTTCAATTGGCCGCAGTTGGGACCGGCGCAGCGAAAGACGAGCTGCTCGGACGTGGGCTTCCCGGCTGTAAGCATCAAACCACCTTCGCGCGCCCTGGCCGACGGCGCTGGGATGAAAGCTGGTAGGTTGAGCCGCTTTGCGGGCCCATTCGACCGCCTCGCTTCGCTCAGCTGCTCAGGGCAGGCTAAAACCGAGCCGAGGCCGAGCAACGCGAGGACGAGCCCTGAGCGAAGTCGAAGGGCCGCAGGCGAAATCCCGAGCGCAGCGAGGGACCTCTCACCCTACCCCTATTACGGCCAAAGATCATGGTAGGCGCGGCAGGACTTGAACCTGCAACCGTCGGATTAGAAATCCGATGCTCTATCCGCTTGAGCTACGCGCCCGTTACCTGTAATTGTAACAAAGCAAGAAAATTGGAACGGGGGCCGATGGGTGCGGCCCCGCGCTCCGTGGCCCGATTGTCCGCGTTTTGTCCGTGTTCTCACTGGACCCGGGAAATTTCCACCGGCTGTTGCTTGGCTTCCTGTTCGCGAGCGGCGATGAGATAGTCCTGAGTGCGCTGCACCGCCTCCCGCTGGTCGCGCTCGCTGGTGATGTTGTAACGGTCGAACACGCTGCGCGTCCTGTGGCCGCTAATACCCATGGCGACCTTTTCGGACACGCCGGCGCGAACCATGTTCCTGATGGACGAGCGCCGCAAGTCATGAAACAACTTGCCCTGGACGCCCGCCATTTTGCAGGCCGTCGCCCACGCTTTGCGGAAGTCGCCGATGGGTTCGCCGTTGCGATGAAACACCAGAGCGGACAGCGTGACTCCCGCATCCGTTTTCACCTGCCGTGCGGCGCGGCGGCGTGCTATCACGTCGGCCAATTCGCCGTCCAGGGCAAGACTGCGGGCTTCGCCGTTCTTCGAGTGCTCGGCTTTCAGGCGGACCACGTCGCCGTCAACATCCTCCCAGCGAAGCGAGGCAATCTCAGATTTGCGCCAACTGGCATAGTAAGCGAACAGGACAAAATCTCGGAGGTAGGCCGGCAGGCCGTCCACCACGGCGCGTAACTCGTGGTCGCTAAACCACCCTTGCCGGGCATTGCCCTTCTCCGAGAAGCGGCGAATCTTCGGCGCGGCTGACAGGTGCCTGCGCTCAACCCCGAGTCTGAACGCTGCCCCCAGCGGCTGGGTCTCGCGGTTGATCGTGGTATTGCTCCTGCCCGCTGCCCGGCGTGCCGCTATGTAGGCATCCACGTCCTCTGCGGTCACGTCCACGGCCCGCATGCGGCCGAAGTATTCACGCACCGGCTTCATGTGTGACGCCACTCTCGGGTTGTAAATCTCGTCTAGCTTGTAACTGGTTTCCAGAGCGGTCAGCAGTTCGCCCACGGTGACGCGCTGCGCACGCGGGGTGATGAACCGGGGGCCGCCCTGCCTCTCGGCTTCGACTTTCTCGGTCCGGCCCTTCAGGAAGGCCAGCGCCCGCTTCTCGGCCCGCTCGGCTTTCTGCGGGCTGCTGGAGTCCACGCGCACGCCGGTCGATTGCCTCACTTCGGTACCGGCCCGGTAAAATGCGCACCACCACATCGCGCCCCGCCGGAAGATGCGCCCACTGCCACGAGTGCTCGGTTTCATGGCCGGCCTCCCTTCTGTTTGCGGACTAGTTCCAAGTAGCTGTTAATCGCCCGGCGGATTGCCTCTGCCACGGGGATGCCGGTGTCGGCCCGCAGCTTCGATAACTCCTCAAGTTGTGTCTGCGTCAACCAGAGGGTGACCTTGACCTTCCCCTCGGCCTTGGCTTTCTTCTTCATGGGCTTGACCTCCATGACCATATATTGCCATATATAACAATTTATGTCAAGCTATTTACAAAACCTTTACGCTTTTGGCGGATGTGCATGTCGATGCCCCGGCTGGAGAACAGCAACCGGCGGCCCTCGCGCACGGTGAAGGAATACCGGCCATGATGCCGATAGAGGAAATCCCTGGAGACGCCCAGGCGGCGCGCCGCTTCGGCCACGTCCAAGAGTTCATCGGCCTGGGCCTGGGTGCTCGGGGATGGGCAGGTGAGGCGGGCCATCGCAGTAACGCGGACCTGCTCCAGCCGGCCCAGCAACGCCGGCAACTGCTCGCGGTCGAGCCCGTGCGCCAGTTCGAGCAGGGCCTCGAACAGTTGGGGGGCGGCGTCGGGCAGCCCCACCGTGGCACCGACTGCATCCGGGTTGTGGTTACCCGTGGGCATTGCGCCCCGCCCTTATGTCTTCTCCTTCAATTTACCCATCGCGGCAGCCGCACTTCAAAATCATCGCGGCGCATCCCCCCTCCGCAGTCCAGGCAAGCGGGGTTGAACACCAAGTGGCCGCACCCGTCCTTTTCCTCCATCGGGGTACGGTACAAAAGCCCATGCGAGGCGTACAGCGGTTGGTGATAGTAAAGCCGGTCCAGATTAATGGCCTCGGAAGGAGTCAGGTCGGATGGCCGCTTGCGGTCCACCAGCCACGCCAGATCCAGGGCCAGGGCCAAAGCGGATGCGATGGGTACTCTGTGCATTTCCCTGGGTACCCATTCCCACGGGCGGCCACCGTGGCACAACGCACGAATTAAGGGCGACTTGTTCCCTTTATTATAAGAACTTCTATAAGGGAACAAGTCGCCCTTAACTCCATCCAGGTAAAACCCACGGATCACGTCCCGGGTAACGTCATGGGCCACAGCCAGCATCCAATCCCCGGCCACCTGCCAGTGCTGGACGTGTTTTCCCAGGCGGGCCAGGGCCCCCGGACCAGATGCCGCCCATTCCATCTTCCAACCGCCCCATCGGCTGAGCGAGCAACGTTCCACTATGCGCGTGATCCATCTCTCCCACTTCTTGATCCGTGCCTTTTTCTGGTGATCGGAGCAGGAGTCGTGCAGGAGGCGCAACTCGCAAGGGTCATAAGGTACCTTGATTTTGCGGTGATTCGGATTGTTCTTGCATCTCCATACGTTCCAGCCCGAGCAGCAGGCCAGGAACCGAGATGCGATTTTAGGGCTGTAAAGGGGATAGCTCTGGCCTAAGGGAACGCGGGACATAGCATTGAATAAACGCACGTGGTGGAGGTCTCTGGGATCGCCGCGTTGCAAGTAACGCTGGATAATCTCCTCATCGCGTTCCTGGCGGACTGAGAGCTTCCGAGCATCGCCGGTTGACACCGGAGTACTCTCGGGAATATCTTGAGGTTGTCCGACCATCATCGGACGCCTCCTTTCGACGAGTTACTAAATTTTTCAAGGGGCCGGTCCACCGCCGGCTCCTTCTTGCTATCCGACCACGCTGCCTGCAACCTCTGCGGCTGGGCATGCCTTGCGCTGTAGGGCCGGGCTGGCCCTAACCCGCGCGAGCCGTATCACGTCGAGCCACGGAAAGAGTGTGCGGCCCCCGAGCACCACCGGAGTGAGTTCACCGCTCTTGGCAAGCTCGTCGATGGTCTTGACCGGCACGCCCAATGCTTCGGCTGCCTCTCGCCGGCTCGCAAGGAGGCTTACTCGCTGGGTCTCAATCGTCACTTGGTTGCTCCTTGCCCTTTAGGAAAAAACGCCGGAGCATGGCGAGTCAATCCAGAAAGAAAGATGACGAGTGAAAGGTAGCGAAAAGTGCAGTATTTATGCCGGGTTCACGCGATGGAGGATTTACTCGTTAGTAGCGAGCGCGACGAGTGGCGTATTCCCCTGGTGTATTCCTCAAGCAGCTTATCCACCTCATCGGGGGCCATTTTCTCCATGCGGACCCCGGCCCGATACTTTTCGTCGTTTATCCTCTGGCGCCAGCGCTTATCCAGATAGGCGGTGGGGTAGGTCTTTGGGCACCCATCGGAGACCCAATCCGGGCCTGGGTGAATCCCGTGCCCGTGGATAAATTCGCAGTAACCCATCGCTTTCTTGCCGGCCTTGATGGCGAGGAACATCACTGCATCGCGGTACTGCGACAACCTTGAGGGCTCACGGTGGCGCTTCCCCTTGTCGGTGGGCGTGGGTGAGGGATGGGCCGGGGAAAGGGGCACGGTGCGCACCGCCCCCACGATTAAAACCCTGCTCTCATGGAGTCCGCTGGCAATGGCGGCGGGCAGGGTTTTGTCGAGGGCGAAGCCGTACTCCTTGGCGATGGCGGCCTCCAGCGCGCGAATCTCGGCCTCGGCCCAACCCTGGGGATCACGGCGTTCATTGGCGATGGCCAGGTGGGCCAGTTCCTGGCAGGCGTCCACGATCAGTTTCCCGATTTTCCGCTGGGCCAGGCCGCCCCCCTGGGCTAGGCCCATGCGGTGGAAGAACTCCTCCTCGCGCCGCAGCTCGGCCTCATATTCGGTGATGACCTCGCCCACGTCGTGAAGCAGCTTGTCGCGCACGGCTTGGGCCATGGTGGGGGCCGATTGTGTGCGGGTGGACTTAGGACGGCGCACCCCCTTACCTCCGGCGCTTTGCCCTTGACCAGCGGGCGCGGGCCGCCTGGCGCGCAATCTCAGACCGCCGGGCGGGGGTGAGTGCCCTTGCCCTAGCCGGGCCTCCGCGCTTGCCCCCCTTGCGGGTGATTGTTTGCAAGTAGTGGCGCACCGCCGAGTGCAGCTTCTTTTTCATGCCCTGCATTATGCGTGAATCAGTCAAGCATTATCAAGGGGTGGGGCAGATGGGCCAACATCCCTAGCTCTTGGCCGATGCCAGGAACGCAGCGATTTCGTCGGGTTTCAGACCAGCTTGGCGAAGGGTGCTCGTGACGTAATCATCTTCAAGTAGGTCACTCATCGGCACAAAGATGCGATGCGTGCCTCCGACCTTGCGGTAGAGGTAGGTCCGCTTCTGTGTGGACTTGTACGTGTAGTTGAGGGCGCGGATTTTATTGATGAACGCTTCTCTGCGAACCATGCGCCGCCATCACAGGAGAGAACGGCACATCGAATCGAACATCTTCAATGTGATTCGGTACTCTCGCAGAGAGCTTCCATCCGTGCTCTCGCAGGAACGGTTCCAATTCCTTCGACTCGACCAAGTCAAGCATGAGGGCATTCAAGGCGAGCCCGATGTCCTCCATGAGATTGGCCCAGGTTTCAGCTTGAAGCGTGAGCTTGAACGGCTCGCACACCCCGACCCAGTTGCCGCCCGCAGCGGGGTAGCAATTCCAGGGCACCTGCCCCGCGGTCTGTACTCTGATTAGCGTGGTAGCCATACCAGTTAGATGCACTCAGAGGCCGTCATGGTACATGCACTCAGGGGTCGTTATGGTACACGTGCGGTCCAGGGCCGTGCAAGGTGAAGACTACCACAGGTTTTATGCGGTTTTCTGTGACAGCGCAGGTTCCGGCAGGTCAAGCACTTCCGCACCCGTCGGACAAGCTGGCACAGGTTCGGATTCCAGCGCTTCGGCCTCTTGCAGCGCAGTGCGCCAGTCGCGAACGGGAGGCCGATACGTGGAATCGCGATGGATCTTGTAAACGGCACGCGCCAAGCGGCGAACGGGAGGCGTTTCCACCACGATGGTTCCCGCAGTGAACAATTGCTCGATGGTGATTCCGAAGAACTCTGCCAGCCGCGTGGCCGCGTAAGGAGTGATTGGGAGCTTTCGGCTGAAGATCTTGCTGACAAGCCCGAGACTCAGGCCGGTTCCAGCGGCGAGTTCGGTAAGCGTGTAGAAGCGTGATCCCTTCCCCGCCACTTGGATTCTGTATGGAACACCTCTCGGCATGGTGGAAGTCTCACACTAACAAGGCCCGACCGTCAATTCTCAATACCTCAATACTGGCCCGAAGCCTCAAAAAAAGGCGTGTGTACCCCGTCCCCGACCCTGTCACGTTTTCCACAGGGCACGACTACCGAGGGGGCAGGACTACGCCCATTGCCGCCCGCGGGACGGCAGGTATGGCCCTAGTGCTTGCAGGGAAATGCCTCCTGTAAAGCAGAGAACGCGAGGGCTGCGGTTGGGTCCTTCCGCTCTTCGGGGTGATCTCTGATGTACTTCAGGATCAGAGGAAAGACCTGCCCAAACGTTGCGGTCTTGGTAAGGCAAACTATATCGTTCTTTTCAGGATCGAACTCGGATTCTCCCGGCGTAGCGGCAGCCATTCCGACCATTAGGCCATTCATGAACCCATCGACCCATACCTTGCAACCTGCTTTTGCAATTGAATCACCCCCGGTGTCGCACTGGGCTAAGAATGCGTTGCCCGAGTCACTGATAGGAGCCTCCGCAAGATCGGCAGTTGGGGTTCCCTTGTTGTTTGCCTTTGTCGGCAGGGGGTCGGCCTTGTCCAAATGAAGCCTGATGGGTTTCGCTTTCTTGTCGGCCCGCAGCTCCACTTCGTTGTTCTTCGGGTTCTTGGAGAAGAGGTATCTCTCGCCGGGTACGAGCGTCGGGCAGCTGGACCAGCTCCAGGATCGAGTGCAGCTCAACATGTACAGGTTCTGCTCATCTGCCACGATAGCCACATAGAAATCGCCAGGGCCGACGAGAAGCCCGCCGCCTTCGCCGCTGCCGTAAGACGAGCTCACAACCGTGACCGTATGCTGCGTCGGTGTGGGGCTGCCCTGCCTTGCTGCATTGTCGGGATGGTCGCCCTGTTCAGGAGCGCTCTCCTGCTGCCCACTCGCAGTGACGACGACGAGTAGTAAAGAACCAAGAAGCCCTGCAAAAAGTCGTCGCATAGGTGTGTGCCTCCGGTAGTCCCCCACCGACCTGAATCTCTCCTCTTGGTCTTCCTCGCTCGGCGGTAATCGAGGACCGAGCTGTCTGCTGGGATCTATTGAATTTTGATCTGGCCTGGCGTCTTGGCAACCACCTCCGGCACTCCTCGAAAACTGCTGATTTGGCCCGTAACACAGATGTGTTTGTTCCGGAACGCCTCTTCAGGATCTCCAAATTTGGCGCGATCACTGCCCCAAATGACAATCGTAAAAATCTGGTTGGGATACGGTTTGTCGAGGTTCAGGAAGGTCGGAGTACCTCGACTACGCGCCGCGAGATGCGTGCTCACCACTTGCCCGCAAACCGTGGCATGTTCACCCACGTGGTCTTTGGCTTCGGCTGCTGTGATGGTACTGGTTTGCTGTGCGGCAACGGCAACAGCAACCGCGAGCAGGAGGATTGCTACCCTGATTTTCGGCATGGCTTCCTCCACTGTTCCGGTGCAGCAAGGGCCGGGCGTCTTGCTGGGAGGGCCTTACTTACCCGCCCCTGCGTCTGACGGCAATAGCCGATTTATCGGCCAAAGCCTACAGCCATCATGGAGGCGTGTCCAGTGACATCTGTCTCCGGTTCGGGAAGCGATTACGCCGCCTCCGTAAGCGGCAGGGATGGACGCAGGTCTATATGGCCGAGCACGTCGGGATAGACCGCAGTTTCATTTCGGAGACCGGCAGAACGGGAAGAAGGAAATCTGCATTCGCAATCTGGAAGTGCTTGCCGATGCGTTCGGCCTGACCGTATCCCAACTCCTGTCGCGGCTCTAAGAACCCTCTCTCGAAGAAGCTGACGAACCTGAAAGCCGCTTGCGCTTTGTACTTTTGCCACTACAATTTTGTGCGGGTACACTCATCGCTGCGTGTAACGCCTGCAATGGCCGCTGGCATTGCCCCAGTGAAATCTGGCCGCTAACGCGATTGCTGTGTTAAGGCCCAAACTTCTGACTGTGAGGACAAATATGCGCTCCTCTACCGATGACCCAGTGGAATTGTTTGTCAGCCAGTTGGTGCAAAACTCCTCATGGGTGAGGGTAGAAGGCTCGACTGGCGCTGCCACATCATTTTCAATAACTGGTAATGTACGGTCTTCTAGACTTGACGCCTTTACCGTGGTTTGGCGCAGGTTGTTCATTAACTCTGAATTTGGTTCCAGCGATCTGCGACATTGAGGAATCCGGATCGCCTGTGGCAGCATATTCCAAGCTGTTGCAGGCAAGATTCCCCGAGGGTGGTTTGGTGACGGTGACCGAGTTGACGCGCCGGCGCCCC
The DNA here is from genome assembly GCA_044447375.1 of Terriglobales bacterium. Classification (GTDB taxonomy): domain Bacteria; phylum Acidobacteriota; class Terriglobia; order Terriglobales; family Acidobacteriaceae; genus JAHFUA01. The sequence continues at coordinate 801 of JBIOFT010000060.1, read as the reverse complement.
TGAGACATAATTCACCTCAGACGCGACGAATTCTTGAGAGGCCCGGACTGGCATCCGGGCTTTTTCTTTTTGTGATTAAATCACAGACCACTGGAGACCGACAATGGACTTTCTAAAAACCTGCTTGGCTGTGCTGGCCGGATTCCTGCTTTGCTACCTGCTGCTCACCCCGCCAATCGTGAAAGCCAAGAGCGGAGTCGTTACAATAACCGAAGTACCTGGCAGAGGCAGCTCCAGCGTTCAAATTGGAAGCGGCGATGTCGTCGGCTTCGCCTGCACGTCCAGTGCTTGTTTTGTTGCATCGAGATGATGGGGGACTCATGTCAGAACACGGAGTTCCGTTGGCTGGTCGTGGTCGCGCTCTGGATTATTGTCGTTGTTCAGCTTGGGACGGCACGCGGGGTTGACCATATGCTACAAGACATCAGAGCAAACTGGATGCCATTCTGAGCCGCATGGAGTCCGGGGAGGCAGACTAGGACAGGACCAGCACCTGTGCTTCCTGTACCGGTACTTGTATCGGCACCCTTGCGAGTGCAGGCACCCCCACCTGCCATCGCACACAACGTCCGGGGGCTTCCTCGGTGGCCATGGAAAACGCTGGGAATTTGTACCCTCCGAGGCGAATTTCTGGTAGGACGTTTTAATTCAGGTTTTGCCGAAAGCGGACAATTTTGGCCCCTAATTTTTGGTTTTTTTGCGCGGAGAACTCATGCCCAAGGGCGCCCCTGCCCGTGAGCGACCCCCCATCCGGACAATTATCGGACCCCGCCACAGCGAAACGCGGCGGGGTGGCGGGGT
>JBIOFT010000059.1:0-21225 GCA_044447375.1 Terriglobales bacterium | reverse complement strand
GTGGTCTGCCGTCAGTGCAAGAAGATGAAGTGTCTTTCTGAAGAAGAGGTGGAGGAAGCTGCCGAGAAGAAGGCATTCCTCTGGAATGAAAGCAGAGTCAAGGCCTGCCCCTTCAAAGCACTTCCCCTAACCTAGAGCAGGCTCCGCTCCTTGACCATTAGATAATGGTTGAGCACCGCGGCGGAGAGATCACCCGGGGCGGTTTCCATGGCCAGTGCGCCGCGCTCGCACAACTTCGCCAGCAGCAACTCCCGCCTCTGCACCATGTCCAGCGCCGCAACGGACTGAAACATTTCCTGCGGGTTTTCCGGGCGCCGGACGGCCACGCGCCCGAGGTCCGGCTGGCCGATCACCATGAACAGCACCAGGTGCCGCGAGAGCAGGTGGCTGGCGCCTTCGACGACTTCCGGGGTCATGGCGGTTTCGGCAAGGTCGGTGATCCAGACGATCAGCGCCCGCCGCTTCTGCAATGCCAGCAGCATTCCGGCGGCGCGCAGGTGATCGGCTTCGCAGATCTCCGCTTCCACCAGGGCGAGCCGGTCCAGGATATGGCGCAGGTGGGAGGCGCCGCGCCCGAGCGGCACGCGTTCGAGCGGACGGCGGCCATAGGCCAGCAGACCGACGCGGTCGCCGGAGTAGATCGCCAGTTGCGCCAGCCCGAGAGCGGCGTTGGCGGCATAATCCATCTTGCTAAGATCCTCGACCCGCGCCCGCAGCAGACGGCCGGCATCGAGGACGATCCAAACCGGCTGGCTGCGCTCCATCTGATTCAGCTTGGTGACCAGCTTGCCGCGGCGCGCGGTCGCGGTCCAGCAAATGTCGCGGAACTCGTCCCCGTCGCGGTACTCGCGCAGGCTCTCGAACTCGCGCCCCATGCCGCGCTGCCGCAGCAGGCGCTTCTCCAGCTCGATCTGGCGGCTGCGCGTCAGGTAGATGTTCTGGCGGCGAACCTCTTCGAGATTGGGAAAGATGCGGACAACCTGCCGCAAATCGGCGGTGCACCAGCGCTCGCAGATCTCCAGCACGCTGCCATAACGCAGATAGGCCTTTCCGGCGCGGATGTCGCCACGCTGCCCCGGGTGGATGCTGTAGCAGGCACGGCCCGGCCTGCCGGCCCCCGCGTTGAGTTCGAGAACCGCCACTTCGGCGCGCAGCGCGGCCGGGAGATCGTCGGTAATGCTGGCGCGCACCGCCACCCTCCCCTGGTTGCCGAGCTCGAGTTCGACCTGGCTGGTGACGGCCAGCGAAGGCGTCGATAGCCAGCGCCGCTGCACAGCAAGCTGGCGTGGCTTGGGGAGCCACAAGTAGTCGGTGATCCACGCCAGCAGCAGCAGGCAATCCCAGGCCGCGACGCCGTAGAGAAAGGTGCGATTCCAGAATCCGGGGATGATCCACAGCAGCCCACACAGAAAGAGGAAGAAGAAGCGACGGCCAAATCCGAATCCCAGCCTGCCGCGCGCCAGACATGGCGCCGCGACGGTGGCCGGCACCAGGATGGTCTCATTCACTTCGGCACCTCGACCGCCATGCCTATACCAACGGTCATGGCCTATAGCATCAGGTCGAGTTCCAGATCGACCCCAAGAGTACTGATTGTGCTTATTTCTTCTGCTTTGAGATCCAGTGCGGGCGCTTCGTCCGCAGAGATCCCAATGTAAAGGCCAGCCGTCTGGCCCGAGGCGACAGTCCGAAAGCGACCGGCATGGTCTCTAATGCGACCAAGCACGTCGCTCAGGCAGGCATGGACCTTCTCCCCTATCTTGACGGGATTCTCATCTACCTCCAATCGTGACTCCAGTTTCCACGAATTGGTTGAAAAAGCCTTTCCGGTTTTTCCGCGAGCTTCGCCCTTGTGCCAAGCCTTGTCGTATGGCAGCCCGATTCGTTGCGACATTTCGTCTGGCGTAAGACTCTCGGATTCTAGAAACAACCACACTGTGATTCTTGCCATGGTTCGATCTGCACCTATTCGGGTTGCGGTTCCGGCGTCTTAAGATGCTCCGTGGTGCTCGTTCACTTCGGCACCTCGACCGCGGCCAGCACTTCGGTGATGACGCGGTCGGTGTCCATGCCTTCCAGCTCGGCCTCGGGCTTGAGGATCATGCGATGGCGCAGCACTGGGAGCGCGGCGGCCTTGATGTCGTCGGGGATGAGGTAGTCGCGAGCGTCGACGGCCGCCACCGCCTTGGAGACGAGCAGCAGGCTGATGGCGGCGCGCGGGCTCGCGCCCAGCGCCAGCGCCGGCCAGTCGCGAGTGCGGCGCACCACCTCGGTGATGTAGCGGAACAGCGCCGCCTCCACCTTGACCTGTTGCAGTTCGCGGCGGGCCTGGCGCAGCAGCTCGGTTTCGATCGGGACGAGTTGAAGCGCGTCCAGATTGCGTGCGTCGAAGCCGTTGTGGTGGTTTTCGAGGATCTGCGCTTCCTGCGCCGCCGCGGGATACGCCACCTTGATTTTCAGCAGGAAACGGTCGAGCTGCGCTTCCGGCAGCGGGTAGGTGCCTTCGAATTCCACCGGGTTCTGGGTGGCAAACACGGTGACCCACTCGGTGAGCGGATCGCGTACGCCGTCGATGGTGATCTGCCGCTCTTCCATCGCTTCCAGCAAGGCCGCCTGGGTGCGCGGAGGCATGCGGTTGATCTCGTCCACCAGCAGCAGGTCGGTAAATACCGGTCCACGATGCAAGGCAAACGTGCTGGTTGCCAGGTTCAGGACATTGCTGCCCAGGATGTCGGCGGGCATCAGGTCGCTGGTGGCCTGCACGCGCTGGAACTGTATCTGGAGGATGCGGGCAAGCAGCTTCACCACCAGCGTCTTGGCGATTCCGGGCACGCCTTCCACCAGCGCGTGGCCTCCGCAAAGCACCGCCATCAAGGTCTGGTCGACGAACTCCCGCTGCCCGACCACTGCCTTGGCCAGTTCCGAGCGCCCCTGCGTCAGCAGGCGAGCCATAGCTTCCATCAGTTCTTCTCCTGAGCACGGGGGATGAGTTCCAGATCGCGGGAGTAATCGTGAAGTGCCTGCACCAGTTCGACGGCTTCTTTCTCCCGCAGGCCGGGATCGCCCACGGCGCCTTCGCAGCGCGCCAGCGTGGAGGCGAAATCCTGGCGATCATAGCGCAAGCGCTGGCTCGCCGCGCGCGCCATCTGCGCGGCTGTAGGATGGCCCGGGAGCCCCAGCCGCTTGGCCAGCAAGTACTGGAAGCGCTGGTACGAAACCTCCAGCGCGACCTGGGTGGCATGCGCGCTCTGGTACAGGCCGCCGAGCGTTTCCACGAATTCGAGCGGCGAGAGCCGCGAGGGCTCGATCAGCGGGCGCACCGGCCCGCTGCGCCGCGAGAAGGTGAACAGCACCGCGAAAAGAAACAGTCCCGCCTGCGCGATAGCCCAGCGCAGTGGCGTATCCGACACCTGGGACCGCGGCCCGGGACGCGAGCCGTGGAAATATTCGTCCCAGAATATCCGGGTGCGGCTGGGATCACCGACGGAGTTCAGAAACAACGCCATGTTGCCGGTCTCCCGCACGCCGGCGTTGGTCAGCGGGGTCGCCGCCGCCCACCAGATCACTTCTCCAGCGCCGAACTTGTACGAGATGACGACCGCGTCCTCGCCGCGCGCGTAGTGCACCACGTGCGCGAAGCTTCCCTTGCCCCAACGCGTCCAGGTGTTCAACTTGATCTCGCCACCGCGGGTGAGCGCGCTGGGAATCGCCGGCTGGAATGTCTGCCAGCCACCCTTCATCGGATCGGAGCGTTGAGCCTGGCCCTCGGGAAGCAGGTTCGCGCCGCTGACCCCCGTCGCCAGCACGCGCCCGCCCTTGGCCAGGAATCTCTGCACCGCCAGCTTGTGCTCGCGATCCACGTTCCATCTGGGCTCGGCGAGGATGAGCAGGGCGCCGGAACCGTCTTTTGGCAGATCGCGCGGCGGCTTCTCCCAGCGCTCCACCCGGTAGCCGGACTCCTTGAGCAGGAGGTAGGCGGCTTTCGCGCCGGCCGACGCCGCCGAGTAGCTGGATGGCACGACCGCCTGTTCCTCCTGTGCGGGCTGAAGCAACGCCACCGCCACAAGTAGCACGGTCACCACGGCTCCGAATATAAGGAGCAGCTTGCGGTCGGCGGCAGCGAGCTTCACCGGCATCCCAGTCTCCAACTGGATGAGCGTGGCGGCGAAGTCGTCGGCGCCGGCGTCAGCGTGGCCATACCACACGGTCTCAAAGCGGCGGGTCAGCGCGTCGAGCACAGGACGCTTGTCGCTCGCGCCGGGCAGCAATCGCAGGTACTCGCGCGGCGTACGGGCGCGGTCGGGCGCCCATGCTCCGCCCTGCTCGAGCTGCGAGATCGCCGCCCAATATCCGAAATGGATGGCCTCGCGCCAGCGGCCCTGCTGCGCGGCTTCGCGAGCTTCCGCCAGCCACTTCCGCCAGTGCTTCTGCGAGGGCGCAAACAGGATGGGCTCGCGTGGCCAGTCGATGAGTTGCCGCTGTGCGATCCGCCGGAGCCAGATCACGACCACAAAAATCGCCAGAACGATCGCGCACCACACGAGGATCTCGCCGCCGTACCGGGTCGAGGGAACGGCGCGGAAGATCCGGTCCACCCAGTAAATGATCCAGCGCTCGACTCGCTGAATCAACTGGTCCCAGAGCGTGGGCCCGCGCACGGCGCGGAATTCGCGGCGGGCGAGGATATCGTTGAGCTTCTGCTGTGAAGACGCCGGATAAGCAGCCGGCTGGCGGAAGAAATCGGCTTCCTGCCGTTGCGCCGCCAGGCGGGTTTGCATCTGCCGCAGCAGCTCCGGCTTGCGCTCGGGCTTGGCTGCGATGAATTCCACCAGGGCCGTGTTCAGCCAGTCGTGGCTGACTTCCATCGATCGCGCGCCTTCGCTCACCACCGACTTCTGCGGCAAGGAAGCGCGGAACGGGAGCGCCTGCTCCGGATGTTGTTCGAGCGCAGCCAACTGCTGCGACCAATCCTGCAGTTGCGCCTGGTAGGCATCCAGGCTCAGCGCGGTCTCGGGTGAGGAGGGCGCCGGCTCCGCCCTGCAAACACCGATCAGGAGCAGCAGAAGCGCTGCCCATGCGAATGGAGTGAGCCGTCTCATCCCGCGCTGGCAACCTGCGCGCCCGGAAGAGCCGTGCCGTCCACCGCCGCCATCATCAACTGGAGGTCGAAGGCTTCCTTCCGCACCCGCTGGTCGAAGTACACCAGCGACAGCGCGATGGTGGCGATCGGTCCCGCCAGGGCGCCGGCGAAGAACATGGCCAAGCCAGTAGTCAATGTCGCAACCGCGGGGGCCCCCTTGGCGACAACTGCGGCCAGAAAGGTCGCGGGAATGAGAAAAACGAACATCACGATGTAGGTGATCACCGCCATGAGGAAGTAAATCACAAAGATCTGGCCGCGGCTGCCCCGCGACAGAGTAACGCTTCGCTTGATGGCAGCACTGGCTTTGATGTCCTCCAGCACACAGGCGGGCACGGCGAGTGCATAGCGCAAGTTGAGGACAATGCCGACCACTGCGGCGGCAAACACGAGCAGACCTGTCAGACCCACTACTGCGAACGCCCCTGGTGATGCACCCTTCTTCGTTGTAGCTATCGCTGCGACAAATACCACGATCACGATCATCAGTGGCCAGAATGCCCGCAGCGAAGCCTGGATCAGGACCCAAACGATTCGCCCATAGTGCCCTCTCACCCGGCCATACGATTCGCCGATGGTTGTCGTCCTTTCCAAGTGCACGGCCGAGACGGCGAACACGGTGGCCGCGTGTGCAACCGCCATCCCCACGAGGTAAGCGAACCACCCCACCATCATGCCGAGACCCCCTGCCACCGCCCCCGCACCGGCAGCCCTTGGATGGCCTGGCGTAGCTACCATCCCAGCCTGAATGAGTTGCACCACCAGCATCAGCGCTGGCGGGAGCACAGCGATCCCAGCGAACAGCACGAAGTTGTTGCGGTAAAGATTGAAGGTACGGTCCAGGATCTCGCCCGTGCTCATGGGACGGAGCGGGGTAATCATAAAACTGCCTCCGAGGGATGGCCGGATGCTACCACCAAAGCCTCGGTCCTGAGTAGAGTAGAGATTCTCTAGCGTTGGAGGCTGCCCGAACCATGGGCGAGCCCAATGCGTTACCGCCGGCTAGCACCAACGTACCCTTCCGCCTCCTTAGCTCTGCGGGCTAAAGTCAACTCAGGCTCGGACGCCCTACCAAAATGCCGGTGAAGCGCATCTTGCGGAAGTTTTCTGCCCTGCGCAGATCGAAGGCTACCCGCCTCAAGGAAGTCTTCTTTCCGGCTCGTCAGCATCCACGGGTACATCTAGCCACCGAGGTCAGAGTGGAGGGACACGACCTCACTTTCACCGCTCGCAGTGTGCAATTGGGAACAAACGGCATGTCCTTGGAACAGGCAGGCCAGCTCGCGTTGGCACAGCCGGTACTACTGATATTCGCTTTGCCATCAGGCCGTCCCGTTAAAGTTGGCGCCGTAGTACGGTGGAAAACCAAAGAACTGGTTGGCTTGCGCTTTGCCCCCCGAGACGACAACCGCCATATCCAGGAATGGATACAGAGATCGGCAGTGACCCAGTTTCCTTAGGCTCCGAGCAAGGCCCCGCCACTAAGCTTACTTCGTCCTCGGCTTGCCCCTGTGTGAATGACGACCGTTCTGGTCCACAGTCTTCTATCAAGAGCCTAAAATAGAAGTGTGACTTGGAAACAGTTTTTGGCCGCCGGGCTATTCATTATCGCCGCGGCCTGCGCGGCCTATCTAGGCACCGCGTTCCTCGCCTGGTCCATGGTCCAAGCCGCCGTCCACACCATGGTCCGCCTGCTCCACCTGCTGTAGGTACCGGGCGGACTTCAAGAAGCGTCCGAATCCTTGCTGCCGACGCTGCCCGAAGGGTATAGTTCGCCCGCCCACCGACGATGGGTACTGGAGCGCGCTAACGATTTTAAGGAGAATTCTTATGAGACGACTTGCAGTATTCCTGGCAATCATTGCTCTGGTTATCAGCGCCAACACCCTTGCGCAGGTCAGCAGCGGCACGTCAGTTTTTCCCTCTTCACAGCAAGTGAACGCGATCTACCCCGAAATTGAGAAGCTCTACATTGACCTGCATCGCAATCCCGAGCTTGCGTTTCACGAGCAACGGACAGCGGCCGAGCTCGCTGAACGCGTTAAGGCTCTGGGCTATGACGTAACCACCGGAATTGGAGGCACGGGCATCGTTGCCATCCTGAAGAATGGGCCGGGGCCAACGGTGATGTTGCGCACTGAACTCGATGCTTTGCCGATCGAGGAAAAGACCGGACTGCCGTTTGCCAGCACGGTCAAAACCAAGAACGCGGCGGGCGAAACCGTTCCCGTGATGCACGCTTGTGGACACGACTTGCATATGTCGGCATGGGCCGGCACGGCTGAACTGATGGCGCAAAATCGCCAGCATTGGCACGGAACATTAATGCTGGTTGGGCAACCGGCGGAGGAGATCGTTTCCGGTGCCGCAGCGATGGTGAAGGACGGCTTGTTCACGCGCTTCCCCAAGCCGAATTACGCCTTGTCGCTGCATGACGAGCCTACGCTGCCATCAGGCGTTATCGGCTATCACGCCGGCTTCTTCCGCGCCTCCGCGGACACGCTTGAGATCACGATTTTCGGCCGGGGCGGACATGGTGCCGCTCCCCACACCACGGTCGATCCCATTGTGATCGCGGCACGCACGATTCTGGGTTTGCAAACCATCGTCTCGCGGGAAAACAATCCCATGGACCCGGCGGTGATCACGGTCGGCAGCATCCACGGGGGAACGGTAGCTAACATCATCCCCGAGCAGGTCACGCTCTTGCTCACCGTGCGGACCTTCAACCCAGAAGCCCGCAAACGGCTGTTGGCCGCGATCGAGCGGGAAGCGAAGGGCGAAGCCATCGCGGCCAACGCACCGAAAGAACCGCTGGTAGAAGTGAAGTCTGGCACCGACGCCGTGTACAACGAGCCGGAGTTGACCCGCCGGATGGTGGCCGTTTTGCGCACCACGCTCGGACCCAAGAACGTGGTCGAGATGCCCGCGGAGATGACATCAGAAGATTTCTCGCAGTACGGGCTGGCCGGCGTTCCGGCAGTGTTACTGCACATCGGGGCCGTCGACCCGGCGAAATTGGAGGCCGCACGCCAGTCCGGCGTGCCCCTTCCGAAACTGCATTCGCCGCAATGGGCTCCCGAGCGCGAGCCAACTCTTAAAGCCGCAATCACCGCCGAGACAGCGGTGTTGCTGGACTTATTCAAGAGCGAATAGTAGAAAAGGGGGCCGAAAGGCCCCCTGCAATCCCCGCGGTCCGGATTATCCTTTGAGCTTCTGGCGCTCGCACGCCTCCACCACCTTGGTGGGATCGACAGCGTCGTTGTCCACCTGCTCCTCGGCCACTTTTCCTGATTTGTCGATAAGGAAGGTCGCGCGCCGCGCCGTAGTCATCTTGGTCCCCTGAATATCGCGTTCCGTGGTAAGGCCGTACTCCTTGGTAATGGCGCCGCCCCAGTCACCCAGCAAGGGGAAACTGATGTCGTTTATCTTCGCGAAGTTGAAGTTGGAGAAGGGGCTGTCCATGCTCACACCCAGCACCTGGGTGTCGGCGGCTTCCAGCTTGGAGATGTTCTGCTGGAAGGCCTTCATCTCCTTGGTTCAACCGCCGGTGAAGGCGAAGACGAAAAACGCCAGGGCGACGTTCTTCTTGCCGCGGTAATCGTGCAGCGAGACCTTCTTCAGTTCCTTTCCGTCGAAGGCGAGCAGGGTGAAATCGGGCGCCATATCGCCGACCTTGATCTTCATCGGCGGCGGAGCCGGCTTGTCCTCGGGCGGACGGGCGGCACCGCCGGTTGCAGCCAGCAACATGGCAAGCGTGAGCACGGTGGCCATCAGTGTTCTGCACATGGACGAACCTCGTATCCTCAAGCTGCAGGGATTCCGGCCTTCCCCACGGGGCCGGGCAGCAGGTCCTCTATATTACCAGTGGATCGCGGACAGCATTGCCATAGCCGCCAGATTCCAAGTACATTGACGGTAAGCCCTTGAACGCACCACCCGCCAGACGTGAGGACCGCGGGGCACGGCAAGAAATGAACCAGACCATCAACGACATCTTCTTCTCTGTCGTCGAGCGCAACCTCGACCAGGCGATGCTTTACAAGCAGACCGTCAAGTGGATTCCCATCTCCTCGCGCGAGCTCTACCGCGACGTGGTCGGCACGGCGCGCTCGCTGGCCAAGTGGGGCATCGGCAAAGGGGACCGCGTCGCCATCCTCAGCGAAAACCGCCCGGAGTGGGCAGTGGCCGACTTCGCCACCATGTTGCTGGGAGCGGTGGACGTGCCGGTGTATCCCACGCTGACCGATGAGCAGACCGTCGCCGTGCTCAAGGATTCGGGCGCGCGCGTGATCTTCGTCTCCACCGTCGAGCACCTGAAGCGGGTGCTGGCCATCAAGTCGCAAACCGCACTGGAAAAAGTCGTGGTGATGGACTACGTGGGGATTCCCGAGGGCATCCCCATGCACCGCATGATGATGCCTGATGCCGCCGTGGCCTCGCCCGCGGCGTTTCGCGATCCGGAGATGGACGCGCGCGCCCAGTCCATCGGCCCGGACGATCTGGCCACCATCATCTATACCTCAGGCACCACCGGCGATCCCAAGGGCGCCATGCTCACCCACGGCAACCTGGTCTCGAACCTGGCCTACTCGCTGGACCACTTCCGGCTCGAGCCCGGGCAGGTGGGCATCTCGTTTCTGCCGCTCTCGCACGTGACGGCGCGGCACCTGGACTATTCGCTGTTCCAGTACGGCGTCACCGTCGCCTACTGCCCCGGTTTCCAGGTGCTGCCGCAGTACCTGTCGGAGGTCCGCCCGACCATCTTTGTAGGCGTGCCGCGCGTGTATGAGAAAATCCGCGACAAGGTGCGGGCGGAAGCCGCCAAGGGGCTCAAGCGCACGGTTTACGATTGGGCGATGCGCGTGGGCCGCGCTCACCGCGGCCAGATCCTGGCGGGCCAGCGGCCGGGGTCGCTGAGCTGGAAGCTGGCCGATTCCCTGCTCTACTCGAAGATCCGCGCCGGGCTGGGCGGGCGGGTCGATATCTTCATCTCCGGCGGCGCCCCGCTGGGACTCGACCTGGCCGAGTGGTTCGCCGACGCCGGCATCCGCATCCACGAAGGCTATGGGCTGACGGAAACCTCGCCGGTGATCGCCATCAATACTCCCCAGCAGCACCGCATCGGCACCGTCGGCAAGGTGCTGCAGAATCTGGAGTTCAGGATTGCCTCCGATGGAGAGCTTCTGGTGCGGGGCCCGTCGGTCTTTAAGGGCTACTGGAACAAACCGGAGGAAACGCGCCACGCGTTCGAAGATGGATTCTTCAAGACCGGCGACATCGGGTCGCTCGACGGCGACGGCTTCCTGACCATCACCGACCGCAAGAAAGACTTGCAGAAGACCACCGGCGGCAAGTTCATCGCGCCGCAGCCCATCGAGCTGGCGCTGAAGACGAGTCCGCTGGTGGCGTTCGCCGCCCTGTTCGCCGACCGGCGCAAGTTCGCCGCGGCGCTGATCGCCCCTGAATTCTCCGCGCTGGAAGAATGGGCGCAGGCGCAGGGCGTCAGCTTCGCAGACCGGCGCCAGCTCGTCGCCAGCACGCAGGTGCAGGCGCTCTATGAAGGCATCGTCGCCAAGGTGAATGAGAACCTCGCCCAGTACCAGACCATCAAGAAGTTCCTGCTGATACCGGACGAGTTCACCGTCGCCGACGGGCAGCTTACGGCGTCCATGAAGATGCGCCGCCGCGTGATCGAGGAACGCTACCGGCCGCAGATCGAGGCGCTGTTCGCCGCGCAGAACAACTCGGAGACCGTGGGCGTGAGCTGAGCGTTTCGAGCCGCCTACGGCGAAAGGCCGATGCGGCGCAGGAGGTCGTTGAAACGTGGGTCGGAGCGCAGGGGATCCCAGATCGGGTCCACTTTCAGAAAATAGAGCGGAGTTGAGCGCTCCTCGTAGCCTTTTTCGAGCCACGCAAAGGCTTGATCCTTGTCCCCCAGCCCCGCATAGATGCGGGCGAAGCTGAGGGAATACGCGTACTTTTGCTTAGAAACCCCCTTCAGTTCTTCCAGTACCTGGAGCGCTCGACTTCGTTCACCCGAGCGGGCGAGTATGTTCCCCATGTAGGCAAGGCTGCGGGGGTGGCCATGGGTTAGTGCCTTATCCTTTTCAAGCTCCGCTAGAGCTTCTCGGTACATTCCTTTTTCCGCATAAGCTTGGCCCAACTGCCAGTGTGCCAGAGCAAAACCCGGCTCCATATCTAACATCTTCTTGCATTGTTCAATGGCCCCGTCAAATTGGCGAGCTAAGTAAAGCGCACGGGCCATTCTAAAGTCGAGCATAAAGTTAAGCGGGTCTAGATCCATCCCCCTTCTTGCCTCTGCCAGGGCTTCGTCGTGCCGTCCGAGAGCGGTGAGGTAGACGGAATGCGTGAACAGCGTGGCCGACGGGTTCGGCGCAAGCGCCCGCTCATAATGCCTTCCGGCGGCTGCCCAATCAAAATCGTAGCTAAAGCTGATGTATCCCAGTTCGGCGTGGGCGATCGCCTGACGGTCATCAATTTCCAGTGCCTTCAGGGCCGCAGCTTTCGCTTTCGGTATCGCCTCGCGCGGGGGAAGCCAACCAAAACCCGCGACTGTGTCGTAGGCACCAGCCAACCAAGAATAAGCCAGTGCGTAACCGGGGTCCTTTTCAGTAGCCTGCTGGAAGTATTCGACGGCTCTCTTTGCTGATTCCTCGGTTCCTTTGCCCCAGTAGTAGCGGCCCTTTAGAAAGAGCTGATACGCTTCCGCATTTTCTGTGTCACGTTTCGTTAGCCGCTGCTTTTCCTCGCCGCTGAGGCGCAGCCGCAGCTTCTGAGAGATTTCCGTGGAAAGATCCTCCTGCAGAGCAAAGACGTCGGCCATCTTGCGGCTGTATTGGCCGCCCCATAGCCGCGAGCCGTTCGCCACGTCGATGAGCTCCGCCTGCACGACCACTATATTCGAGCGTTGAGCCAGTCTCCCGGAAACCACCGCGCGAACGCGCAGATCCCGCCCGATCTTCAGGGGATCGTTCTCTTTTCCCTTGTAGTGGAACACGGTTCCGCGTGCCATTACGCGCAGGCTTGGCAGTTGTGAGAGGTTGTCGATGACGCTTTCGGTGATGCCATCACTCAAGTAATCCGTGCTCGGGTCTGCGCTGGTGTTGACGAAGGGAAGCACAGCAAGTGAATCAATAGCACCGCCTCGCAGGTGCAAGACAGCCATCCATGTCCCCAGCGCGAGCAGCGCCGCCAGGGCGACAGCGCCGACAGCCAAAGCTGTGCTTCTGCGCCGGCTCAGCCTGGCTCCTGCCCCAACTATTCCCCGCCACGCGGAGAACCGCCCCGAATCGCTATCAAGCTTGAGCCTCTGCAGGTCCGCCCGCATTTCGGAGGCGTGCTGATAACGCAGGTTTGGGTCCTTCTTAAGCGCTTTGTCGATGATCCGTTCCAGTTCGGCGGGGACCCCATTGTTCAAACGCACTGGCGCTTCCGGTACTTGGTGCAGAATGGCGTCGGTGATCGCACCCGACGTGTCGCCCTTGAACGGTTGGGACCCAGTTGCCATCTCGTACAAGACAACGCCAAATGAGAACAAATCCGTGCGCGCATCCAATTCTTTGCCCAACACCTGCTCTGGCGACATGTAGGCCACCGTGCCCATGGCGCTGCCCGGGGTGGTCAAGTGTTCCTGGCTCATCGCCGTGGCCGTGGCGTCGGTGGGTTCCACCTTGGCTTGGACGATCTTGGCCAGGCCAAAGTCCAGCACCTTGGCCTGCCCGCGCTTCGTGATGAAGATATTCGCGGGCTTGATGTCGCGGTGGACGATACTTTGGGCGTGCGCGGCATCGAGCGCGTCGGCAATTTGCACCGCCAGGTCCAGCAGCGTCTCGTTTTCCAGCGGCTTGCCTTCGATGGAGTGCTTGAGGGTATCGCCCTCCATGAACTCCATGGCGATGAAGGACTGCCCCGCGTCTTCGCCAATTTCATGGATGGTGCAGATGTTTGGGTGATTCAGGGCGGAAGCGGCGCGGGCTTCGCGGCGGAAGCGCTCCAGCGCCTGGGGGTCCTTCGCCAGGTCTTCAGGGAGGAACTTAAGCGCAACGTGGCGGCTGAGACTGAGGTCCTCGGCCTCATAGACCACGCCCATGCCGCCCTCGCCAAGCAGCGCCACGATGTGATAGTGGCTGACCTCTCGTCCCACCATCGACTGCTGCTTGTTATGAGCCACTAGGTCTGCCGCAACCTCCAGCGCGGGAGACTCGATGAAGTTTTCCGCCTGTTGGTCATGCGCCAGCAGCGATTCCACTTCCTGGCGTAACTCCGGATCACCGTTGCAAACTCGCTCCAAGAAAGCGGCCCGCTCACCTGGCTGCAAGGCGGCTGCAGAGTGGTAGAGCTTCTCGATTTGCCTCCAGCGCTCAGGCTCCATATCATCCCGCTCCGCTGAGTTCGCGCAGCAACCAGACTTTCGCCAGTTTCCAATCGCGCCGGACAGTCTCTGGGGAAACCTTCAGTACCTCAGCACTTTCCTCCACGGTTAGCCCGCCAAAGAAACGCAGCTCCACGACCTGAGCTTTGCGGGCATCGACTTCGGCCAAAGCGTGCAGCGCATCGTCGACTGCCACCAAGTCCGGCGAACGCTCCGGTGCGAGCGGCAGCAGCTGATTCAGGGAAATAGGCTGCACTCCCCCTCCACGCTTGGCATAGTGGCGTGTGCGCGCGTAATCCACGAGGATCCGCCGCATCAACCGCGCACAAAGAGCAAAGAAGTGGGCCCGGTTCTGCCAGTGCACGTTGCGAACGTCCACCAGTCGCAGGTAGGCCTCATTGATCAACGCGGTGGTTTGTAGGGTGTGATCGGGACGCTCTAACCGCATGCGACGCCTGGCAATGCGTCGCAGCTCGTTGTAGACCAGCGGGACCAGACTCTCCAGCGCGCTCTCGTCGCCGTCATTCCACGCCAGTAAGAGCTGCGTGACTTCTCGTGGTTGTTCTTGCCCTGCCACCATCGCCGTCCTCGGAATTCAGGTTCCTGGGGGGGCAGCAACCGTCATATTACCTCACCACCCAATAAACGGTGCCTCTGTTTGCTTGCAGCAGGGTCACAAGACCTCTACATGCGACTATCCATAATCTCTACCCGCAATAAAAATGCCTTGGTTACTGCTTTTCGCTCTATTTCACGCTTTAAGGAGTAGGAGACAGGACCGGTGGGCAAAGCGAACCGGCCCGAGCCACGAGCTTCCGCGCGGAGGCGGGTCGTCCCCCCGCGAGCCTCTTCCCACGGATTCGTCTCATTTCTTGATATAGCGAGGAGGTCGATATGTTTACCAGAAGACTAGGTTGGTCATCCCTGTTGTTTACCGTGCTCCTTCTCGGATTAGCAACAGTTGTAACGCTCCCTGCTGCTGCGGAGGATCAGGACTGGCACCCGCTAAAGGGAACCTATTTCATTACGGGCGATAATGCGTGTCTTGTCTCGCCGTTGGGGTTCGATCCTACTCATCTGACCCCCAGTGGCCCTTCGTCGGTTCAATCGTCCAGCGTGCAGGGGACTGTGAGACTCGCCGATGGCACAGGAACGGGCCAATTCACAGAGCTCATTCTCACGCATCCTCCGGCTGCAAGCGCAGGCGCAAGTTCGTCCGAGTACTCGGTCTCGTTCACCTACACAATCGCCGATGACGGTACGTTGACAGTGACGTTTACATCAGTGAGTGGAACAGTACTCACAGGGCCATCCGCCGGTGCGACATTCACTCTCATCCCCCCGCCGCTAAGTGGTCGGGTTGCGCGGGACGGAAGTGCCATTCTGCTCAGCAGCATAGAGCCGACCGTCGAACATTTGCAGATTGTGGGAGGGCCCACCCTCCTGCGCATTTGCCATCGGACGCGCGTCCAAATTCCGGTTCACGTGGACCGGGAGGATTAAGGGTTGGCGTAGAGGCAGGTTGGGCAGAAACCAAAGGTGGCTCCCAGGCGGAAACGTCCTTCGGCTACTTCGGCCGCCCGGCTCTTCGGGCGGCTTTTCTGTTGCTGCGGACGGCTGAGCAGCGGCGTCGGCGTGCTACCTACTTTCGCCCCGCCGCCAGCGGAGTGATCGCAGCCACCGCCTGCTGAACCTCGCCGGCGTTGCCGTACATGTCGAAGTTGCCATTCGCGGTTGCCAGGTGCAGGGAACCATCCCGGCTGATCTTTACCTGCCGTATGGAACCCTGGACCCAGGTGACATGATCGCACCGGCCCTGCGGGTCGTTGGTGGTTTGACAGTCGTACTTCACGATGCCTTCAGGACTGACCGAAAGTATGCCCTGGCAATAAAAGGTGTACATTCTGCCGTCCTGGCCCATCACCACGTGGCGGTGGTTAAAAGTAAACCGCGCGAATCTCGCCTCATACTGCTGCTGCTGGCGCTCCTGTTCCGCGCGGCGCTGTTCCTCGATTTGCTGCTGGGCGTAATTCTGCTGCTCCTGCTGAATCGCCTGCCTCATCTGCTGGAGGTCGGATCGGTTCGGGAAGAGGTCGATCAGGCTCGACACCTTCACCAACGCGGAATTGTAGTTATGTTGCTGCCTGGCGGCGCGGACTCCCTGCAGCAATCCTTCCAGCGCCTGCTCCTCCAGGCCTTGAGCGCTGGGATCTCCCTGCGCCTTGGCGCGCCTGGCTTCCCCTACCGCTTGCAGAAAAGCGCCTGAATGCAGAGCGCGCTCGGCGCTATCATGCGCGTCCTTCCAAGCCGGCCGTGCCGGCGCGGGTGTCGGAGCCGGGGCGGGGCCCTGCGGGATCGAGGGCTGCGGGTTCGACGGCTGCTCCGTCGGCAACTGCGCCGACGCCATGTTCGATTCTGGTTTTGCCAGCGTCAGCGCCGATTTACCTCCGCTAGTGTCCATCGTCCCTCCCGCGGCTTCACTCGAGCCGATGGCAACGGGCGCAGGTTTCTTAGTCGCGAGCTGAAAACTGACGATGGCAACCACCAGGAGCAAAGCCGCAGCCCCGATTCCGACTAGGACAAGATTGCGGCGCTGACTCCAAAAATCTCCCGCTGCGGCGGCGGGAACGACGGCGGCCGGCGGTGGCGTTGGGTAGCCCTGACCAGTTGAAGTAGCGGCGCGAATCGTCGCCGGTGCGGGCGGCGCAACCGGAACCGGTGTTGGCGCTGGAGTGGCGTACTGCGGCCTGGTATCGATGGGGGCCGGTGCGAGCCCAGCAGCCGTGGCCATCGCTTGCGGAACTCCCAGCACGCCGCCTTCGGGGTGCTCGAGCGCCGCGCCGAACTGCTCCACCGTCTGAAAACGTGCGTTGGGATCTTTTTCCAGCGCCTTCAGAACCGCCTGCTCGATTCCAATCGGGATATAGGGATAGTGCAGCGTCGGCCGCGGCGGAGGAGTGTTAACGTGCTCGGACATGACCTCAAAATCGCTGTCGCTTTCGAAGGGCAGGTGCGCGGTGAGCATCTCGTAGAGCGTGACGCCCAGGGCATAAATGTCCGAGCGGATGTCCACCGGGCGGTTGCGGATTTGCTCCGGCGACATGTAATTCACCGTGCCCATCCGCGTGCCGGTCTGCGTCATGCGCTGCCCGCCCAGCACCTTGGCGATGCCGAAATCCATCACCTTCACCATCCCGCTCGTGGTCAGCATGATGTTGCTGGGCTTGATGTCACGATGCACGATGCCATGGCGGTGGGCGTAACCGATGCCCAGCAGCGCCTGCTTGAAAATCGGCACCGCCTGCTCCTGGGGAAGCAGCCCACGCCGCTGGAGGGTCTGGTCGAAGGTCTCGCCTTCCAGGTATTCCATGACCATCATGCTGGTCTCGGACGTGGTCAGGAAGGTGTAGAGCGTCGCGATGTTGGGGTGGTTGAGATTGGCCTGGGCCTTGGCCTCGGAGCGAAACCGCTCAATCAGGGCCTGATCGCCGGCCAAATCGGGGGAGAGCACTTTGACCGCCACCGTTCGATCGAGCGAAACCTCGACGGCCTTGTACACCACGCCCATGCCGCCTTCGCCAATCTTCTCCACGATGCGATAGTTGCCGACTTGCGTTCCGATCATGGCTCACCACTCCAATTCACCAAAATTTTCCCACCCGAAACGCCGGCTGCGCTGGGGATTGGCATTTTCGGCTTCATTGCAGCCTCCCGTGCAGAGGAGCGCCTGGGACCACTGTATCCGGGATGCTGAGAGGATGTGCAGGAATTATGCTCCCCCCAGGAGGGCTGTCAAGAACAAAACGGGTTGGTTGGGAAAGTAGAATCGCACTCGGCCAAGTGCAGAAAAAATGCGGGCGAGTGAACCGTCGCCGATGGGCAGCTCACGGCGTCGACGAAGATGCGCCGCCGGGCGGTGGAAGAGCGCTATCGGGCGCAGATCAAGATGCTGTTCGCGGCGCAGAGCAATTCGGAGACGGAGGGCGTGAGCTGACGCGGTTCGATAGGGCAAGAACCAAGGCGTAGTGGGCGGTTTCCGAGGGGCCGTGGTCCATCCGGTGTCAGGCTCATGGTTTGCCTGCGGAATTGACTTTCGCCAAACGTTCGCCTATATTTATGGAGCCTGAGCGGCGTCGGGCGTACCGGTGCGTAGAACGCTAACTGCAAGAAGCACCTTGGGTTGCAACAAAGATGCGAACGGAGATCAGGGTTCGGCGTGCGATAATCACGCCTGAGCGAATCGAGTTTGCCCAAGACGCTGAAATGATTATCCCGAGGGGACATCGGCCAAGATGAGAAGCGAGGAGGAACCACAATCGCTGTCGCTTCGCTGAAACCGGATTCGCTCAAGGATCCCCTTCGTGCATGCGGGTACCGCACAGATCTGCTCCGAAGCGATTTTAGCTTCGGAGATCACCTGACCGTACCACTTGTGGGATTCGCCCAGCCTCCTGCGGACTCTCGTTCGGCGTGCGTGGCCGTGCTCTCAACAGCGACTGGCCCTCGCTTAGCCGTCGAGGCCTGCAGGCCTCTTGGAGCACCACTTGTCTTTGTCTGTTTTCAGGACACGCTTCAGTGGTGGAAGCAAGGCGCCAAGTCGCCGGAATGCCTGGAGAGGATCCCGGCAAATCAGGTCGAGCGATTCTTCCGGAGCCATCAAGACGATTTCTCGCCCGCGGCGGTTTACCGGGCAAAGACGTGGGGGCGTTTTCGTGCGGAGTACCAACTCCGTTTCGTCGACATGGGGCTCATGCCCCTTGTCGAAGAAGAAGTTGGTACATCTCTCGGGACACTCATTGAGCGAAACGTGTCCGAACTGAAGCATCGCCTTGGCTGGGGAGACCTCACTGATGAAAAAGGTCACTGGCTATTACAGACCGTCTTTTGGCTTGTCTCTGGAAAGATTCTCCGCGACAAACACGTCGAGAAGTTTGAAGACCTCGACCTAAGCGACGTAGAAGAGGTTTTCCGTCGCGTAGCAAGGCACTACGGCACCGAACCGCTTGCAGCCGGATCGAAGAGGAGCCTTGAAGCTCTTCGCGAATCGGCCCGCACGATCAACCAATTCAGCAGCCTTGCTCTGACAACGACCGAGTCACTCGCCTACGTCTACGAGAACACGCTCATCTCTAAGGAGACCCGGTCCTCACTCGGAACGCACAGCACCCCGCCATTTCTGGTTGACTATGTTGTGGGCAACCTGGCTGACTGGATAGGAGAGATTCCGGTCAACGAAAGGAGCGTGTATGAACCGGCATGCGGGCATGCTGCATTTCTCGTATCCGCAATGCGATTGCTCACAGAGCTGCTACCTGCCGACAAGGCGATATCGAGCCGGCGTGGGCCATACCTGCGAAGCCGGCTACACGGCGCAGACATTGATCCGTTCGCTCTTGAGTTGGCTCGCTTGTCGCTGACGCTCACGGACATTCCGAATCCTGATGGGTGGGACCTAAAGGCCCAGGATACGTTTCTTGGTGACCGCCTCGCTGACCAGGCAAGGAGAAACACAATACTTCTCGCCAATCCACCTTTTGACAGCTTCACGCCAAGGCAACGGCAGTCTTACCAAGACCAGAAATCCGAGGTTCGTTTCGTCAATAAAGCCGCCGAGATGCTATGGCGGACGCTCCCACAACTGCCCGAAGGCGGAGTCTTTGGGGTCGTCCTCCCCCAGACTCTCCTGCACAGCGACAATGCCCGGGACCTTCGCGAGTTTCTCGTCCGCGACTACGAGCTCAGGGAAATCTGCGTGTTTCCCGACAAAGTCTTCTCATTCTCGGACGCCGAATCGGCAATTCTCGTTGGCCGTCGTAAAAGGGTTAATGGCGAAAACCACGTTCGCTATCGCCGCGTTCGCGAGCGTCAACTCCAATCGTTTCGATCAGCCTACGTCGCCTCGACCACGCGAACTGTGCCCCAATCACGATTCTCAGGGGACAAGTCGTTCTCCTTACGCCTCCCCGATCTGGAAGAGGTCTGGAGTAGCTGCGCGAACAACCCGACGCTGGCCGATGTTGCTACTCTTGGGCAGGGACTCATATATCACGGGAAGCGCTTACCGTCAGGCAGCACGACGTACTCAGGAGGGTAATTATCCCTTGACAGTAGGTACGGCTCATGCTATCGTTTCCCCTGAAAGCAGGTAAGCGGATGGTGGTATGGATAAACAGTTGATAGAGCGGCTGTTGGATGCGATTGAACTGCTGACGATTGAGAATTGGGCGTACCAATCATTGTTCACGGTTCTAAAGCGGCGGATGCCGCCTGAGTCTCAGTGGAAGGCGATGCTGGAGCAGGCGAAAACCAGTCCCGAAGTTCGGGGAAAGATTCAGCAGCAGCTAGCTCCAGTGCGCGAGCGCATTCGTCAATCTGTTGATCTGACGGACGCGATTCAAGAATTCCTACGAGTAGTTCCAGCCAAGAAGGATGTGAATTAGCCATGAGCAAGCCTGTCGAATATCGAAACCCCAAGCCGAAGATGGTCAAGTTCACGAAGAAACAATTCGATCAAATGTTCCCGAATGACGCGACCTGTCTTGAATGGCTGAGGAATCGCCTCTACCCGGAGGGCGTCTACTGCGAGAAGTGCGAAGCGGTGACCAAGCACCACCGCGTCAAGAGCCGCCCGTCGTACTCTTGCGACCACTGCGGCCATCACGTTCATCCGACGGCTGGCACGATCTTCCACAAGTCGCCCACTCCGCTCACGACGTGGTTTTACGCCATCTACCTGATGGCGTCCACGCGCTGCGGCATTTCTGCGAAACAGATCGAGCGCGAGACGGGCGTGACCTACAAAACGGCATGGCGCATGTTCAAGCAGATTCGCTCTATGCTGAACGATGAGCCGCCGTTCTCTGGCCCTGGTACTTACAACGGCAAACTGACGCGCAAGATTGAAGTGGACGAAGCCTACTTCGGCGGTCGTCGGAAAGGCGGTGGTGGCCGTCCGATGCGCGGCGATACAGATGCCAAGGTAACGGTGGTCGGAGTGGCGCAAAGACAGGGGCGGGTGAAGGCGGTTCTCGCTGAGGATGCGAAGGCATCCACGCTCAAGGGAATTGTGAAAGAACACGTTCTGCCCGGAGCTATCGTGTTCACGGATGAGTGGGTCGGATACAACGACCTGCGGAACCTCGGCTATCAGCACCATCGGATCAATCACAGCGCGAAGATCTACGTCGCTGGCGACGTTCACACCAACACCATTGAGGGATTCTGGTCGCTGGTCAAGAGCGGGATTCGGGGTGTCTACCATCAGGTTGGGCGCAACTACCTACAGACATACCTCAATGAATACAGCTTTCGGTACAATCGGCGGTTCGACACGCAACCGATGTTCACTAGCTTTTTGCATCAGATCGAGAAGCGGGAGACGGTTGCTTATCGTGCGCCAGTTCCGGTTGAGGTTGAGCCGTTCTGACTGGCTCTTGGCCGTTACGGTCGCACTCATAGAAGGACTCTGCAATCTCGCTATTTTTAGATGGCTGGGGCGGCATAGAATTGCCGGCGAGGCAGGACTTGGGATATGGTAATTCCGTACATCGAGGTGTATCCAGACTTTTGTGTAAACGGCCAGGTTTTGTTTTTGGGATGGGGTGCAGGGGAAGGGTGTCCCTTCCCCTGCCCATCGCTGTAGAAGCGTTCCGCGTTGTCATTGCGCAACTCTCTCCAGGGCCGGCATCCG
>JBIOFT010000058.1:0-21371 GCA_044447375.1 Terriglobales bacterium | reverse complement strand
CCCCCCCCCCCCCCCCCGCCCCCCGCCCCGCCCCCGCGCCCCCCCCCCCCCCCCCCCGCCCCCCCCCCCCCCCCCCCCCCCCCCCCCCCCCCCCCCCCCCCCCCCCCCCCCCCCCCCCGCCCCCGCGATAGACGGTTTTGTGGTGCGGGTGAAGGCCAAGGAAGATTCCTGGATTTCCATCGTGGCCGACGGCAAGCCGGTGATGTCGGCCGTGTTGCCGAAGGAATCCGAGAAGTCCGTCCACGCGCAGCAAAGTGTCGTGGTCAAGAGCGGCAACTCCGCCGGCATCGAGTTGTTCTACAACGACAAGCTGGTGCCACCCCTGAGCCCGGACGGCAAGGTCAAGACCATGGAATTCACCTCCGCCGGGTTACGACAGTAATCAACCGGCTCCTGGCTTGCCTTTCACCGCTTAAAACCAACCATTTACTGTGGAAATCGTGCGTAACTCCGTCACCGGGTGCGTTAATGGATGCGTTCCCCGAACGCAAAAAGCGTTGCGGCCACAGGAGCGCTCTGCTACTTTGATAGGAGTAAAATTCAGTTCCTGCGGTACGTTCCCGCCCGTAGCGCCTAACACCAGCAGGAGGTTCGCTTGTCGACCAAGAATCGTTTTTTGTTTACGTCGGAATCGGTCACCGAAGGCCATCCGGATAAGATGGCCGACCAGATTTCCGACGCCATCCTCGACGCCTGTATTGAACAGGACCCCCACAGCCGCGTGGCCTGCGAGACCCTCACCGCCACCGGCCTGGTGGTCATTGCCGGCGAGATTACCACCAAGGCCTACGTGGATTTCCAGTCGCTGGTGCGCGGCGTGGTGGCCTCCATCGGCTACGACAATGCCCTCTATGGATTCGATTCCAACACCTGCGCGGTGATTTCCAGCATCAACAAGCAGTCGGGCGATATCGCCATGGGCGTGGACACCGGCGGCGCCGGCGACCAGGGCATGATGTTCGGCTACGCCACCAACGAAACCCCCGAACTGATGCCCCTCGCCATCTCGCTCGCCCACAAGCTTTGCCGCAAACTTTCCGAAGTACGCAAAAAGGGCACGCTGCCTTATCTGCGCCCCGACGGCAAATCGCAGGTTACGGTTGAGTATGACGATCACCACCGGCCGGTGCGGGTGGACGCGGTCGTCCTCTCCACGCAGCACGCGGAGAACGTGACCAATGAAGAACTGCGCGCCGACATTCTGAAGCACGTGATCCAGGCCACCATTCCCGCCGAACTGCTCGATGCCGACACCAAGTACCACATCAATCCCACCGGGCGCTTCGTGATCGGCGGACCGATGGGCGACACCGGTCTGACCGGGCGCAAGATTATCGTGGACACCTACGGCGGCATGGGACGTCACGGCGGCGGCGCCTTCAGCGGCAAGGACCCGACCAAGGTGGACCGCTCCGCTGCCTACATGGCGCGCTACATTGCCAAGAACATCGTGGCCGCGGGGTTGGCCGACCGTTGCGAAGTCCAACTCGCCTACGCCATCGGCGTCGCCGAGCCGGTCAGCGTGTTGGTGGATACCTTCGGCACCGGCAAGGTTACGCCGGAGAAGCTCCAGGAACTGGTGCGCGCCAACTTCCAGTTGACGCCGCGCGGAATTATCGAGTCGCTGAAGCTGCGCCGTCCCATTTACCGCAAGACGGCCGCCTACGGGCACTTCGGGCGCGACGACAAGGACTTTACCTGGGAAGCGACGGACAAAGCGAAGGCGCTGCGCGAGCAGGCCGCCGGCGCGTCCCACGGGGCGATCCACGCCATTAAGAAATAAAAACAGGTTTCAGTTTCAGTTTCGAGTTTCAGCGACTCGAAACTGAAACTGTTTTGCAGCTTTGCAACCTGAAACTGAAACTCGAAACTGAAACTCTTCAGGAGACTATGTCGACTACACCTGCTAACGCCGCCTGCGACGTCAAAAACATGGAACTGGCCGATCTCGGCAAGAAGCGCATTGACTGGGCCAACCAGTCAATGAAGGTCCTGCAAATCATCCGCAAGGATTTCATCAAGGGGCAGCCGCTCAAGGGCGTGCGCTTTTCCGCCTGCCTGCACGTGACCGCGGAAACGGCGAACCTGGCGATTACGCTGCGCGACGGCGGCGCGGAAGTGGTGCTGTGCGCTTCCAACCCGCTCTCCACTCAGGACGACGTCGCCGCCTGCCTGGTGCGCGACTACAACGTCCCCGTCTTCGCCATCAAGGGCGAGGACAACCAGACCTATTACCAGCACATCATGGCGGCGCTCGACCATAAGCCGCACCTCACCATGGATGACGGCGCCGACCTGGTGACCATCGCGCTCACCAAGCGCAAGGATGTCCTCGCAGGCATCTTCGGCGGCACCGAGGAGACCACCACCGGCGTCATTCGCCTGCGCGCCATGGCCAAGGAAGGCGTGCTCGCCTACCCGATCATCGCCGTCAACGACGCCGACACCAAACACCTGTTTGACAATCGCTATGGCACCGGGCAGTCCACCATCGACGGCATCATCCGCGCCACCAATTTCCTGCTCGCAGGATCCAAGTTCGTGGTCGCCGGCTACGGCTGGTGCGGACGCGGCCTGGCCAGCCGCGCGCGTGGCCAGGGCGCCGAGGTCATTGTCACCGAGGTGGATGCCACCCGCGCGCTGGAAGCCATGATGGACGGATTCCGCGTCATGTCGATGTCGGAAGCGGCCAAGATCGGCGACGTCTTCTGCACCGTCACCGGAAACAAGAGCGTCCTCCGCGGCGAGCACTTCGAGCAGATGAAGGACGGCGCCATCATCAGCAACTCCGGACACTTCAACGTCGAGATCGATATCCCGGCGCTGGAAAAGATGTCGTCGTCCAAGCGCACCACCCGCAACTTCATCGAGGAGTACTCGCTGAAGGACGGCCGCAAGATCAACCTGCTGGGAGAAGGCCGGCTCATCAACCTGGCCGCCGCCGAGGGACACCCCGCTTCAGTGATGGACATGAGCTTCGCCGACCAGGCGCTTTCCGTGGATTACCTGGTGAAGAACCGTAATTCCCTGGAGAAGAAGGTGTACGCGGTTCCGGCCGATCTCGACAAGCGCGTTGCCAAGCTGAAGCTGGAATCCGTCGGCATCAAGATCGATCGCCTAACTCCCGACCAGGAAGAGTACCTGGCGAGCTGGAGCGAGGGAACGTAGTTGCAGTTTCCAGTTTCAGTTTCAGTTGTTGTCAGTTGAGAGTTTCAGCTTGAAACATGCAGCCCGGCCGCCGTCGGCCGGGCTTTTCTTCTCGCGAGGAAGCTGGAGCGTTGCTGTCCCACATCCGCCCGCATTTGCAGAAGTGGGTTTTCACCGCTGAAGTTTCGCGAATTACCGGATGGCCTTGAACGTCATCTCTTGCGCCGGACTGCCCGTGCGCGTCTTCCAATCGGCAAACATTTGTGCGTAAGAGTCGGTAATGTACTGCGAGGGCGCAATCCCGAGCGCGCGCGCCGTTCGGTCGATCCAGCGCGGCGGTCCCTCGATCTCGCCGTAATTGCCGATGGGCGTCTCGTCCAGCACCACGTGTCCCGTGCCGTCGCTCCATTCAATGCGGAATTTCTCATAGCGAAAGCTGGGCGCGAACCCGAGTGCGGTCAGGATCCCGTGCATGCGCTCGCCGTTTTCGACCGCGGTTTCGGTCTCGACGCGCGATTTGTGACGCCCGGCGAAACCGGGTGCCTTGTGCGTCAGCGTCCATCCGTCGCCGTAATTGCGCAGCCGCAACAACTCGCCGCGCTGGCGCAGAACCGCGCCCGGCAGGTCGTACAGAGTGTCGATTTCGCGGGTGCGCGGAGTCTCGCGGCGGAAGCGCAACGCGCGCAGCTTGCGCTCGATGGCGCGCAGGTCATCGAGCGCGAACTTGATCTCCACTTCCTTCGGCGACGCCATCGCCGGAAGCATACCATCCCGCTATGTCGTAAGATGTCGGGCCGAGGGACCAAGCAATTAGCGATTAGCAATTAGCGATTAGCTGTTTGCAGGTCCAAACATTGTCATTCCGAGCGCCGCGAGGAATCTGCTGTGACCGACAACCATCAACGAGAACCATGAGTACCCTTTATCGTTTGTCATTCTGAGCGTAGCGAGGAATCTGCTTTAGCTAATTGCCTAATTGCTAATCGCTAATAGCTAATCGCTTACAACTGGAGCGCCCCATGAAAACAATCTGTGTGCTGATCACCATGATCGTTCTCGCCACGGCCAGCCTTTCCGCTCAATCCGCGCCCAAGAAGGGCGGAGCGCAATCCGCCCGGCGCTACATCAATTTGCCCAAGCCGGTTCAGGCGCCCTTCAGCGACGCTGTGCTAGCCGGCAATACGCTCTACATCGCCGGCCGCATCGGCGTCGATCCCAAATCCGGCAAGCCGCCCGACGACATCGAGCAGGAGGTCCGCATCCTGCTCGACGGCTTCAAGTCGGTGCTCGCCGAGACCGGCATGACCATGGACGACCTCGTCTTCGTCCAGGTCTTTTGTCCCGACCTCTCGCTCTATGGAAAATTCAACGACATCTACAAAACTTATTTCGGAAAGGAGTACCCGGCGCGCGCCTTCATCGGTTCCGGCCCGCTGTTGCGCGGCGGACACTTCGAGATGAATGGCATCGCGGTGAGAAAATAGGCTGTCAGCTATCAGCTATCAGCCTTCAGCTAAACCACGCGCAATCGGGTGCCGCAGAATCAGTCGTACATCGTTGCTGGTCCTGCCCACCCGAACAGCCTCCTGGCTGATAGCTGACAGCTGAGAGCTGATAGCTGATAGCTTTACAATAGAGCCACCATGAAACGGTTCGCGCTCATCGCTGCACTGTTGTGTGCCCTCGCGCTCCACGCGGACGACAAGTATGCAACCCTGAATTTTCTGGTGGTGAGGGCGGACAACGGCAAGCCCATCCGCAACGCTTCGATTGTGCTGCACCCGGTTGCCAAGGACGGACGCCAGAAGCACTCCGGCTACCAACTCAAGACCGATCCTGACGGCAAGGCGAGCTTCGAAGGCGCGCCCTTCGGTAAGTTACGCGTGCAGGTGCTGGTGCGCGGGTTTCAGACCTACGGCGAGGATTTCGACATCAACCAGTCGAACCAGGAAATCACCATCAAGCTGAAACGCCCGCAGGGCCAGTACTCAATCTACGAGGACAAGCCGAAGCAGGAAGAAACAAAGCCGGAAGAGAAACCGAAATAGTTGCGAGTACGTAGTACCTGGTACCCAGTACTGGGCAGCCCAGAATACTGTCGTTCTTGGGAAGGGCACGGCGGAACCTGTCCTGAGCGAAGTCGAAGGAGCCGTGCCACCGAGCCCCCAAGAATACTGGGCTTTAGCCCCTGAGGGATTAATCTCCGACGCCCTGACCGACTTTTGAAACCAGCTTTAGGTACCAGGTACTCGCTTCACAAAATCTTCCTGAGTTCTCTCCGCAAGATTTTCCCCGAGGGGTTGCGCGGAATCGCGGTGACGAAGCGCACCTCGCGCGGCTGCTTGTAGCCGGTCAGGCGCTCGCCCACGTAGCCGCAGATTTCCGCTTGCGTCTTCTCGGTGGACGGGAATCCTTCCCGCAGCACGATAAACGCGCAGGGTATCTCGCCCGCCGCATCGTCCTTCTTGCCGACCACGCCGCAATCGCGCACCGCCGGATGCTCCAGCAGCACGCTCTCCACCTCCGCCGGCGCCACCGGAAATCCCTTGTACTTGATCATCTCCTTGCGCCGGTCCACGATGTAATACAGGCCCTGCTCGTCCATGCGCGCCACGTCACCGGAGTAATACCAGCCGTCGCGCAGCACGTCCGCGGTTGATTCCGGCGAGTTCCAATATCCCAGCATGAATTGCGGCCCGCGCATCGCCAACTCGCCGATCTCACCGGCGCCGACTTCGGTTTCCAATTCGCCGATCAGCCGGCATTCGGTGAGCGCCACGGGCTGCCCGATGGAAATCGGGTTGTACAGCGGCCCGTGCTCGAATCCGACATGCGTCACCGGCGACGCCTCGGTCATGCCGTATCCCTGCGCGATCTTCACCCCGGTGAGCGAGGTGAAGCGCTTCGCCAGTTCCGGCGCCAGCGGCGCCGCGCCCGATTTCACCCACTTGATGCGGTGTTCGCGTGGAAACTCCCCGCGCTCCGCCGCCTGGCAGAAAACATTCAGCACCGGCGGCACCAGCGGCATGAACGTGATTCCTTCCTCGGCGATCAACTGCATGGCGCGAACCGGATCGAAGCGCGGCATCAGCGCCACCGTGCAACCCAGCATCAGGCACGGGTTCAGCACCACGTTCAGCCCATAGATGTGGTACAGCGGCAGGAAGCACAGCCCGACTTCCTGCCCGGTGAACGGCGCCGCCAGCGGACCGATCAGTTGGTAGACGTTGGTCACCAGGTTGGCATGCGTCAGCATGACGCCTTTGGGCAGGCCGGTGGTGCCGCTGGAGAAGGGAAGCGCGGCCAGCGTTAACTCCGGCGGCTTCTCCGGCGAAGGCAGCGGCGCCGTGACCGGCCGCAGCAGCTCGGACAATTCGCTCGCGCCCGCCGCCGCGTTGCGCGTGGTGTACACCCGCGCCAGGTCCGGCAGCCCCCCGAGGTTCAAGTCCGCGATCAGCGCGCCGTCGGTCACCAGGACCCTGGCGCCGGAATTCTCCAGTTGATAGCGGACCTCGCGCTCTTTGTAGCTGGGATTCAGCGGCGACGGTGTCGCGCCCGCCAGCGTCGTCGCATGGTAGGCCGCGGCGAACTCCCAGGAATTCGGCAGAAAAATGCCGACGCGATCGCCCGGCTTCACTCCCGCCGCCACCAGGCCGCGCGCCAGCCTCTCCACCGTCTCGCCGTACTCGCCGTAGGAAATCCGCCGCGCCGCCGTGTACGACGTGTCAATGAACACCGTTTTGGCGGCGTATTTGCGGCACGCGCTCAGGATGGCATCGTGCACGAATACGCCCGCCGGATCGGCGTAGAGTTCGGTGCGCAGCCGCAGAGGATTCACTGGTGATGGAGACGACATTTGCGATTTCGTAATTTAGTAATTTGGTAATTGAATCCAAACTTGTAGCTTGCGCGAGCCGCACCGGATCAGCAACTTACAAAATTACCAACTTACGAAATTACGAAATAAGGGAGTCACCGCGCCGCCAGCTTTTTCAAGAACTCCTCTTCATCCATGCTGTACTTGAACGCCTTCCGCCCATTGATGAACACCACCGGCACTTCGTCGTTATATTTCTGCCGCAACTCCTCATCCTGGTCAATGTCTACCTCGCGCCAGGTGAACTGAGCGCGATGGGTCAGCCCCTCCAGCGACTCCTTCACCACCTCGCACAGATGACAGCCTTTACGGGAATAGAGAATTACTTCGTGTCCACCCATGCCGCTCGCCCTGAATGCCTGCAGCCTGGAGCCTGGAGCCTGGCGCCTGCAGCCTACCTCTTCAACTCCGCAACTTTTCCCCGCACCTCTTCCGCGAACATCGGCTCTTCCGTCTGCAATGACTCCAGGTTGATCTCGACGTTGGCGATCGCGCCCTCCATCGCCGCCCGTGCCAGCGCTTTCGATACGGTCAAGTCCGACGCCATCCTCGGATTGGTGATCGTGCCCAGGCTTTCCGCAATCCGCCCTACCTCGCGCGCGCGCTCCGCCACCGCCAGCGGCACGTTCGTCGCCTGCCGCAGTGCTTCATTGACTGCGCCATTTTTTCCGGCGGAATCCTTGGCCTGCTTGTACGCCTTCACCACCGCGTCGTACGACGCCGCGTCGGCATCAATCGCCGCTTTCAACTCTTCGCGCAGTTGCGACAGCCGCGCGATGGCTTCGCTCAACTCGCGCTCGTACTTGAGGTAATTTTTCTTGCCGCGCGACATGCCGGCCACCATGTGCGCCAGCGCCGCCGCCATCGCTCCTGCGGCAGCGGACGCGCTTCCGCCGCCGGGTGTGGCGGTGGGCGCCGCCAGTTGTTCGACGAACGGTTCCACGCCGGAGCGCAGCCCGCCGACGGCCATCTTGCCGCCCATCACCGCCGCCAGCCGGTTTTCCAAGATCAGCGACGAATCAAAATTCTCCACCTGGAGGAACCACTCCGACGCGTCCTCCAGCGCCTTTTTCGGGATCAGCCCCACGATTTCGCTGAACGCCGGCAGCACGCCATAACGCGCCGCCTCGCGCTTGACGTATTCGAAGACGCGCGCAATCGGCGTCTGCTCGAAGTCGGTCAGGTTCATGGAAACCTGCGCCAGCCCGCGCACCGGAATCCCCATGCCCTTCACGTAGCGCAGCCCGCCATTGGAGAAGCGCACCGACTTGGCGACTTTTTTCGCGATTTCCACGTCCGGCGTGTTGAGGTAAACGTTGTAAGCGATCAGGAATTTGCGTGCGCCCACCACGGTTGCGCCGGCTGTCGGGTGCACGCGCGGCTCGCCGAAATCCGGCTTGCGCGCCGGATTGGTCGCGATCTCGTCGCGGATGCCCTCGAACTGGCCGCGCCGTATGTTCTCCAGGTTCTGCCGCTCGGGCCGGGCCGCGGCTGCTTCATAGAGATAGACGGGAATCTTGAACCGCCGCCAGATTTCTTCGCCCACCTTGCGTGCGATGGCCACGCAGTCTTCCAGCGTGACCCCGTCAATTGGAATGAAGGGAATAACGTCGGCGGCGCCCATGCGCGGGTGCGCGCCCCGGTGTTTGGTGAGATCAATGAGTTCGGCGGCCTTGCCGACGCCGCGAATGGCGGCCTCGCCGATGTTCTCGCGGTCGCCCACCAGCGTGATCACGCAGCGGTTGTGGTCGGCGTCCATTTCCCGGTCCAGCAGGTAAACTCCGGGGACCTTCATGGCCTCGATGATGGCGTCGACCTTCGCCTTGTCGCGGCCCTCGGAAAAGTTCGGTACACACTCAACCAGCGTGGACATAGCCGATTAGGATACATCCGGTTGTCGGTAATCGGTAACTCTGAGCCCCGAAGGGGCGTAACGCTGGTAGCCCAGGACGGAAGTCCTGGGTAGGCGCTAGAAATAACTCTGAGTCCCGTAGGGACGGAACGAAAGGGAATCTCATAAAGTCATGTCCTTCGCTCCAACTAAGCCAAACCGCGTACCTGCCTGCCCCGAATTTCCGCTACAATGTGAGCAGAACCGGGTTCCTACCAAAAGCAGGGAAGCCACCATCGGGATGGTCCCGTAACCATTCACAAGAGGTCGCATGAAGCGGATTGTTTTTTGCCTTTGCCTGTTGCTGGCCGGATTGCCATTGCTGGCGATGCCGCTGGGCACGTCGGCGCGCGTGGTCATTCCCGCCGACATCCAGCAGATCATCTCCGTCGATTACCGGGCGCTGAAGAATTCGCCCACCGCGCTGGCCCTGAAGGCGCGCGTGCTGCCCGACCAGCTCAAGGAGTTCGAAACCTCGCTGCGCGGATTCGGCATCGATCCCGATAACGACGTCGAGCAGCTCACCTTCGCCTCGTTTCGCACCAAGAAAGACGTCCAAATCATCGGACTGGCGCAGGGAACCTTTCCCACCAAAAAGATCCTGGCGCGCATGAAGCTCAAGAAAATCAAGCCATTGAAGTACCGCACCAGCGACCTGTATTCCATGCCCGGCGGGCAGGAAATGACCTTCCTCGACGACTTCACCATGCTGTTCGGGCAAAAGGCCGCGGTGCAGGCCGCTCTCGATGCCCGCGACGGTGAAGCCCCCGCGCTGAACAGCAATTCCACCGTCGCCGACAACATCAGCGCCGTGGATTCCGGGCCGGTGTGGAGCGTCCTGGACGCGCAGGGCACGCAGAACCTGCTGCACTCCACCCTCGGCGATGCCGCCAAGCTCACCGACTACGAAATGGTGAAAAAGCGCCTGCTCGGCTCGCGCTATACCATGGACTTCAACAACGGCGTGAACTTCGACCTGAGCGTGGTGACTTCCGATTCCATGACGGCCGCCACCCTGTCGTCGCTGGTCCAGGCGGGCGTCCTGTTCCGCAAGATGAACGCGCAGGGCGTCGAAAAGATCGCGCTGGACAGCGTTACCGTGAATTCCGACAGCGCCAACCTGAAGCTGAACTTCAAGTCCGACGAAAAAAAGTTCCAGTCGCTGGTGCAGTCGGACCTGTTCGCGTCGGTGATCAAGTAACGAGTGCTTAGTAGCTGTCAGCCATCAGCCATCAGCCATCAGCTTTCAGCTCTCAACTGAAACGATGACACTTTGATTCTTTCCGCCCGCAGTGTTGAAGGTGAACCCGAACAACTGAAAGCTGATAGCTGAGAGCTATTTTTTCAGGATCGGGTTATACCCGTCGCCGATCAGCTTGTTGCGGGTCGCATCCGCGTCTTTCAGGTCCGCAAACGGTCCCACCTGCACATGATAGAACTTGTCATTGGGCCCGTTGATGGTGATGACGGGATAGTTCTTCTTGCGCAACGCCTGGGCCAGCGCCTCGGCGTCCTCCCGCTTGCTGACCGCCGCGACTTGCACCATGTAGCCGGCGCCGAGCGTCGCCGGCCGGTGCGTTTCCGGTGTGATCGGCTTGGATTCCACCGTTCGGGTGGTCACTCGCGCAGCCACAGGCGGTGCCGGCGGCTCCAGCTTTGCCTTGGGCTGGTTCTGCTCCACCGCCTTGTAAAAGGTCAGATCTTCGGTCGTGGACTTGGGTGCCGTTTCCGGGCACGCGCCCGGTGTGGCGCAGTCTGGCTTGGAACCGGCTTCGGCCCGCGCTGGCGACGGCTTCGCTTCGGCGCCCATGTTGACCGGTGCGGTGGTGGACGCGGCCGCTACCGGTTGCGGCACGGAGCGGCGTCCCAGCGAATATCCCAGGCTGAAGAACAGCGCGCAAACGATCACCAGGCCAAAGAACAGGCCCAGAAGGCGGCCTGTGCCTTGCTTGGCTTGCTCATCCTGATCGGGCATTTCCGCTCCGAAAATTGGGCTTTGATTCATCACGCCTTAGGCTTTATATCCGTCACCTAACGCCTAACCCCTGAAGCCTGCTACGCTCCCGCCGCGGGTTCATTTTTCTTGCTGCGCATATCCAGCAGCGATTGCAAGCCTTGCATCAGGTCAATCGGCAGCGGGAAGACGATGGTGGTGTTCTTTTCCACGCCGATTTCGGTCAGCGTCTGCAGGTAGCGCAACTGGATGCTGATCGGCTCGGTGGCGAGCAGGTGCGCCGCATCCACCAGGCGCTGCGCGGCGGAGAACTCGCCCTCCGCGTGGATGATCTTGCTGCGCTTTTCGCGTTCCGCCTCCGCCTGCTTGGCCATGGCGCGCTGCATGGATTCGGGCAGGTCCACCTGCTTGACCTCGACATTGGCCACCTTTACGCCCCAGGGCGCGGTGTGCTGGTCGAGGATGCTCTGGATGCGCAAATTCATCTTGTCGCGATGGGAGAGCAGTTCGTCGAGTTCGACCTCGCCCAGCACCGAGCGCAGCGTGGTCTGCGCGAATTGCGAAGTCTGGTAAAGGTAGTTCTTCACTTCGACGACGGCTTTCCGCGGTTCCACCACGCGCAGGAAGATGATCGCGTTCACCTTCAGGGTGACGTTGTCGCGGGTGATGATGTCCTGCGGCGGAACCTCCAGCGCCTCCTGCTGCAGCGAGACGCGGACCATCTTGTCCAGCGGCGCGAACACCAGAAAAATGCCGGGCCCCTTGGGCTCGGGCAGCAATCGTCCCAGGCGGAAGATGACGCCGCGCTCGTACTCGGGAAGGATTTTGATGGAGTTGAGGATGTAGAGAATGAAGATGGCGATCGGAATGAATGTGAGCGGATTCATATCTTTACTCCGCCTCCGCAGCGTGCAAGCAGGAGGCCTTCTGCGCGGATTGTAGCAGCATTCGCGCGCCCTGCCATCAGCGATTCACCGCCATGAAATTTTGAGAGTGACGAGTTCCAGCCATCGGACGACCGGGCTCGGCGCAGCTTTCGGCTTCAACCTCCCTGGGGGAGAGGGTTGCAGGCCAACGCCTTTTTCATCGCCGGCGCTCCTTCAAGTGGTGACTGTCGGACGCCTTTAAGTCGCACCCGTAGATCTTCTTGAATTCGCCGATCTGCCGCAGCGATGCTTCGGAGAAGGGCGTCTTGCCCTCGAAGACGTACAGCAGGATTCCTTCCAGCAGGTCGCCAACCGTCATGTCTTTCAGTTCGGCGACTGCCTTGAGGACCTTCAAGAGCCGTTTCTCGATCCGGATCCCGGTCTGCACCCGCTGAATCTCGCGTGTCCGCTCTGGCTGTGGTACCATGGTACATATGTACCATATCACCACAGCCGGTTGCAACCGCGCTTTCGATGTCACCGGCGCGCCTGCCGGCAAAGCGGGGCGCCGGTGAGCGCGCCAATCCTTCACGGCGTCGGCCGCGACATCCTCACCCTGCCGGAAGATGGATTCGTGCAGGCGATGCGCAATCTTCCGGCGTGCATGTCGGCGCGCCTGGCATTCATGACGCGCGAGCATCATCTGGTCCGCGACTTCGTGGTACGCGAGTTGCCGCGGCAACGCACTCCCTTGCGCCCCGGCCGAATCGCGCAAACCATCGGCCTCGAACTCCACCAAGTCACGAGGATTCTCGCCGATCTGGAACAACATCTGTTTTTTCTGGCGCGGGATGCCGGCGGCAACGTGGGTTGGGCATTTCCGGTCACGACCTCCCGGACGCCGCACCGGCTGACCTTCTCTACCGGGGAGAAGATTTTCGGGGCTTGAGCGGAGGACGCGCTTGCCACGTCCTTCGTGCAAGGACGCCTCCGGGGAGAGAAACTGCGGGTCCGCATCGAGTCGAGTTGCCGTCATTGCTCGCTCCCGATCGCCATCGAGGTTGACGATGATCTGCACTGGCGGGTCCTCTCGCCGGGCGTAGCGCCCTTGTTGTTTGAGCCCGACATGAATTGGCAGACCTTCCACGGCCCCAACATCATTCACGACTATTGAATGCAGACCGTATTCTTCTGGTCAGAAGAACACGCCAGAAAATTCCGCGCGAAACACCGGCAGCCGGATGGGCTGTATTTGACGATGCAGCAGGCCGCGTTCTCCGAGCGTATTGCGCAGTCGGGCTTGTTCGCAATTGGCGATGACGGGCGGCTGCGGCGTTGACTATTTCGCGGTCGTGACTCCTGCCGGCTCGACTTCCAAATGCAGATCGGCCACGGCGCGGATCCTTACCGGTTCGCCGGCGTCGACCGGGGCGGAAGAAATCGCGTTCCACAGTTCGCCGTGGACGAAGACCTTTCCCTGCGGGGTAAGCGGGGTGCGGGCGACGGCGATTTCGCCGACCAGTCCTTGCGCGCCGGTGGTGATCTTGCCGCGGCGGGCCTTGAGCGCGATGCCCATCAGAAACGTGGTAATCAGGCCGAGTGGAATAGCGACGGCGAGCGCGGTCCACAGGCGCACGCGCATCTGCGGAATGGGCGCGTCCACCAGCAGCAGCGCGCCGAAGACCAGCGACACGATGCCGGCGATGGTGAGAACACCGTGCGAGGCGAACTTCGCCTCCAGCGTGAAAAAGACGAACGCCAGCAAGATCAGCCCCAGCGCGGCATAGCGCACCGGCAGGATGTTCAGGGCGAAGACGGCGAGCACGACGAAGAAAAATCCGACCACGCCGGGGACGATCGCCCCGGGATGGTTGAACTCGATGTACAGCGACAGCAGTCCGATGGCGAGCAGCACAAACGCCATGTTGGGATCCATCAGGAAGGCGAGGATCTTCTGCTTGAGCGTCATGTCGAAATCGCGCACCGGTTTGTTTGCCAGGTGCAGCGTGATCTTCTCGCCGTTAAAGCGCGTGATCTCGCGGCCATCGAGTTGCTTCAACAGGTCTTCCTGGCTGGGGGCGACCACGTCGATCAGGTGGTCCTTGAGCGCTTCCTGGTCGGTGAAGGACTTGGACTGGCGCACGGCGCTCTCGGCGACCTCGACGTTGCGGCCGCGCTTGGCCACCACCGAGCGCATGAGGGCGGCGGAATCGTTCTCGATTTTTTCCGCCATGATCTTGTCGGGCTGGCCGCCGCCGAGCATGACCGGATGCGCCGCGCCGGTGTTGGCGCCGGGCGCCATGGCGGCCACGTCGGCGGCTTGCAGGATGAAGAACCCGGCCGAGGCGGCGCGCGCCCCGCTGGGCGCCACATAGATGATCACCGGCACCGGCGATGCGACGATCTGCTGGATGATCTCGCGCGTCGATTCGGAAAGGCCGCCGGGAGTCGAAAGGCGTATCAGGATGGCGTCGGCGTGCTGCGCCCGGGCGGCTTCGATGCCGCGGGTGATGTATTCCAGCGTGATGGGGTGAATGGTGTCGTTGATGTCGAGGCGGAGAACATCTCCGTGAGCCGGAACTGCGGCAGCTGCGAACAGTACGAACGTGAGCAGGGAAATGAAGAATGAAGAATTAAGAATGAAGAATGAAAATCGGTGAAGACGGCACTGCGGTGCCGGCCTTAAGACATTCTTAATTCTGACTTCTTCATTCTTCATTTGTTGACCTTTTCAGAGATAATTCGCTTCAGCGCCAGCGCGGCGGAGTTGTTGGGTTCCAGCGCCAGCACGCGGTCCACCAGCTGTTCGGCGGATTGCGTCTGGCTCGTTTTCAGGTCAAGGCGCGCCAGCACCAGCAACGCGTCGGTGGAGATGGGCTGCAGGCGGAGCGCGGTTTGGGCCTCGGCGCGCGCGGAGGGCTCGTTGATGTCCTCCAGCACGCATGCCAGGCCGACATGCGCGTCGGCGTTGGTGGGATCAAGCTGAAGGGCCTCACGGAAATCACGTTCCGCTTCCGCCTTGAATCCCTGCGCCAGGAATTCGCGCCCGCGGGTGACGTGGAATTCCGCGTGCGTGTGCGGATCGGTCTGCGACAAGCGCAACTCGGCAGCGTTCTGGATCTCCAGCGCCAGTTGCTGGAACGAGGTCTCGTCGTAGTTGCGCTTGATGCGCTGCAGAGGGACTTTGCCGGTTGCCGCGGGCCGATCGGAGGTGCGTAACGCCGCGGCGGTCGCCAGCGGGGCGATGGAGTCCAGCAGCGCCTTGGCTTCCGCATCGGCGGGACGCAGGGCCAGGGTTTCGCGCAACTGGCGTGAGGCGCCGGCGAGGTCGCTTGCCTTGTAGAGCGCAATGCCGAGGTTGAAGTGATAGTCGGGATCGCTGGGATCGGCCTTCACCGCCTTCTGAAAATATTCGATCTCGCTGCGCTTCCCGCGGCGTCCGGCGACCACGCCCAGGTTGTTGTACACCTCGGTGAGCGGCAGGCGGGAGGCAACGAAGGCGAACGCGTCTTCCGACTTGGCGAAGTCGCCCATGTAATAGCCGGCCAGGCCCAGGTAGAAGCTGGCTTCGCGCGCCGCGGGATCGCTGCGGGGAACGCGCGCGAACCACGTCGCGGCCTGCTCGTAGTCGCGACCGTCGAAGTAGGTGCGCCCGAGATGCAGCATGGCGAGCGTGTAATCCGGGCTGAGGCGGATGGCTTCGCGGAAGTGCTTGATCTTCACCGGACGCGAGGTGGCAACCACGCCGCGCACGTAGTTTTCGAAAGCGTCAAGGCGGATGAAAGGCGCTGCGGCCATGAACTGGTTGCGCGAGGGCAGCAGTTCGGGATGCACCAGGCGCAGCAGGTCCCAGGCGAGCGCGGTCTGGACGTCAATCAGCTTCACCAGCGCGCCCGATTGCTTTTGCTCGGGCGAAAGGCGGAGCGCTTTCATGTCGAGCAATTGCGCGCGCGCGGTGAACGTTTGGCCGTCGAAGTTGTAGGCGCCGAGCACCACATAGTCGGCATCCATCTGCTCGGCGATGCGGTAGAGCGTGGCGCGCGAAAGATGGACGTTGGCGGGCATGCCGGCGCGGTCGAAGCCGTAACTGCGGTCGTCGCGCGAGACGATGTAGAGCAGCGGCGAGGCCAGCCGCTGGCCGAGCACTTCGGGGAAGGATTCGCTGATCCACTCCAGGCCGGGCGCCTTGGACTCGTTTTCAAACGGCAGCACCAGCAGGGTCTGGGCCGAAGGGTCGGCGGGGCGCATCTGGGCGGCGGCGCCCAGGGCGGCCATGACCAGAAATAGCAGGGCCGTGAATCGTGAAATATGGCTCAAGACACCTCCGATTATAGCCGCAGCAGAGGGGGAAAATCGCTGACCGGAGGCCAGCCGGCAATCGGCCAGGTAACACCGTCGTCGGCTCGCCGGCGCCTTTTTCGGCCGCTTGGCCGTTACCTCCGGGCAACCTCCGATTACGCGCGATATCTGGCTTGCCGGACCAAGCCGCGATTCAATGGAGGCAGGTTTTAGGGAGACGTATATGATGCGCGACGACGACCGCGAGCAGCGCTGCGACGAAGGTCATAAGTGGCGCGCGCAGATCGAATTGCCGGCGGAAATGGTGGAAAGCTTCCGCGAGTGGTGGGACTCCGAGGGTTGGTGGAGCTTCCGCGCCTGGCACCAGAAGACCTCGGGCGCAGATTCCGAATGGGAAAATTTCATGCGCCAGTTGTGCGGCGAATCCCCGGCCAAGAGACTCCCTGCGGTTTCCGACCCGACCGATCCGACCGTCGGCTGATGCTTCCGATGTATCCTGCCAATTACGGTGGCCCCTCCCCGTTTGTGAGCTAATACCGCTTTCCAATTGACTTACCTAAGTACCTCGGATAAAAGGTAAGTGGGTACTTACAAATGTCGACCTCCCAGGTCAGAATTCCGGCGGAGGAGCGACGTCAGCAGATCCTGGAACTGGCCACCGCGCTGTTCGCACGGCAGGGATACCAAGGGACGACAACCCGCCAGATCGCCCAGCAGGTGCACGTCAATGAGGCGATCATCTTTCGTCATTTTCCGACGAAGGAAGAGCTGTACTGGGCGGTGATCGAAAACCAGATCCGGGTCCGCGGCGGACGGGCGCGCCTGGAAGCCAGGCTGGCGGCGGGCGGCAGCGACCGCGAGCTGCTGACGGCGATCGCCGAAGAATTGCTGAACCGCGACGCCACGCTCAGCCGGTTGCTGCTCTACACCGCGCTCGAGAACCACGAACTGACACACCGCTTCTTCCGCACTCATGTAGCGCAATATCTTGAATTGCTGGCCGATTACATCCGGCGCGGGATCGCTGAGGCTCGCTTCCGCGACGTTGACCCGCAGTTGGCCGCGCGCGGTTTCCTGGGCATGGTCTGGTATCACTTCCAGATCCAGGAGTTGTTCGGCGGCAAGCGGGTGCAGACCTTCGATCCGCATCACGTCAGCCAAACCCTGGTGGACGTGTGGTTGTGTGGGATGGAAAGAGATTGACGATTGCAGATTGCAGATTGCAGATTGCAGGTTGCGAATCTTGTGGTGCAGCAATAGTTTTTAACGTATGTCATCCTGAGCGAGGGCCAACGCGCCCCGCTTTTGGGCGCGTTGCGACCGAGTCGAAGGACCCCAGGGTTGCCGGGAGTCACCATGCTTCGTAAAGGCATTTCAGGTTCTGAATCATGAATTGTTTACGCATAACTAGAAATTCTCGTATCGCGGTGCTGGTCACATTTTCCGCTCTCGCGCTGTTGACGGCCTGCGGCAAGACCAAGGCCTCGCCGCCTGTCGACTCCGCCGCCCCGGTGGTGGTGGCGGCGGCGATGCAGCGCGACATCCCGGTGGACGTCAAAGCGGTGGGCACGGTGGAGGCGTACTCCAACGTGCAGGTGAAGTCCATGGTCGCCGGCGAGATCACCAAGGAGGGCTTCGCCGAAGGGCAGGATGTGCACCGGGGCGACCTGCTGTTCGTCATTGACCAGCGGCCCTACCAGGCGGCGCTGGCGCAGGCGCAGGGCAACCTGGCGCGCGACTCGGCGCAGGAGGCCAATGCGCGCGCCCAGGCGACGCGCTATGCCGCGCTCTTCAAGGAGGGCGTAGTTTCGCGCGAGCAGTACGACCAGATCACGAGCGCCTCCGACGCCTTGAAGCAGGCGGTGGAAGCCGATCGCGCGGCGGTGGAGACGGCGAAGGTCAATCTGACCTACACCACGATTTTTTCGCCGATTGACGGGCGTACCGGCAACCTGATGGTGCACCGCGGCAACGTGGTCAAGGCCAACGACATTCCCATCCTCAGCATCAACCAGGTCCAGCCCATCTACGCTACCTTCGCGGTCCCGGAGATGTACTTGCCGGAGATCAAGAGGTCCCAGGCCAGCCGCAAGCTGGCGGTGATGGTGCGGGTGCCGAACGAACCCAAGCCGGCCGAGGGCGTGCTCACGTTCATTGACAACACCGTGGACCCGGCGACGGGCACCATCAAGCTGAAGGCGACATTCACCAACCACGATCGCCGGCTGTGGCCGGGACAGTTCGCCGATGTCAGCCTGACGCTGAGCACCGACAAGAACGCCGTTCTCATCCCCAGCGCGGCGGTGCAGACGGGACAGAACGGGCAATACGTTTTCGTGGTCAAGCCGGACAACACTGCGGAATTGCGCAACGTGACGGTGTCGCGAGTTGTCGGCAGCGATTCCGTGATTACCTCCGGCGTGCAAGCCGGCGAACAGGTGGTGACCGACGGCCAGGTACGGCTGACGCCCGGAAAGAAAGTAGCGTTATCGAAACCGGCAAACGCCGCCAGCAACACGGAAGCGGCCACGCAGCCGGGAACACGGCAGGGTAGCGGACTGTGACCATCGCGGAACTTTTTATCCGGCGCCCAGTGATGACCACGCTGGTCATGCTGGCCATCCTTCTGTTCGGCATCATGGGGTATCGCTCGCTGCCGGTGAGCGATCTGCCCAACGTGGATTTTCCCACCATCCAGGTAAGCGTGGGGCTGCCCGGCGCAAGTCCGGACACGATGGCCTCGGCCGTCGCCATGCCGCTGGAGAAGCAGTTCTCCACCATCGCCGGGGTGGACCAGATGACGTCCACCAACATGCTGGGGACGACATCCATCACCCTGCAATTCAACCTCAGCCGCAACATTGACGCGGCGGCGCAGGACGTGCAGGCGATGATCGCCAAGGCCGGGCGCGATCTGCCGCAGGACCTGCCCGCGCCCCCAACCTACCAGAAGGTCAATCCGGCGGACCAACCGGTGCTGTTCCTGTCGGTGAGTTCGCCAACCCTCCGCTTGTCGGACGTGGATGAATATGCCGAGACCATGCTGGCGCAACGCATCTCCATGGTGAGCGGCGTGGCGCAGGTATTCGTTTACGGCGCGCAGAAGTACGCCGTACGGGCGCAACTCGATCCCAAGAAGCTGGCGGCGCACCAGATCGGCATTGACGAAGTCAACATGGCGGTGCAGAGCGGCAACGTCAATCTGCCGACGGGCACGCTCTGGGGCAACCGGCAGGCCTTCACCGTGCTGGCCACCGGGCAGCTCACCAATGCCGACCAGTACCGGCCGCTGATCGTCGCCTACCGCAACGGCAATCCGGTGCGCCTGGGTGATCTGGGCAACGTCTTCGACAGCGTAGAGAACGACAAGACGGCGAGCTGGTTCGCCGGACCCGACCACAAGCTGAACCGCGCCATCGTGCTCGCCATCCAGAAGCAGCCGGGCACGAACACGGTGGAGGTGGTGGACAGCATTCGCCGGCTGCTGCCGACTTTCCGCTCGCAAATCCCGGCCTCCGTTTCGCTGGACATCATGTACGACCGTTCCAAATCGATCCGCGAGTCGGTGGACGACGTGAAGTTCACGCTCTTCCTGTCGCTCATTCTGGTGATCCTGGTCATCTTCCTGTTCCTGCGCAACCTGTCGGCCACCGTCATTCCCAGCCTGGCGCTGCCGTTCTCGCTGGTAGGCACGTTCGCCGTGATGTACCTGCTCGGGTACTCGCTGGACAACCTGTCGCTGATGGCGCTGACGCTGTCGGTGGGGTTCGTGGTGGACGACGCCATCGTGATGCTGGAGAACATCGTGCGCCACATGGAGCACGGCGAGAAACCGATGCAGGCCGCCTTCCGCGGATCGCGCGAGATCGGCTTCACCATCGTCTCCATGACGCTGTCGCTGGCGGCGGTCTTTATCCCCGTGTTGTTCATGGGCGGCATCGTGGGGCGGTTGCTGCACGAGTTCGCGGTGACCATCGGCGCGGCCATCCTGGTGTCGGGCGTGGTGTCGCTGAGCCTGACTCCGATGCTGTGCAGCCGCATCCTGCGGCCCTATAGCGAGGTCAAGCACGGCAAGGTGTACCTGCTGTCAGAGAAATTTTTCGACGGCATGCTGCACGCTTACGACAAGACGCTGCAGGTGGTGCTGCGGCACAAACTTTCGGTCATGGCGGTTTCGGCGATCGTGCTGGTGGCTACCGGCTACCTGTTCGTCACCATCCCGAAGGGGTTTCTGGCCAGCGAAGACCAAGGCCAGATTTACGTCTTCACCGAGGCGGTGCAGGGCATCTCATTCGAAGACATGAAGGCGCACGAGGTGGCGGTGGCCCGCGCGCTGCTGGACTCGCCCGACGGCAAGTACATCAACAGTATGTTCTCGGCGGTGCCGCGCGGCGCCACCAACCAGGGATTCATGGTGGCGCGCTTCGTTCCCCTGGGCGAGCGTCCCGGCGTAAACGAAATGATGCAGCGCTGGCGGCCGATCGTGGCCAAGATCCCGGGCATCCAGAGCTTCCTGCAGAATCCACCGCCCATCCGCATCGGCGGGCAGCTCACCAAGAGCCAGTACCAGTACACGCTGCAAAGCCCGGACACCAAGGACCTGTACGACGCAGCGCCCAAGCTGGAAGCGGAGCTGCGCAAGAGCCCCATCCTGCAGGACGTGACCAGCGACCTGCTGATGAAAAATCCGCAGGTGAACATCGAAATCGATCGCGATAAGGCTGCCACGTTGAACGTGACCGCCACGCAGATCGAGGACGCGCTCTACACCGCCTACAGTTCGCGCCAGATTTCCACCATCTACGCGCCCAACAATGCCTATCGCGTGGTTATGGAAGTGCAGCACGAGTATCAGATGGATCCTTCGGCGCTGTCGCTGCTCTACGTGCGCTCCTGCCAATCCCAGACCGGCTGCACCCCGCAACTGGTTCCATTATCGGAACTGGCGCACCTGAGGCGCGACCTGGGGCCGATGGCAATCAATCACCTCGGACAGTTGCCGGCGGTCACGGTCTCGTTTGACTTGAAGCCGGGCGTGGCGTTGGGCGATGCGGTGGAAGAGGTGAATCGCATCTCCCGGCGGGTGCTGCCCGACAGCATTACCACCAGTTTCCAGGGCGCGGCGCAGGCCTTTGAGTCGTCGTTCAAGGGCATGGGCATCCTGCTCATCATGGCCATCCTGGTCATCTACATCGTGCTCGGAATTTTGTACGAGAGCTTTATCCACCCGATCACGATCTTGTCAGGATTGCCGGCGGCGGGCGTGGGCGCGCTGCTCACCCTCAAGCTCTTCCACCTCGACCTGAATCTGTACGGGTTCGTGGGCATCATCATGCT
>JBIOFT010000057.1:0-21435 GCA_044447375.1 Terriglobales bacterium | reverse complement strand
TGCGCGTGGAGCACGATGAAGGCAAACAAAAGCGAGAGCGGAATGGTGAGGGCAACAATGACGGCGGCGCGCAAGCTGACCAGGAAGAAAATCAGCACCACCAAAACCAGCACCATGCCGCGAAGCAGGTTCGCTTCCACGGTGTCCGTGGTCAGGCCCACCAGCTCGCTGCGGTCGTAAAAAGGATGGATCTTGACGTCAGGCGGCAGGATCTGGCGGTTCAGTTCCTCGGTTTTTGCTTCCACTCCTTTCAGGACGTTCTGCGTCTGCTCCCCACGCAGCATGAGGATGACGCCCTCGACGGCATCGTCATTTTTCTGGAAGCCGAATTCGCCCAGGCGCGGTGCGTGCCCGATGGTTACATCTCCCACATCACGCACTCGGATGGGCACGCCCTTGTTGGCGCCCACCACGATATTTCCAATGTCATCCGTGTTCCGCACCAGCCCAATGCCGCGAACGTAGTAGAACTGTCCGCCCTGGGAATAGAAGCCGCCGCCCGCATTCGAGTTGTTGGCCGCCAGAGCCGTGACCACTTGCGGAATCGTCAGGTGATACCCGTAGATGCGGGCCGGATCGAGCAATACCTGGTATTGCATCACCGTTCCGCCGAAGCCTGAATCGTCAGCTACCCCATGGACGGATCGATAGGCCCGCCCCACCACCCAGTCCTCTATCGTCTTTAACTCCTGCGATGAGCGGTCGGGACTTTCCAGGACATAGCGATACACCAGGCCGCTGGGGCTGAACAGGGGCGCGAGGCTCGGGGTTACTCCCGCCGGCAGCGTGGCTTGAGCGAGTCTTTCAAACACGATTTGCCGCGCAAAATAGCTGTCGGTGCTTTCTTCGAAGGTGAGGATTACATCCGACAAACCATAGAGCGAGATGGAGCGCATCACCGCCATGTGGGGGACGCCGTTCATCTCGAGCTCCAGGGGAAGCGTGACCAGCCGCTCCACCTCTTCGGCGGCATGGCCTGGCCACTGGGTTATGAGTTCGACCTGCGGAGGCGAGAGGTCGGGATAGGCGTCCACGGGCATCCGCTGAAACGACAGAATGCCCCCGACCGTGATGAACCCGGTCAGCATGACTACCAGAAACCTTTGCCGCAGCGCCGCTTGGACTATTCGGTGGATCATTCAGTTGTCAGAGTTCCTGGCCCGTTGGTCCCAAGGTTGCAC
This sequence comes from Terriglobales bacterium, assembly GCA_044447375.1. Classification (GTDB taxonomy): domain Bacteria; phylum Acidobacteriota; class Terriglobia; order Terriglobales; family Acidobacteriaceae; genus JAHFUA01. The sequence goes on along the minus strand of JBIOFT010000057.1, from coordinate 20,254 downwards.
CCTCCGGCTAGCGCTGCAACGAGTTCGCAAACTGCAAGAACAAGCTGCCATTTCCGATGACTTGGTCGCCAGCTTTCAGCCCGCCGGTAATCTCCGTCTGTCCATTCAAGCTTTCTCCAAGGGTCACGGAGCGTCGGCCAAACTGGTTCGAAGACGCCGCGGCATAAACAAAGGGCTGGTTCTCGGTATCGCGCAGGACAGCAGCATCCGGGAGCACAATGGCATGCGGGATGGCGCCCGCGTTTACGGTCCCAACCACGTACATATCTTTTTTCAATTTCTCGCCGGGATTGCTGGTCTCGATGCGCGCCTGCAGCGTACGTGTATTCGCATCCAGTGAGGCCGCGACGTAGGAAATACGCCCGTGGAAGACTTCAGGATAAGTATCCGTCTGAATGGTGACCGTATTGCCGACGTGCACGTAAGGCAGATCCTTCTGATAGATATTGACCAGCACCCAGACGGTGCTGATGTCGGAAATCATGAAGCATTGGGTGGCGCCGGGCTGGATGAATTGTCCCGCGGACACATTCTGCTCGACGACCAAGCCGCTAATCGGCGCCTTGACCGGAACCTCAAAAGAAGGCGGAGCTATCACCAGGGCGTCGGGATCGGCAATTCCGAGGACTTTCAAGGCGGCTTGCGCCGCCGCCAGGTCACCGCCCGCCTGTACCTCGGCCGACTGCGCCTGCTCCAAATTCTGTTCGGCAATGGCGCGATGCTGGTACAAATCCTGGGCTCGGGCGTAGGCCTTTTGTGCCAAAGCGTAGGCATTCTTGGCCTTTAAGTAGTTGGTGCGGAGCTGCGAGTAATCCGGACTCGACACGTACAACATGGGCTCGCCCCGATTTACTTTCTGCCCGGGAACCACCACCACCCGGCTGACCGGCCCACTCACCTGGGTGATAACCGGCGTGGTGCGAAAACTGTTGTAAGCTACTGCCCCCGTCAGCCGCAGGAATCGAGTCAGCGTCGTGGGTTGGACTGTAAGCACCTGCACATGCGACATCTGGTCCTGCGGAATGGCAAACAGCTCGGGATTGTTGGAGTTTTTCGCGCTGTTCGCGTTCGCGGCGGCGCCTGGCCGTGATGCCTCACAGCCGGAAAACACCAGCACGAGCGCCGATACGGCGGCCAACGCAGCCCACCGTTCCCAAAGATTCCCACGCACGCTCATGGCAGGTTCCTCGTCCCCACCGCCGCCTTCAACTGCTCCAATGCGGTCGCATAAGAGGCCAGGGCCTGGCGATAGGCCAGGTGAACGGAGCGGTAGCTGCGCTCAGCGTCGAGAAAGTCCAACAGGCTGGCGGCGCCGCGTTTATACGCATACTCGCTGATGTCGCGCGAATCCTGCGCCTGTTTGAGGTACCCGGAAGTATAGAGCTGCACCACTTCGTCGTTGCTCCTGACCGCCGCATAGGCATTGGCAACATCGGAGAGAACCATATCGCTGGCCGACTGTTGCAGCTCCTGGGCCTGCGTGAGTGCGTGCCCGGTCCGCGCGATCTCTCCTTGATTGCGGTTGAAGACCGGCAACCCAAAATTCACGAAGAGCGAAGCCGTGTTCTCGCCGGAAACGTGGGTAAAGTCACCCGTGCCATTTACGTCCACCTTGGCGTTCGCTTTGGCCAGGAGGATTTGGCTTCGTGCAGCGGTTATCCCCAGTTCCGCGGCACGGAAGTCGGGGCGTTCGCGCAGGGCCTTCGCCTGCAAGTCTTCCAGGTTCGCCTGGAGGGGCTGATACGCCAGGTCGCCAATCACGTCAAAATCGGCCGGCACCGCGTTGTAGCCCAACAACTCACGCAGGCTAACCAGCGCCTGCACTTTCGCCAGGCGGGCGGAGGATACGTCGGTCTGAAACTGCAAAAGCTGCAGCTTGATCTTGAGGTAGTCGCCTTCGCCGATGTACCCCGCCTTGAGTTGTGCCTCGCTGATATCGACCGTCTGCTGAAAACCTTTTAGATCCTGAAGCGCAAACTCAAGAGTGGATTCCGCCAGTAAAACGCCGACGAACTGCTGTCCCACGTTGAACGCCAGGGTTCGCTCGGCGTCGCCGACTTGGGCCCGGGTGACGGCCGTCTGATCGCGAGCGGCTTGCCAGCGCCGTTGCCGCTTGCGGCCACGTTCGAACAGGTACCCGATCCCAATATCGAACTGCTGAGTTTCGTTCAGATTGTCCCCGGAAAAATCTTGCGGACTAAACAGTGGGATGAACTGGGCATCCGCCCCCAGAGTCGGATTGGGGCGCAGGTTCGCGGTAATCTCCTGGGCCTGATTCTGAAGAATCAGCGTGCGTGTGGCTTTTATGGAATGGTTGTGCGCCAGCGCCAGATCAATGGCCTGATCGAGACTGATATGCGTCGTATTTTGGCCCATGCCTGCCCGCGCTAGCAGCAGGAAAAACATGGCGGGAGGGGCGAACCTCCGAAAGTACCGGGAGCGCATAGGGATTGAAGTCAAAGCGCACTGACGGTGGCGCGACAGATCTGGTACGGGTGATCGAACCTAAATGAGCGCTACGGCAAGCTCCGTCGTCCGTATCATCCTCATCATCCTCCTGTATCTAAGACTGCGGCTCAGGACTCAATGGATGCATTGTAATTCACGGAATTCACGATCGCGCCATACTTCTGATCCTCTCTCATCGCTTCCGAGCTGCTCGCTCGCGGATTTGTTGCCCTCGGTATATTCTGCGCGCTGTCGCACCTCCGTCTGTCCCGCATAGCCCTGGCCGCCCCACACTCGCGTCTCCTTCCCATGCAGCAGCTTCGGCAGCACCGTCGCGTCCGCCACGCCGATCGCCATTTCCATGATCGCTATGCCCGTCCTGTGCCTGGCGCGCGGCAACTTCTCGCTGCTGTAACACCACAACCGCGATGGTGAACACGTTCGAGGTCTGCGGCCGCTTCCACCCAAACTGCTTCTCCACTCATTCCATTGGTCATGTGCGTATCATTCTTTCCTAACTTTCCGGACTTGCCCTTGCGGACTTCTCCAATGCTCGCTAGTGGCGCTGTGCCTCCAGACTGCTTCGGCCTCACGGTCCCTTTATTAGCCCGGATTACGGGGCTGCGGGAACATAGACCTTATCGGCTGAAACCAATTCCGCATTCGGCACTTCGGTGGTGAGTTTCACTGGCCGCAGTCCGGCCTTTTTCTGGGGCTTCGCGAGGAACGTCAGCATGTATTGATGAGCCAGTCGGTGGCTCACGCCATCAAGGTAAGGTTTGAATGAAACGGGTGCGCCAAGTCCGAGGTAGTACCCCTCGCCGCCAGTCTCGTCCGCAATTTGCGAGAGGTAGTTCTGTCCCCAATTCATCCGCCAGTAACTGTGCCCATAATGGCCAACACCGGGCGTGTAAATCGTGAAGACGGTAATACCAGCACGCTGCGCCTGCTCGATAGCCGAGACTACATAGGGGTTGTCTGGGCCATTGTTGCCGACCCGATCTATACCATCAGATACCATCAGGATCTCGCGTGGAACCGGGCCCTCAGGCCAATGCTTTATCAGATCTTCCACCGACAAATAGGGGCTGCCGGATGCGCTGCCAGCAGGTAAGCGCAACGATTTGGCGGCGAGGCTATGGTCCTTGGTGAACTTCTGCACCGTCTGAACCGTACCGTTCCGCATGTAGCCGACCGCAATCGCGGTGGTTGCGGGCTGCGAGTTGATCAATGCTCGGAGTTCATCGAGTTGCGAGGCCAGGCTGGTATTCGCGGCGTCATCAAGCAGGATGAACAACTCGATGCCAGCATGATCTCCCTGCAGCGGAACCCAGTCCCTTACCGGCACCCGGTCTCGACCCTGATACACCATTACGTCTTCGCGGTAGATCCCGGGTACGTCATTACTATGACGCGCCTCCACGGTTACCAGCATTTTGACGGGGATACCTGTTGGCGAGGCGACCTGCTGGGCCATGATCCGTGGCGCGCTCGCTGCCAGTGTGAGAATTACAAAGAGCGCCGAATAGTTACCTCGAATGTGTCTTTTCATTTCTTCATTGCCTCCCCGTTCGGCTCAGCTTGATAAGCCCGAACGAGACGATGCACGCGGTTAAGAGAGTCGAAAATCTCGGCCATCTACCCCGCTTGCACCGGCATTTCCGTTTCGAAGTTCCGGGCCGACGGTATTGTACTGCTACCGCGGACACAGCAATCGTCGCGGAGAGTTCCATCCTGCACACACGAGGTCCGATCCCTGCATCTCCTCCCGCCGGGCGCTGACGTCCGCAAGAAGGTCTTCGGGAAACGAACCGCGGTGCCGGTCCATCGGGTTCCATCGCAACACCCCTAATTAGTTTTTCTTGGGTGGCGGGGCTGCCGTCTTGCCGGCGTGAGGGTTGGGCGTGCCGCTCGGAGGCAAACCCATCCCGCCGTGGGGATTTTCCGCACCCGAGGGCGGCATGGGCATGCCGCCGTGCGCCCCCGGCCCCATCGTGCCTGCGGCGAAACATGTAACGCGGCCACTCAGCGCGACCCGCAACTCCGACGGGCAGGGGCTGCTTTGGATCGCGGCTCTCACACCAGGTTGCGCGTCCTGGGGCTGTTCCGCTTGAACAAAGTATAGTTTTCCGGCGGCGTCACCCGAAACACCCGTGGTCAGGCCAGGCATGTCGTACGCCACGTAGAAGGGATGCTTGCTTTGCGCCGCCTGCATGGCGCAATCGCTGGCGGGTTTCATATGCTCCTGTGCCTGCGACTGGAGGCGCCCGCAATCGGTGGCGCCGCTCCCGGCCAGTTCCTGCAGCTTCTGCTGCACCGCGTCGCCGGACTTCGCAGTGGACCCGGAGGGAGTCGCAGACTTCTTGCAGCCGCTCAGACAGACGGCCGCCACGGTTAGAATGATCAGAGTTTTTTGCATCGCAGTTTCATTGTAACTGGGGTAACGGCAACCCAGACTTGATGATCGGTGAGGCCCTGGGACGTGGCCAGTCGTGAGCAGCCAAGGGCGACGCCTGTCATTGTCCGAAGATTAGCTCGTCCTCCTCACGGCCGGTGAGGGGTTTGCCGTCCGAGTTCCGCCCAGTGTGCGAGGTCGTCCGCGGTTGCTTTTCGTTGACTTGCCGCCCACCGCCGCCCTACGATTAGCGCTCTTGTTGCCCTCCTCGGCATGATCGGCCAGACCATTTCGCATTACCGCATCGTCGAGAAGTTGGGCGGCGGTGGGATGGGTGTCGTGTACAAGGCTGAGGATATCCGCCTTGGCCGGTTCGTGGCCTTGAAGTTCCTGCCCCCGGATATTGCCCAGGACCCAAGCTCCCTGGAACGTTTTCGCCGCGAAGCTCGCGCCGCGTCTGCGCTTAGTCATTCCAACATCTGCACGATCCACGACATTGGCGAGCAGGATGGGCAGGCGTTCATCGCCATGGAGTTTTTGGAAGGGCAGACGCTCAAGCACCGCATCGCTGAGCGGCCGCTCGATACCGAAACCGTGCTCGATATTTCGATTCAGATCGCAGATGCGCTGGACGCCGCTCACACCGAAGGCATCATCCATCGCGACATTAAGCCGGCGAACATCTTCATCACCAAGCGTGGCCAGGTGAAGGTGCTGGATTTCGGGTTGGCCAAGGTGCTGAAGACCAAGGGACAAGCCGCCGGCATGGATGCAACGGCGGCAACGGCGGTGAGCGAACAGCATCTGACCAGCCCGGGAAGCACACTGGGCACCGTGGCTTATATGTCCCCCGAACAGGTGCGGGGCAAGGAATTGGATGCGCGCAGCGATCTGTTCTCGTTCGGCGTGGTGCTGTATGAGATGGCGACTGGCATCCTGCCGTTTCGAGGCGACACCTCGGGAGTGATTTTCCATGCCATCCTGGAGAACACGCAGACCGCGCCGGTTCGCATCAATCCTGACATTTCCCCCAAGCTGGAAGAGATCATCACCAAGGCACTGGACAAAGATCGCGAGCTGCGGTATCAGCACGCGGCTGACCTTCGCGCCGACCTCAAGCGGCTGAAGCGCAGCAGCGAATCGGGGCATACCGCCGTATCGAGTTCGGCCGCTACTCCCGTGGTCGCGTCCGAAAGCGCCGCGACGCCGGTTGTCGGAGGGGCGGCCGCGAGCGGCGCCAGCGTGTCCGCCACGTCGGCGGTCACTCACGCGACTGCGGCCAGCGTTAGCCCCGCTGTGTCCGCGCAGCTCGCAGCTCCGGCGCGCAAGTGGATTCTCCCCGCCGCTGCTGCCCTGGTCGTCCTATTGGCGGTGGCCGGCTGGTGGTTCTTCCGCAACCGCGCCGCTGGTTCTGCCTCGCCCACAGGTCACCGATCGGTGGCCGTGCTGTATTTCAGCAACCTGTCGCAGGACAAATCCCTGGACTGGCTCGACCGCGGATTAACCGAGATGCTCACGACCAATCTCGCCCAGGTGCAGGGGCTGGACGTGCTCTCGACCGAACGCATCCAGGGTTCCGTGCAACGGCTGGGCAAGAAGGACAGCGTTGCCATTGATCCGGGCGTCGCTCAGGCGGTGGCGCGCGATGCGGGCGCGGACGCGTTCATCACCGGCGCACTGCTGAAGGTTGGGCCCACGCAGTTGCGCCTCAATGTGCGGGTGCAGGACACGCGGACGGGCCAGATCCTCGAGTCAGAAAAACTCGAGGGAGACAGCATCCAGAACATTTTCGGGATGGTGGATTCGCTGACGGCGCGGATCGCCGGTCATTTCCTGCCCAGCGGCACAGTTTCCGGCAATGCTCCGGCCATCGAGCAGTCGTCCACCTCGAATGTCGAAGCCTACCGCCACTACCAGTTGGGACGAGATTACGAGCAGCGCTTCCTTGCGGCGGAAGCGGCGAATGAATTTTCCGAGGCGGTCCGCCTGGATCCGCAGTTTGCGCTCGCGTATCTGCACTTGTCCTCGGTATACAGCAGCAGCGGCGATTTTCGCCGCGCCAACGAAACGGCGGCGAAGGTGGAGCACATGCAGGCGCGCTTGCCCCGGCGCGAGCAACTCGAATTCCAATTAAACCGGGCAACATACTCCCGGGACCGTGAAGCCCAGAAGCGCTCGCTGGAAGCGCTGGTGTCGGAGTTCCCGCGTGACACGGATGCACGCTCGGGCCTGGCGGCGGAGCTCGCCTTCAGGGGCCAAGCGACTCAGGCTGCAAGTGTGCTTCAGGAAGGACTCGCCGCGGATCCGAAAGATGACAACCTCCTCAACGTCCTGGGATACGTTGAAGGTTGGCGAGGCGATTTGCCGGCGGCGTTGAAGGCCAACGACTCATATATTGCAGTGCGTCCGAACGACCCCAACCCCTACGATACGCGCGGCGATATTCTCTTTCGTACCGGGCATGATGAGGAAGCCCTGGCCGCCTACCGCAAGGTCGTCGAGCTCAAGCCCGACTTCCAGGACTACTCCGATTACGCGAAGGCCGCGCAAGTGTACCTGGACCAGGGTAAGTATGCCCTGGCGGAAGCGTCCCTTAAGGAGTACGGGCAGAAGGCGACTCCGCTCGCACGCGCCTACTTGCCTGTGCTTTATGCCCAACTGCAGCAGGCTCGGGGAGACCCGGAGGGCTCGCTGGAAAGCTATCGCCAGGCGGTCACCCAACTCTCTCGTGCCGGCCAGGACGAAGCCGCCGGAAATTGTCTGTTGTTATACGCAGTGGCGGCAACGCTGACCGGCCAAGCGGGCCCCGCGCTTGCCTTCGCTCGCCAGCAGAAGCTGAAAGGGGAGGAATATCTCGCCATCGCGTGGCTCCAGCGCGCAGGCGGGGACGTCGCCGGCGCCGGCCGGTCGTTCCAACAATTCTCGGCAGCGAAACCGTGGGTTTCGCAGTATGCGGTGGAGCACGCCCGCGCCACCGCGGAGGCGTTTGCGGCCCTGTTGCACAATGACCCGCAGCCGGCGCTGGCCGCGGCCGGGCAGGCTTCAGATGTGGTTCAAGCCCAGATGCTGTTCTGTGAAGGCCGCGCTCATCTCATGCTGGGCGACTACTCTCGCGCGGAGCAGGACTTTCATGCCGCTTACACGGAAAACCGGGCGTTGAACGATCAAAATCAGATCCGCCGTTACATGCCGCTGCTTCCGCTGCTCTCGGAGTTCTATCTTGCGCAGATCTACGAGAAGACCGGCAAGCGTGACCAGGCCATCAACCAATACCAGTCTTTCCTCTCGCACTTTGAACGCTCCCAAACGCATCTGCCGCAGGTCGCGGAGGCGGGCGCGGCGCTGAAGAGATTGATGCATTAGGCGTTGGTGGAAATCCGTTCGTGCTGGGCGTGCGCTTCATTCCCGCGCGGCGCGCCTTGAGCGCGTCAAGCGAACCGGGTCGGCTTTCTCGGCGAATGTGGAACGTTCACGAGACACCGCGGTGGCGGTCCGATTTGAGTCTTCATCCTCTATTTGATCGCGTTCCATGCAGCTTCCGCAGTCGTGAACGTATTCTGCCCCAGCTCAGGATCGAGCGTGCCGCCGTTCATGCGTAGTGGCTGGTTGAGAGCGAGGTTCTGCAACCAGAGATCAGCGTATCTGGATATTGCGTCCACTTGCGGCGGCTCGACTGCATCCATGTCGAGCTTTGCCAAATAGGTGAACTGGGCAGCCGTCATCGGACCGGGCGCGGACCAACCGCCTGTCGTCGTCTTCACGGGACTGATCAGCGGATTCATGCGAACTATGCGGCTGTCAGCGGGCGGCTTCCGCCAGCAAACCCGATCGCCTCAGCCCGGCAAAGCAGGCGGGCAGTTAGGCCGCTGCGCACCCCCTCCGGTCACGCTCAGCACCTCTACGGTCCTACCTGCAAAATGGGCGCCACCGAAGGCACGCCGTTGCTGTTCACCAGGAACAGCATGTAATAGCCGGGCGGAGCCAGGCGGCCATCCACCGGCGCGGCCACCGTCAGCCCGCCAGCAGCCTGGCTGAAGCTCAGCGGAAGGTAGCGTGTGTTCTCGTCAAAGAAGTGGGTGACCCCGCCCAGGCGGATCAGCACCACCTTGGCCACGCTGGCGGCATCGGGAGTGCCCACGAAGAAGTTGGTGTTGTAGTTGATCTGCGCCGGCGGCTGCGAGATCGTCGGCCGCGCGCCTTTGAACAGGTAGGGAGGCGAGTAGAACTCCGCGCTCTTCTGGTCGGGCACGTTGCCAAAGTCCGCCCCCATGCCCGTTTCCACCACCCGTCCATCGGGAAGGAGCAGTGCGGTCCCGTGATATTCCCTGGGAGTCTTCATCGCGGTCATGGTGGTCCAGGTTTGGGTATCAGGCGACCACAGTTCCGCGATGTAGACAGCGTTGGCGATGTTGCCGCCGTTCTTGTCGGTCTCCCCGCCCGTGGCCAGCACCGTGCCGTCCGGAAGGACGGTCATATTCATGAAGCAGCGCGTGTAAGCCATGGAGGGGATCTGCTGCCATGCCGGGGATGCCGCCGTCATGTCGAGCACGAAGGCCGTGTTGGAGCACGGTCCACTGTTCTGACTGTCGGCTGCGGTTCCTGCCTTTACGATCTTGTTGGGAAGGTACATGGCGGGGCTGGCGCCATCGATGATCCGCGAATCCACCACCGACCACGTCTGCGCGGTCAAATCGAGGATGTCGGTGTCGGTGGCGTACTCGGTGCCGCCCACATGGATCAGCCGGCCGTCCGGCAGTTGATAGATGAACGGATAAGTTTCAAACGGATTGTTGGCGCTGGTCAGCTTGGTCCATTGATTCGTGGAGGGATCGTAGACTTCCGGAATACCGGCAATGTCTCCTGCCTGCTTCTGTGCCCCAGAGGTCACGATGATGCGGCCATCGGACAAGGTGGTGGCCGTCGGATACCAGCGGTCATAGGACATGCTGGGCACCACGGTCCACTGGTTGGTAGAGGGATCGAATATCTCTGCGTTGGCGATGCCTAGCGGGCCGCTTCCGCCGCTGAACCCTCCCACCACCAGGATGCGCCCATCTGACAGCGACGCATGCCCCGAGCAGAACAAATCCGCCGGTGCGGGAACATTGGTAAAGACCTTGTTGATGTAGTCCCACACTTCCGGTGTGGCGCCATCCTGATAGAACAGCAGTTCATTGTTCTTCAGCAGCACCAGGTTCACGGCGACCGCGGGAAGGGTAACCGCCGGCGACCAACCGCCAACCACCGCCTGGTTGCCCGAATTGTCCACGTTGATGGTGATGCTGGCGGTGCTGGTCAGATTCGAAGTGTTGCGAGCGCGCGCCGAGAGCGTGTGCGCGCCGTTGCTGACGGTGGTGCTGTCCCAGGTGAGGTAGTACGGCGCGGAAGTCAGCTCGCTCCCGAGGTTCACACCATCGATCATGAACTGCACTCCGGCCACCCCCACACTGTCGCCGGCGTTGGCTGCCAGAGTGGTCTTGGCCACGGCATAGCCGTTGGCCGCCGGGGCGATGACTACCACCGCTGGCGGCGTCCCACCGCCTCCGCCCGAACCTGAGGTTGCTGGCAGCACCTCGGCAATGCTGAGGTTGTAGCTGTCGTTGGCCGGCGCCGTGTCATTGATGGTGACGGTGCTGCCGCTGGCGGGCGTGGGCGTGTTCTGCCGCTGCATCCAGAAGGTGTCCCCGACCGACGACGCACGGTACTGGTGGATGAGCGTTTGGTTGCTGGGGACAGTCCTGGCAGCCGACCTGGAGATGTCAGTGCCGACTCCCACCACCCACGAGTTGTTACGCGTGGTGACCAGCGAAGCTGTGGGCGCTCCTGACGCCGCGCTTCCGCTGCCGGTGGCTCCGATGGGCGTGGTCGGGTCTGCGCCGGAGAAGCTCAGCACCGTCATCGAACCCACGACACTCTGCGACAGATTGGCCGTCACCGATACGCTGCTCAGTGTCGCTGAGGCAAACGCCCGCCAGATCTCGCTGGTGCCTCCTTGCGCGTTCGTGCGTCCTACCAGGCTCCACGTCAGGCCGCCTCCAGTCACGCCGGTAACGGTCATGTTCGAAGAAATGGAATCGGTGGCCACCAGGGCCAGCAGCAGTTCGTTAACCGCTTTGGTGGAGAAGGTCGGGCTGGTGATGGAAGCCGCGGCCGTGGTGTTGTTCTTCGACACGTTGACATCGATGGCCAGCGCCGCGGTCGTCACCGTCTGGGCCGTGAAGTTGATGCCGGGGACGGCCGCACCGTTCACCGGCACATTCTGCGACGGCGGTGTGAAGGTGTAGCCGGAGGCCGCCGGCGTAACCGTGTAGCTGCCATTCTGCAAATTGTTGAACGCGTAATTCCCGGATGCATCCGTGCTGGTTGTGCCGTTCGCCGGCCCGGTGAGGTTCACGGTCATGCCCGCCGTCGCCGGTGTGATGGTTCCCGAGATGCTCCCGGTGGGATTCGACACCGTCCCCGCCGGTTTGAAAGTCGCCATCAGCGCAAACCATGTGCCGCTGGTTTGTGTGAAAGTCGCGGCGATGCTGCCGGCGGCGCTCTGCACCTGATATTCGTCGAGGTCGCCGTTCACCAGCGACATCGGCGTGAAGCCGCTGCCGGCGGCTGCCGTGTTGAGCAGGAAGGTGTAGCCGAAGATCAGCTCTCCACTGACGGTCGTTGATGCCGCGCCGCTGGAGGCGGTGGTACCGGTTCCCGTGGCAGAGACCGTCTGGTCCACCGGTGACGTCGTGGCCAGGCCGGTCCATTCCGAGATGTGGATTTCCAGCGCGGCTGCGGTCGCCGGCGTCAGCGTCACGGTGTTCGGGCCGCCTTTGCAGCTCGGCACGTACCAGACGTAGGCCGTCACGTTCTGAGTCGTATCGGTTACCGGACCGAACGCCGGAGTGAAGATATCTCCTGCTGTATCCGCGATGGTGAGGGTTCCCGCCGGCCGCGCCGCGGTTCCGGTGACGATCAGAAAATTTCCCGCCGTGTTGTTCGCGGGGAAGCTTGCGGAGATGCTGGTGATCGTGCTCTCGTTGCCGTTCACGTTCTTCTGCACCAGCGCGATCCCGGTTGCCTGTGCGGCAGTAAAGACCGGAACCGTCTGGTTACCACTGCTGACGGTCACGCTTTGGGTAGTCGGGCTGAAGTTGACGCCCGACTTGGTGGGCGTGACGGTGTAGGTCCCGTTGGCCACGCTGGGGAAGTTAAAGGTGCCGTCACCAGCAGCGGTAGCGGTCGAGATGGTGGTTCCGCTCTGGGTGAGCGTGAGGGTGGAGCCGCTCCCAAGCGATGCCGGCGTGATGCTTCCTGACACTTGCCACGTTTGTGCCGTGGCGGTGAACGCGGGAACGGTTGCCGGACTTCCAGCGACGGTCACGCTCTGGGAAGGCGGACTAAAGCTCACTCCCGCCAGGCTGGGCGTGACCGTGTATGTTCCATTGGAAACGCTCGGGAAGGTATAACTGCCGTTAGCAATCGTAGTCGAGGCAACGGTGGTGCCGTTCTGGCTGAGCACCACGCTCGCGTTGTTGGCGAGCGATGCCGGCGTGGCGCTTCCGGAAACAGCGTAAGTCGTGCCCGAAGCCACCGCCGGCAGAATTTCCACGATGGTCAGGTTGTAGCGGTCGGCAGTAGGCGCCGTGTCGTTGATCGTAACCGTAGTCCCGCTCGAAGGCGTAGGAGCATTCTGCTGTTGCACCCAGTAGGTGTCGCCCACGCTGGCCAGGTACTGATGCACCATCGTCTGGTTGGTTCCCAGCGTGCGTGCCGTGGCGTTGTCCCAGTCATCGCCTACTCCGAACACCCATGATCCGTTGCGTGTGGTCACCAGTGAGGCGGTTGGCGCTCCCGATGATGCACTGGCACTCGCCGCAGCGCCGATCGCCCCGGAACCGCTGGCGCCGGTGGTGTCGGTCCCGGTGAAGGTGACCACCGTGATGGAGGCGGCGACACTTTGCGACAAGGTGGCTATGACAGTCGTGTTCGCCAGCGTCGTGGGAGCGAAGGCGCGCCAGATCTCGGCCGTGCCCATCTGCCCGTTGGTGCGCCGCACCAGGGCCCACGTTAGACCGGCGCCGGTCACGGTGGCGGTGATGCCAGCCGACTTCGCGTCGCTGGAAATGAAGGCCAGCAGCAGTTCGTTGGCCGCGGTGGTCGAGAAGGCGGGAGACGTTATGCTGGTGCTGGAGGTCGAGCGGTCCGTCGATTTGACCTGGTCGATGGCGATGGCGCCCCACGCCGGCGTGGTGGCGGCGAAAATCAGGAATAAGCCCAGAGCCCGTCTGATCGCAAGGCGGACGGGTGAACGCTCTGTTGCGACGGGGGGAGGCGGCAACATGGGTCTCTCCTGCGTATTCCAGTGGGTGGCTGAACGGTGACCACTGGCGACTGCGTTTCTATCGTGAGATGGGGGAGCTCACGCGATAGGGACCCAAGCGGAGCCGCTACCACAGAGCCGACAAGCGGCGGCATCTTACCAGCAACCCACCCGGGCATCCAAATGAAAAGCTATGCAAAGTTTTGCATACTCGCAGGACGATAGAATCGAGTGCGGATTCAGGAGGGGAGCTGGGCATCAACTTCCGGCCGGCGGGTGGGTTTGGGGCCGTGGAACTTCTAGGCAGATTTGCAGCGAGCCGCGAGGAAGCCTGTGGCCGCAGTGATGTCAATGTCGGCGATGAGCAGCCCTTCTTTACCGTAGGGCTGGTAGCTGAGCAGCATCCCGTCGGGCCGCACCACCGCTGAAGTGGTCGGCGACCCGGCGCTGGCACAGTTTACAGAGGCGAAATAGCAGGTGTTCTCGGCGGCGCGACACAAGATTGCTTTCTCATAAAATGAGTTCGCAGGATCGGCGAAACTCGAGGCCACGTAACCGCCGGGCTCGGCAACGTGAAAATGAGGGTGGAACACGATCTGTGCGCCGCGTCGTACGGCCCAGCGGACCGTTTCCGGATAGCGCCAACCCTCATGGCAGATCACGACCCCAAATGTCAGCGGACCGGCTTGGAAAACCTGCCTCCCAGAGCCAGGCGAATAGATAGGCTCCTCGGAGGGGTCGATTTGGACTTTGTCTTGGAAACCGGCGAACGTTCCGTCTCGATTGATGACCAGTGCGGTGGCTAACAGGGCGCCATCGACGACGCGTTCGGTGCCGAGAACAACCGCCAGGCTTGCCTTCGCGGCGGCCGCTGCAATGGCGGACCAGGCGCGTTCAAGGAACGCAGGCTCGGGCGGCGGCACCGACGTTCCCAGTCCCCGGTAGCCGGGAATGAAGCATTCCGGAAAGCAGATGATGCCGGCGCGCTCGATGGACGCTTGAGCGATGGCTTGTTCGGCCAACGTGACCGACTCCTCGGGAGTCTCCGGGAACCGGATGTTGGCGAGTGCGATTCGAAACGTGGTCATTTGGTTCGCCCGATTTTAGCTTAATCCTGTGGGAACCATGCCCGCGGGCGCGGGACCGGTGGTCTGCAGTTTGAGCTTCTTTGCCCTGGCTGCCGCAGCCCTCGTTGGCGCCCAGACTGGTGAGAGCGATGTCCACGTCGTGCCCCGCACCGCCCCTGCAACGGAGCACATCTGCCTTGCTGGTTGCAAGCAGATTCAGCGGGCATCGAACTTTCGCTTGGCGGTCCCCCCACCAGCACCAGCAGAGGAAAGAAGCCTCCCAGCCCGCCAGCCGCGCCCACAAGACCGGTGACGCTGCCTACAGTCGCGGGGAAATACTCCGGTACAAGCTTGGAACGCCACGGCGGTTGCATTACGAAGGCTGCTGCCGTAGGATTGCGCGCGAAATCGCTCCCCCCTCCTTAATGGTCGCCCGAACTTCGGGAGCGGTGAAGTGAGGCAGACCTATGATCCGGACATTCATCCGCTACTTCGGACTCATGCTGTTGCTGGTGGCGCTGACGGGATTAGCCGTGGCGGAACAGCCACCCATCAAGATCGGTGCCATCAACGTTCTCAGTGGCAGCTTTGCCGCGTACGGCAAATCGGGCCGGCAGGGCGCGCAGTTGGCCATCGAAGAGATCAATGCCGCGGGCGGCTTGCTGGGACGCAAACTCGAACTCATCCAGGTGGACGGCCAAGCCAAGCCCGACGTGGGCGTGCAGGAAGCCCGGCGGCTGATCCTGAGTGAGAAAGTCAATTTTTTGATCGGCATCGACTCCAGCTCGGTTTCACTGGCAGTCGCTCCGCTGACCAACGAATACAAGATCCCGCTGGTGGTGATGCACGCGGCCACGCCCGCGCTCACCGAACAATGCAATCCCTACGTGTTTCGCACTTCGAACAACGCCCGCATGGACGCCTATGCCGCCGCCGACCTGGCGGCCAAGCTGCCCTACAAGCGCTGGGCCAACATCGGGCCGGACTATGAGTTCGGGCACTCCTCCTGGAACGATTTCATCGCCCGTCTGAAGGAGAAGCGTCCAGACGTGGAAGTGGTGGGCGAACAGTGGCCCAAGGGCGGCGAGAGCAACTACACCCCGTACATCACGGCGCTGGTGCAGCAACGGCCGGAAGCGGTGTTCTCCGTGCTCTGGGCGGGAGACCTGGTCACCTTTGTCCGCCAAGCCAACGCTTTCGGGTTTTTCAAACAGATCAAGCTGTTTGAGGATCCGGTGGGCGCGGCGCTGGAATCCATCGGACCCCTGGGCAAGGAAGCTCCCATCGGAGAGCTGTTCTCCACCCGCTACTGGTTCCTGCAGTCGCAATCCCCGGTTAACAAGAAGTTCGTGGAGGCCTATCACAGCAAATGGAACGAGTGGCCCAGCTACAACGCGGAAGAACACTACGCTGGAGTGCAGATGCTGGCGGCTGCGGTGAGGAAGGCGAAGTCGCTCGATGCGGATGCCATCAAGAAGGCCTTCGAAGCCGACGGCGGCCTCACCTACGAAGCTCCCGAAGGCAAGAAGTGGATGCGGCCGGCGGACCACCAGGTGTTCGAGGCCCTGGTCTGGGGCTACACCACGCCTTCGAACGACTATCCGTTCGTGGTTCTCAAGGACATTACGATGGTCCCGGAGAAGGACACGGTGTATCCGACGAAGTGTAAATAGGCCTCGGAAGGCCGGCGGGGGGGCTTCAGCCCTGCAGCTTGAGCAATGAGAAATCAGGGGGCTTCAGCCCCTGAGATACCTTAAAGCCGCCGCTTAAAGCGAGGCTCTTGGTTGCTGGCCTGAAGGCCTGCTCCACCCGTCGCGCTCCAAGACTTTACCGGAGGGCAAAAGTACCGGAGCTTTCGTGACCCTTCCCTTCTTCTTCCTTGAGTTCATGACCGGGCTGGCGTCGGCGGCCTCGCTGTTTCTGCTGGCGGTGGGGCTGTCGTTGATCTTTGGCGCCCTGGGCCTGGTGAATTTCGCCCACGGCTCGTTCTTCGTCCTGGGCGCATACTTTCTGTTCGCCCTGACGCGCGGCGACGCCGCCGGATTCTGGCACTACCTGCTGCTGGCGGTAGCGGCCAGCCTGGTGGTGGGAGCGGTGGTGGAGCGCGTGTTCATGCGCCGCGTGCTCAACCGCGCCGAGCACTATCAGATCCTGCTGACCTACGCTCTGCTGCTGATCATCGAAGACGTCTCCAAGATCTGCTTCGGCGCCGACTACAAGTCCATCGGCATGCCCAAGGGATTCGAAATGCCAGTGTTCGTGCTGGGCATTCCCTTCCCTTCTTATTACCTCGGCCTGGTGGGGCTGGCGGCGGCGGCGGCGCTGCTGCTGTGGCTGTTTCTGCATCGCACGCGCTACGGAACCCTCGTCCGCGCGGTCACCCAGGACCGCGAGATGCTGGAAGCCCTGGGCGTGAACGTTCCACTGCTGTTCACGGTGATCTTCGCCCTGGGCATTGGCCTGGCGGGCTTCGGAGGCGCGGTAAGCCTGCCCCTGCAATCCATTTCGACCGGCGTTGCCGTGGACGCAGTGATCAGCGCCTTCATCGTGGTGGTGGTGGGCGGCCTGGGCAGCATATGGGGAACGCTGCTGGGCGCGATTCTCATCGGCGAGATCCAGGCCTTTGGCGCGCTCGTCCTGCCGGAGTTCTCCATCGCCTTCACCTACGTCCTGATGGCGGCCGTGCTGCTGTTCCGTCCCTGGGGACTGCTGGGACGGCCGCCGGCGGTGCGCACATGAGGACGAAGCTCGCGCTGGCTGCGGTGGCGCTGGCGGTCTTGCCGTGGTTCCTGCACGACTACGGCTTGCAGGTCGCCATTCAGGCGCTGGTGCTGGGCGTCTTCGCCATGAGTTTCAACTTGCTCTTCCGCAACACTGGACTGCTGAGCTTCGGACATGGCGCTTGTTTCGGCGCTGCCGGGTACACCACGGCACTGCTGGTCAGCAAGTTGAAATGGAGTTTTGCCGCGACGCTGCCGCTCGCACTGGTGGCGGCGGCGCTGGTGGCGCTGGTAATCGGCTTCTTCAGCGTGCGCCTTACCAAGATCTACTTCACCATGCTGACCCTCGCGTTCGCGCAGATGCTGTGGGCGCTGGCGCACAAATGGTACGGCTTCACCGGCGGCGATAACGGCATCACCGGCCTGGTGCCTTCGGGGCTGCTGGGGAATCCCAGGGGGCTCTACTTTGCGAGCCTGGTGGCGCTGGCGGTGGTGTGCGCCATCATCCATGTCGTACGCCGCTCGCCCGCCGGATACACCCTGCGTGCAGTGCGGGACAACCCGGCGCGCGCCGAGGCCATCGGGATCAGCGCCTTCGAATACATGGTCGCGGCGTTCGTGCTCTCGGGCACGCTCTCCGGCCTGGCCGGATTCCTGCAGGTGGCCTGGCAGCACTCGGCCTTCCCTGACCTCCTGTACTGGACAACTTCGGCCGAGGTGATCATCGCCGTGATCCTCGGCGGCAGCGCGGAATTCTTCGGCCCGGCGATCGGGGCCGCAGTGCTGGTGGTGCTGGAGGCGGTGGTGCGCTCGCACACACAGTACTGGCCGCTGGCGCTGGGCATCGTGCTGCTGGCCATGGTGCTGTTCTTCCCCAGCGGCGTGATCAGCCTGTTCCAACGCCGGCAACACCAGGAGGCTCCCCGTGCCGCTGCTTGAAGTCCGCCAGGTTTCGAAATCGTTCGAGGGTTTCCGCGCGCTCAGCGGCGTCAGCCTGGCGGTGGAAGAGGGCAGCTTGCACGCGCTGATGGGCCCGAACGGCGCGGGAAAGACGACGCTCTTCAACGTCATCACCGGCCGTTACACGCTGGACACGGGGCGCATCGTGTTCGCCGGACAAGACATCTCGCGCACCCCCACGCATCGCATCATCCATTACGGCATCGGTGTCTCGTTCCAGCGCGCCATTCCCTTCCCCAGCATGACGGTGCTGGAAAACGTCACCCTGGCCGTGCTGGCGCTTGATCGCAAGACCCGCAACTTCGCCCGCCCGTTGTACTCCTATGCGGACGCGGCCAAGCGCGCCGAAGAGATCATCTCCTGGGTCGGGCTGCATGACCTAAAGCGTCACCTCACCGCCGCCTTGTCTCAAGGCGACCTCAAGCGCGTGGACATCGCTATCGCGCTGGCCAGCAAGCCGCGCCTGCTGCTGCTCGACGAGCCGCTGGCGGGACTGTCGCGCGCGGAACGGGCGCAGATGGTCGGCTTCATCCGCAAGCTGCTGCGATCTCTCGGCACCACGCTGCTATTCACCGAGCATGACACCGAAGCTGCCCTGCAACTGGCGGAACGCATCATGGTGCTGCACCGCGGATCGGTGCTGGCCGAGGGCACGCCCAACGAGATCCGTAACCATCCTCAGGTGCAGGAAGCCTTCTTGGGACGTGAAGCATGAGCGTGCTGGCGCTGGAGCAACTGGTCGCAGGCTACGGACCGATCCGCGTGGTGCGCGACGTCAGCCTCGCGGTCGGCGAGGGTGAAGTGGTGGCACTCCTGGGACGAAACGGCGCCGGCAAAACCACCATGCTCAAAGGCGCGCTGGGGATGGTGCGCGTGTTTTCCGGGCGGGTGCTGTATCGCGGCCGCGACGTTACGCGGCTGGCTACGCATCGGCGCGCCATGCTCGGCATGGGCTACGTGCCCGACGACCGGCGCATCTTCCCCGAACTCACCGTGCGCGAGAACCTGGAGGTCGCGATCAAGCGCGGGTCGAAGAACGGCCGCGGCTGGACCCTCGAGCGCATTTATCAGCTCATGCCGTGGCTGAAAGAGATCCAGCGGCGGCGCGGCGGATTCCTCTCCGGCGGCGAACAGCAGATGCTCACCATCGCCCGCACCATGATGGGCAATCCCGAGGTGCTGCTGCTGGACGAACCCACGGAAGGCCTGGCGCCGCATTTCGTGCGCCTAGTGAGCGATCTGATCAAGGAATTGAAGTCCAGCGGCATTGCCGTGCTGCTGGCGGAGCAGAACCTGCGCTTCATCACCCCGCTGGCCAACCGCGTGTACGTGATCGAGAGCGGCGAGCTGCGCCTGGAAGGCACGATGGCCGCAATGGCCGAGAGGCAGGACGTGCGGGCACTGCTGGCGTTGTAAGGCCACCTCCCCCGATACTGCCAGGCAACCACCATTGGCCGGATTGTCCTGGCCGAAATTCGCGCCAGCCATACCCCGAGGAGTCGGCCATAGGCAAAGAAAACTCCAGGCTTAGTCCTCCCCAGTAAGTAGCCATTCCATAGTTCTGCCGAACTCGCGCGCAGGTGGTCGCAGCAAGCAGTAAGTACGCGCACACGACGACGCAGACGGTCGTGATTCGGTGATTGTTGTCCATCAGTCAGTGCGATTCTTTCCTTTCATCGCAGCCTCGCGTACTCGGCCTTGGCTTGCTTCAGGACGGATACGTCCGAGTCGGCATTTTTCCAGAGTGCAAGAAACCCGCGATATTCGGCGCGGCTTCTGTCCCTGTCTCCAGTTTTGGCGTAGGTGGCGTGCGAGTTGCAAGTGTGCCAGTGACCAGTACACCGATATTGGAGCTATACCGCGATGGTCGATCACTCTCTGGAATTGCGCCGCGGCTTCGCTCGCAGATCCCTCCTGCAGATATGCGACTCCACGCAGATACAGGGTAATGTACGTTGGCACGGTACCATTGTCCCCAAGATCAGCCGCAGCACTTTCGCCTGGGTTTCGGCGGGACCACCGAAACCGTTCGCGGCGGTCTGGAACGAGTCAATGCCGCACTGGATGCGTTCAAACGGGTACCCACCACATAGGCAGTGAGGCATATAGTGCGACGCGAATCATGCATTGTGCATCTCGATAGGGCAAGCCCGGCCGAGCCCCCGCTAACTAAACCCCGCCGGTGTCGCCCGCTTTGGAAGTTCCAAGCACCACGACCGCCTTCTTCGCTCCCTTGTGCACTGTGGCGTAGGCGCAATCAATGTTGATGCCCTTCTGCGCCAGTCTCCCGGCCAGTTCCGCGAGTGCGCCGGGCTTGTTTGCCAGTTCAAACTGTTCCAGCGTGCCCTCGGTGTACGAG
>JBIOFT010000056.1:0-21449 GCA_044447375.1 Terriglobales bacterium | reverse complement strand
GCCGCGTCTTCTTGCTGTACCGCTCGAAGCCTGTCATCATCGCCAGTGTCCTCTGTTTCATTCTTTGCCTTCCACCTGTTCTGCTCGCACTTTATCCTGAACTCTTGTGGAAAGCAGAGAACTTAATCAGAGTCTCCCTAGGCCCGACGCCAAGTCGGCGCAAAGCGGCGGAGCGGGCTGTCCCATAGCGGAGCGGTTCCCGTTTTGCATCGTGGCTTGGTGGCGGTCGCGACGAGGAGGAGTATCCGAAACCCTCGATCCCGGTCGTACGACCTTTGTAACTTCAGGCTGGGCGAGGTTGCGCCTAGAATGGCTTTGTTTATGCCTCCAGCCATGAAGCGCGAGAGGGATCCCTGGCCGCAGGAACGCGAAGGCTACTCTGAGCCGCCGCCGGTCGCCTACGTCACCGCCCGCGTTAACACCGGCGCGGACCGGGACAGCACCACCATCCACCGCGTCGAGCAGATCGGCAGCGTGGTGGCGGGCGGAGGCATCGTCTGGACTACCTACGCCGTCGCCCACCATTCCTCCGAGATCGTCCGGTTCGCGCTCTTCCCGCCGGGACCGCTGGAAGTCCTCGGCATCGGCGTGTTGATCTGGCTGGTCGCCAAGTGGGTCCGCGCCAGCCAAGTGCGCTGACCGCTTCCCGCATGGACCTTACTTTCACCTGTGACGCAGGTCACTGCGGCTTCCGCTGGAGCTGATAGGCTTATCGGCGGCGTGGCAACCGTCCTGTGCATCGATGACCAGACGTATGCCCTGGCAGCCCGCGTGGAGTGGCTGCGCGCGCACGGCTATGTGGTGTTCGTGGCCGGCTCGGTGGAGGCAGCGCTGGACGCCTTTCTCACCAGCCCCATCGACGCCGCCTTCCTCGACTGCCACATGCCGGGCGCTTTCCTGGTGGCGGGCCTGCTGAAGCGCATCCGCCCCGCGTTGCCCATCATCATGCTGGCCGCGTACTGCGGCGTGCCTTGCCACCAGCAAGGCCTGGTCAGCGCCTGCCTGGGCCGGGGAGAACCTGCGGCCAGCCTGCTGCACGCCCTGCGGAAGGTGATCGCCGTCGAAACTCCCGGCCAGGCCGCCTGAGCTAACTCACGTCGATGAATTTGTCCCGGTACCGCGCCTCCGGCAGCGGACAGGTGTCGTATCTCCCAAACATGCGGTAGCGATGCCGGGCAATCGTGTCGTACACCCAGTCGCGGACGCGTGGCGGCAGGACCCGCAGCATGGCCGCGGCCTGCCAAATCCCACCCAGCCTCGCCGCGGTGTAGATGGCGGCAGATGACTTCGAGAGCACGCGCTCGCCGGCCAGCTCGAAGTTCCGCACCACATAGAACGTGTCCAAAGCGCCCGGCGTGATCCCGTGGCGCGCCAGGATCTCGTGGCCCGCCGAGCTTTGGAGCGACGCGAAGCGAAACACGCCTTTGCGGTCGCGCTTCAGCACCAAGCGCACGCCGCGGTTGCACAGTCCGCACACCCCGTCGTAGAGGATGACCGCGCGCGGTTGCCGTATTGGCAAGGTGGGCACAGGAAAAGAGGCAAACGTGAATCCTCACCGATTGGCTGATGCGCCGGAGGCGCGCCACGGCTTGGCTCGTTGAGCACGATTGATTTTGCGGAAGGCCTCCCCAAGTTGTTTTGCCCCTTCTTCGCACGTAGGGTTTGCCATCATCGCCTCAATGACTTCTCTAAGTGTGTGGAGGTACCAACCCTCCTTGTCACTCAAATCCAGATTGTTGAGGAATGTCAGAAGTTCTTCCTGCAAGACTTCATACGCCCCATCCCTTGCCAAGAATGCGGCCTCTTCCAGAGTCTTGCGTAGAGACTCTCTTCCGAGCCCTTCGTCAAAATCCTTCTCGAATGCCATAGGATTGCTGGACCAGCCACTTCGCGATAATCCTCTTTGCCCAGTAGTACGCCACGAATTAGCATTAGACGAAGGAAACGTTCAGCGGCATATATCAGGCTGGGTTCGTTGGACCCTACGACATCTACGATCTTCGAAAGAATCAGAACCTTTTGACCAGGGGGCAGAGCACCAAATTCGGTAGCCGACAAGTTCTCTATCGCGCTGGCCAGCTCGTGTAATCGCCCGTGCGCTAATACATCGGAGAGCGGCTTAGACGGTTGAGCAAGGGCACCAGCCAATCGCGCTGCGAAAAGACGAGCCGAGGCCAACCTGCGCTCTTTGGGTTCAAGACAGGAAAGAATTAGATCATCTATAAGTGGTGAGATTGCCTCATTCGAGGCCAAGGGCTCGTAATTTCCGGGCGGCATCCTCTTGCCAGCAAGCGTTTCGTAGAATGTAACACCGAGCGAATATATATCCGAACGCGCATCGACAACTTCTCCGGCAAGTTGCTCAGGAGACATATATCCCGGTGTTCCCATTGCATACCCGGACTTGGTAAGTTTCCGCACCTCTTCAGCGGAAAGAGCAATTCCGAAATCTACAAGGCAGGCTGACTCTAAATCAGGCGTAATGATGATGTTCTCCGGCTTGATGTCACGATGTACAATCCCGACTTTATGCGCATGTTCAAGGGCTGAAGCGATTTGATGAAACCAGACACGTGCCGTGTCAATCCGTGCTGGCCCCTGGTCGATTATCTTCCGCAGGTTTTGGCCTTCGATATACTGGAAAACAATGCTGAACTTGCCGGGAGAAAAATCTACATCGTAAATAGCGGGGATATTGGGATGAGACAACGACGCCAATACGCGTGCCTCGCGCTTGAATCGCTCGATTTCCGGCTCGGAAAACTCGACCGCTAAAGGATCTAAAGTCTTGATCGCAATATCGCGTTCTAGCAGCGTATCGCGGCCCATTCGCACCTTCCCGAATCCACCTGACCCAAGCAATTCTTCCTGATAGACGAAACGCTGAACTGTGGCAGGAGTGGTAGCCATATAACGTCCACGCGACAAGTCGTGGGTATAAAATCTTAATATAAATATCCCCTTTTGTCACCTCAACGCTAGGCCCCCACTACGCGGTCCGCTCCCCTGATTGTCCATCGGCCTGCCCACCTGCTATCCTCCCCCGCCATGGACCGACGCACATTTCTAGAAACCGCCGCCGTGGGCGCGGCTGCGATGGCCTTTCCGCGCCTCGCGCAGTCCTCCGCGCCCGACCTCAAGCCCATCTATACGCAGATCGAAAACCGCCACGATGAGGCCGTCCAGCGCCTGCAGGAGTGGATCCACCAACCCTCCATCGCCGCCGAAAATCGCGGCGTGAACGAAGGCTGCGAGCTGACCACGCGCATGTTGCGTGACGCCGGCTTCGGCGGGGTCACCAAGATTCCCACCGACGGCCAGCCCGGCATCTTCGCCACTCTTGACGCGAGCGCGCCCCGCACCGTCGGCCTCTACTTTATGTACGACGTGAAGCAGGTGGACCCGGCGGAGTGGTCGTCGCCGCCGTGGGCGGCGGCCATCGTCGACCGGCCCGGCGTGGGCAAGGTGATGATCGGCCGCGGCGCCGTCAACCAGAAGGGTCCGGAAGCGGCGTGCATCGCGGCGCTGCACGCCATCCGCGGCGCCGGCCGCAAGCTGCCGGTCAACCTGGTGCTGGTGGCGGAGGGCGAAGAGGAGATCGGCTCGCCGCACTTCCCGCAGATCGTTCGCCGTCCCGAGGTGCTGGCCGCGCTCAAGCCCTGCACTGGAATTTTCATGCCCTCGGCGGAGCAGGATCTGGACGGCAAGGTGCTCATGACGCTCGGCGCCAAGGGCGTGATCGAGCTCGAACTGGTATCGAGCGGCGAGCGCTGGGGCCGCGGCCCGCGCAAGGATGTCCACTCCAGCAACAAGGCGCGCCTGGACAGCCCGGCGTGGCATCTGGTGGAAGCGCTGGCCACGCTGGTTTCCAAGGACGGCAACGATCCCGCCATCGACGGCTTTGCCGACAAAGCGCGTCCCATCTCCGAGCGCGAGCGAACGATGATCGCCGAAGCCGCGCGGCGTCTCGACGAGCAGACGGCCAAGAAGCAGCTCGGCGTCGAGCACTGGGTCCACGACGTGAGCTGGCAGGAAGCGCTGGAGCTTCTGCAGTCGCGCCCGACGGTGAACATCGAAGGCCTGGTCGGGGGCTACACCGGGCCGGGCGGCAAGACCATCCTTCCCCACCGCGCCGTGGCCAAGCTCGACCTGCGCCTGGTGCCCGACATGACCGCGTCGGAGGCGCTGGCGGCGCTCAAGGCGCATCTCGCCAAGCGCGGCTTCGGCGACATCGAGGTCAACATGACCGGCGGCTACGATCCCAACAGCACCCCCGCCGACGCCGGCCTCATCCGCGCGCAGATCGCGGTGTACAAACGCGACGGCATCGACCCCGTCATTCTGCCGCGCAGCGCCGGCTCCTGGCCCGGATACGTCTTCACCGGCGATCCGCTGCGCCTGGCCGCCACCCACTTCGGACTCGGCCACGGCAGCGGCGCCCACGCCCCGGACGAATACTTCGTGGTCGAGTCGGCCAACCCGAAGGTCCAGGGCATGGACGGCGCGGCGCGCTCGTTCGTGGACTACCTGTACGAGATCGCGGCGATGTGACCGTGTGGCAAGCCGTAAAATCCGTCTTCAGCCAGTCTTTCTGGCAACGCGCCGTACCCGTGCTCATGGTGGTGTTGAGCTTCAATGTGCTGGTGCAGTTACAGTGGGTGCGGACGAACCTGCCGTTCATTCACCGCAGCCAATTGTGCTTTCATCGTTTCCTGTGTGCGCTCGCCCCCCGGCCCATTACCGCGAAATGGGTGCGGATGGTGGAGATCGACGATGAGTTGCATCAGAAGCTGGGCGAGCCCACCAACCGTGGCTTCCTGGCGGCGCTGGTGCGCAATGCGGTTGCGGGCGACGCCACCGTGGTTGTCCTGGACTTCAAGCTGATACCTCCGCCGCAGTTCGCGGATGGCCAGGATGCTCCCGAGCGCGCCGATCAGAACCGGGCGCTGCTCCAAGCCATCCAGGACGCCTCCGACAAAGGCGTGCCGGTGGTGGTCCCTTGCTGGCTTACCCAAACTGCCGGCCATTTGGAGCGCCGGCCCAGCATCTACCTCGACCGCGACTTGCCGCTGGCCGAGGAGCATGGGAAGTGCGCGCGGCAGGCGTGCGCGCGATTGGGGAACATCAATCTTCCTTCCGATGAGCGGCAGATCCCGCTGGCCAGCCCGATGCAGCCCGCCGATCCCTGCTCGCAATCGCTGGCGCTGGCCGCCGCCACCGCCTACGATCTGGCCTTCGATCGCGTTCCGCTCACCCGCGACAAGACGATCATTCATGACGCCATCGCGAAACACGAATTCGTGTTCGGCAGCTTCATTCCCGAAGGCGGCTTCCAGACTACCCAGGCCGAGAAGCTGGCCGCCGTAGGCGCCGCAGACGCCCCGGCAAACGCTGCCGCCAGAGCGCAATGCCGTGGACGCATCGTGGTCATCGGAGGAAAATGGCGCTCCGACCTGGGCCGCGGCGAGTTCGTCGACCGCTATGACACGCCGGCCGGCCCCATGAACGGGATGTATCTCCACGCCAACTACATCGAAGCCCTGCTCGACGACCGTTACCAGCGGGAGGTGCCGATGTGGGCCGCCATCGGCTTCGACTTGCTGATCGGCGGAGCTCTCTACCTCTCATTTCACAGGGCAAATACCCGGCGGGGAAAATTGCTGGTGCTGGGCGTCTTCCTGGTGCCGCTCGTGGCGAGCTATGTGGTGTTTGCCAATCTTAATTTGTATCTCGACTTCATTCTTCCTCTGAGCGCGTGCTTCGTGCACCTGGTGGTAGAGTTTGCGCGTGACTATTGGCGTCTGAAGTCGGTTGCAATGGCGTAAGGAGGGCGCCTCGCCATGGCGAAGCAGACTCGTTGGCTGCCGGTTTGCGTCGGAGTTGTGGTGGTGCTGGGGGGAGCGCTGGTGTGGCAGCATTTCCATCAGCAGATCATCAGCACCCTGGGCGGAGGCGTGGCCTCGATTTTTTTGCCAAGGAGCGGCCGGGACACCGTGGCGTCGAGTGCACCAGCATCACCCCAGCCGGGATCCTCGGCTGAATCTCCGGTGCCATCGCCGACCACAACGGCCCCGCCACAAGCCGTACGGTTCCATTCCACCACGGGCCGGGTCGTCTCCTGTTCCAACGATGTTCTCGTCATTGCGCGGGGCGAGGAAGGCCGCCTCTCGTTCGAGATCACGGAAGATAGCAAAGGCCAGTGTGTCCGGAATGTGGGCCGGGTCGTGCGGGTTGAGTACACGCAGACGGGCGCCAGGAAAATCGCCAACCGGATCGTTAGTCCCGCGGAGGAACAGCGAAAGGCCGCGGCCAGGTAGGGCGCACTGACCTAGACCCGGTGCGCGGTGGGTTTACCCCAGGTTCGTGTCAGGGCACGACTTCAAGCCTGCCCTGAGCAAAGTCGAAGTTGAGCCGTTTTGCAGGCGTCCGAGCCCGCTGAGGCTGCCCCGAGCGTAGCGAGGGGGGTGACGTGTCTTTACCGCGGATCAAAACCAAACCGCTGAGAATGGAAGGCCCGTAGGGCCGAAATAAATTAGCCCAGGACGGAAGTCCTGGGACGGCTGAGCCTGATAGCTCAGCGAGCGCGAGGAAGCTTGGCGACTGAGCGCGAGCGAAGTTGAGGCGGTTAGCGGGCGTGAGCGACCCCGAGCGTGGCGAGGGGAGCGGGAGCCCCCTGCCGAAATCCCGAGCGCAGCGAGGGATCTGTCCTTGCTTACCGCGGATCAAAACCAAACCGAGAATGGAAGGCCCGTAGGGCCGACATAAATTAGCCCAGGACGGAAGTCCTGGGACGGCTGAGCCTGATAGCTCAGCGAGCGCGAGAGAGCTTCGCGACTGAGCGCGAGCGAAGGTGAGCGGTTAGCGGGCGTGAGCGACCCCGAGCGTGGCGAGGGGAGCGGGAGCCCCCTGCCGAAATCCCGAGCGCAGCGAGGGATCTGTCCTTGCTTACCGCGGATCAAAACCAAACCGCCGAGACGCCAAGGTCCGTCAGGGCCGACGCTGTAATCTTGCGAGAAGCAGGAGCATGGATTACTGTTTAAAGAGGATCCCCCCACAGACAGGAATCTACATATGGCTCTCAGGCGAGGTGCCAAGCTAAAGACCACCTTTGACACCTACACAGTTCAGGAGCAGCTCGGTTGCGGCGGCGCTGGAACGGTCTACAACGCCGCAGATTCCGATGAAAATATCCATGCGATAAAGGTGCTGAATCGGGAGCGTGCAACGACTACAGCCCTCAAACGGTTTCAGAACGAAATTCATTTCTGCTCCAACACTGTTCACACGAATATCGTTCGCGTGACGGATCGGGGTCTCACTGAGGCAGACGAACCCTTCTACGTAATGCCGCGTTATTCAGACTCTCTGCGCCAACTGATGCGAAGCGGAATCCAGCCCGGGAATGTGCTTCCGTTATTCGGGCAAATGTTAGACGGAACCGAGGCCGCACACTTGAGGGGTGTTTGGCACAGAGACCTCAAGCCGGAGAACATTCTTCACGACCGCGCGAATGGGATTCTCGTTATTGCTGATTTCGGGATTGCAAGGTTCGAGGAGGAGGAACTGCTGACCGCCGTTGAGACCAGAAACGACGAGAGATTGGCAAATTTTGTATATGCCGCGCCTGAGCAGCGAGTTCGTAACCGCGAGGTCTCCGCAGCCGCCGACGTATATGCGCTCGGCCTTATCCTAAACGAGATGTTCACCGGCGAGGTCCCACAGGGGGCTGGATATCGGCGAATAGCGGCACTTGCTCCACAATTTTCTTATGTTGACGGAATTGTCGAGCAAATGATTCAACAGGATGCTGCTGCTCGGGCCACTTCCATTGCGCTCGTTAAGCAACAACTGATTGCGAGAGGTAATGACTTCATCAATCAGCAGAAGCTCAGTCAACTCAAGAACCAGGTTATCCCTGAATCAGAAATTGACGACCTATTCGTCACGAATCCCATCCGGATAGAACGAGTAGCGGATTATCGAGACGGCAGATTGGTGTTTGAGCTTAGCGCTACCCCTCCACCTGGTTGGGTCATGGCCTTTCACAATCTTGGGAATTACACCTCCATCATGGGTTCTGACCCGTCCACGTTCGTATTTAGTGGCAACGTCGCCTCGGTGCCAATTCACACAGAAAATGCCGCACAGGCGGTTCTAAATCACGCGAAGAACTACGTGCATCAAGCGAACGACGCGTATCGTGAGAATTTGGTGCAAACGCACCGGAAACAATTGGCTCAGCAGCGAGAAGCCGTGCGTAAGAGAATTGCAGAGGAAGAGCGGCGAGCACAGGTGTTAGGTGGTCTCCAATTGTAGGCTACCTTTGAGCACCCCACGCGCTCTCGGCACTAACATGCACAAGCATTCCCGGCTGCGTGTATTGGATGTTAGAGTTTGCCGGGCGAAGCTCCCGCTGCCCTCGCTCGGGGTCTCTCACGCCCGCTAAACGCCTCAACCTCGCCGTCCTCGGCGGTTTGGTTTGATCCGCCGACATCCGCGTGCGTCTGCGGTTGAAAAGCAGGTCCCTCGACTCGCGCTCCCTTCGGCAAGCTCAGGTCGCGCGTCGCTCGGGATGACAAATCAAAGGGGGCTGTAACGGCGCAGCTAAAGCTGCGCCCCTTCAAAACTCTGTGTGCTTGCCGCGCCTACGGCGCTGGTGCGTTGCGGTTCGTGATTGCGCTTTTTCCGAGGCGCGCGGCAGCGCTATAAGGGCAATAGCCGTGGCGGTTTTGGATTCCGCCACGGCTATCGGTTGCGTGCTTGCCGCTGCTCTGGTCCGCCGTCAGGCGCCAACGCAACGACATCGCCTTACTGCTTCAGTCCCGATCATGATGATGAGGAGGCGCGAACGGCGTGATGTCGACCGCCTCGCCCATCGCGATATAGCCGCCGTGGTTGGGATGGAGATAATCCCACGGCAGCTGAGTGAAGGTGCTGTTGGGCAAAAACTCCGCCTTCATGTTGGCCGTAGCCGGGTCGAGCGTAGCCCCGTCAAAATCTTCCACTCCATCAAAGAGCCCGGAGGTGCGAATGTAGGCGTTGAGGATCAGCCGACCGGCGTCAACCGTGGGACCGTTGTCCGCCCCGCCGGCGTAGCCAGGGTTCCATCCCTCGGCGGGATTCACCAGGCCCAGGGCAGAGGTCATGGTTCCAGCGTAGACCTTGATGCCCCTGGCATGCAGCCGGCCGACGATATTCTGATACCCGGCCGTGATCGCAGCCGTGGTGTGCCCGGCCCCGAGGTCGTTGATGCCCTCCATCCAAATCACGTCGGTCAGCCCCGACAGCCCCAGCACGTCGCGATCGAGCCGATCGACCGCCGCCGGGCCCGCCGCTGAATTTGCAGTCACCGGGTTCACAACCCTGTTCCCGGCGATGGCCTCATTGACGATGCTGATTCGGTTGCCATAGGCATTATGCAACCGGCGGGAAAGCGTGTTCATCCAGCGATCGTTGATGTTAAGGGTGGTGTGTGTGCCATCCGTGATCGAGTCACCGAAGGCGCACACCACAACCGTGTCCGCCGGGGCCATGACGTCCACCGCGTCCAGGAAGAACGTGGAAACTGTGGTGAATTCGAACGCAAAGGCGTCCGGATCTTCGGTGTGATTGCCGCTGCCGGTCGCGGTAATGTAAGAGGTCACAAAGGCGCCATTGTGATAGGTCATCGGCCCGCTGCTGCCTTGGACGGAGTAGCTGACCGCCAG
The DNA here is from genome assembly GCA_044447375.1 of Terriglobales bacterium. Taxonomy (GTDB): domain Bacteria; phylum Acidobacteriota; class Terriglobia; order Terriglobales; family Acidobacteriaceae; genus JAHFUA01. Next base: position 11,742 of record JBIOFT010000056.1, on the reverse strand, counting down.
GTTGCGCCCCTGCACACCCGGATCATCATCATCGCCGTCCTTGACCCAGGGCAGCCCGACACCGTCGCTAAAGATTTCCTGGCCGGCGGGGATCGTCACCGACGCCTGGCCGCCGAAAGTCACCCGCCTGAGGGTGCCCCGTACGACGTTGGCTGAGTATTCCTGGAGACCCACGGTGACTTCGTTGAAGGTCACCGCCTGGGTGCCGAAAGTGTTGGAAAAGCGGAATCGCATCCTGCTGCCCCAGAGGTCGGGCTTGACGATGGAGCGGAAGGTCTGGTTGGCCGCCCCGGTGGTGTTAGCGCTGGGAAAAGGGAAACCGAGGTCGGGTTGAATGTTGGCTGGGGCAAAGGTGGTGGGCGCACCGGGCGGATAAACCGGCGGAACCGGCGCAACGTATACGAAATTTGCCGCCGGAGACGTGGCCCAGGTGGCCACCCAATGTCGGTCGCGGTCACGGTCGCGATCATGATCGTCCGCGAGGGCGGCGGGACGGACCGCGAGTATGGCAACAGCGATGGCTATTGCCAGGAAGATAGTGGACGACCGCCGGCGAAGACTCTCTACATTCGCCGGCAGCATCATTCCTTCAGCTTTGCATGCACGCATGCCGATTTCTCCTTTGTGAGTTGCCACTGCTTACGGTTATGCCCTGACAACCTGGCGTGTGGTTCTTGAGAAGGCGGTGTTGGCCGCTTCCTTTTTCTTGCCAGTTGGCTGGAGACGACCGCGCTCCCTCCGCGAAGAGAGCGGGCGAGAACAACTCAACCGCACGAGAAAGATTCAGAGTGTTGGGCCTGGGACCGCATGGGGCCGGAACGAAAGGCGCGGCACAATAAGACTTCTACCTCGCCGGTGTCAATGCCCGTTTTTGGTGCAGAGGGACGCTACTCCCGCTCCCAGCGGGCTGTTTGGAGGAACGAAGCGGTCGGTTGGTTGCACCATTTTCGGTACAAACAGGCAAGTCCGGGATTCCTCGAGAACCGCTCCGATTCAGTGGACGTCCAGGTGGGTGGCCTGCCATTCCCGCAGGCTGCGGATTTCGCGGGCCAGCAGATCGGCGGCCTGGAAGCACAGGTCGAGGCGCTTATGGACCAACGCCAGCGCCCGCTCGCGGTCCACGAAGCCGCAAGCGCACTCCTCCACGGCTTTGGCGGTCAGGCTGTACGGCTGGCCGGAGAACAGCGCCGGCAGGCCCAGCACGTATCCCGGACCTACGGTGCGATAGGGCAGCCGCGGATCGCTGTCGTGCGCCAAGGCGGACAGGCGGACCTTGCCCTGGCGCACCACCAGCACGCCATCCGCCGCTTGTCCCTGGCGGAACAGGACCGCGCCCGCACTGCAGGTATACACGCTGGCGATGGCGTCCAGCGCCTCCGCCAGTTCCCGCACAACATCGGCATACACATCGCTATCGTTTTGCAAAACGAACTCTCCAGCGTTGCCTATCCTGTCCTGTCGGTCTACACATTGCAGTGATGAAAATCACAACACCGTGTGATATGGCCGAACGCCTCCTCTTTATTTACAAGACTTTACGTTTCCTTGACGCAATCTTTACCTGCGCTTGTCATCTCATGGGTTATTACAGTCAGGGTCCAGGCGGTCATGAGCTCGCTTGTGGAAGTCGTGTTGTGGGGTGCACCGGTGATCCTGCTGAGTTGGGGATTGCTGCTGGGGCTCGGTTGCGCGATGGTCTTCCGCGACGACCATTCGCCGCCCGAAAAACCGCGGCCCTCGGGAATAGGAGCGGAGGCGTGAGCCGCTTGGACATAATCCGGAGCAGGGCCGTAGCCGCCAGGAAAAACCCCTTGCGGGCGGCATGGAATCTGGGGCGCGACCTGGTACACCTGGCCGGCTTTGCGCTGGCCGGCAGCCCGCCGCAGATTTCGGTGATCGTGATGTCGGCCGCGGTGGCTTTCCTGCTCGACCTGCTGCCCGCGCGGGCGGCAGGCATTGTCCCGCTTCGCCTGGATTAGCTCCGCGCCCCCAGGATTGGAGTCGCCTATGCCACGCATCGTGTGCATCGATCCCGACGCCGGCCGGTCCGAAGAGCCGGTCAAAGTGCTGCGCTCCGCCGGTTATGAAGTCATGATGGCCTGCACCCCGGAAGTAGGTCTGGCGCTGGTGCGGCTGTTTCCGCCAGACATCGTCCTGCTGCACTCCGGCCTCGCCGAGCAACTGGAGCCGCAGATACACTTGGCGTGTCCTGCGGTACCGGTGGTGGTCACCGGAGAGAAGCCGGTGTCGGTGGACGACTTGCGCTGGCTGACCGCGCACCAGCGCCGCGGCGTCGCAGCTCAAGATCCCCGCCACCTGTCGCACTGAGCCTTCCCCACCAACGTCCACGGCAGTCTGACGCCCGCGAGCCCGGGCGCGGGCAATCACCCGATCACCCGATGCTCGCTTGACTTTCTGCTCCCACAATGTCATTTCTATTCACTTTTCCCTTCGCGCCGGGGCGCGGACGGGGTGCCCCACTTTTGGGGCAGGCAGGGAGAGAGGTTCTGGGTGCGCGTCCGGGTGTTCTTCCACGACAAGTGTTTTGACGGGGCGGCGTGCGCGTCGCTGTTTGCGCGCTTCTATCGCGAGCGCATCCGCGGCGACGCCGAGTTCGTCTTCAGCGGGCTGGTGCACCGCGCCGGCAGCCTGTTCGACGAGTCCAAATTCGACGGCGACGAGAACGCCATCGTGGACTTCAAGTACTCCACCTCGCCACGCATCACCTGGTGGTTCGACCACCATCAGAGCGCGTTCCTTACCCCGGAAGACGCCGCCCACTTCGAGCAGCAGCAGTCCAACACCAAGTTCTACGATCCCGACTTCAAAAGCTGCACCAAGTTCCTGGCCACGGTGGCGGAGCAGCGCTTCGGCTTCCACCCGGCGCCGGTGGCGGAGCTGATCGAGTGGGCGGACATCATCGACGGGGCGCAGTTCCCCGACGCCCGCAGCGCGGTGGAGATGCGCGAGCCTGCCATGCGGCTCACCATGATCATCGAAGCCTCGCAGGACCCGGGGTTCATGCCGCGGCTGGTGCCGCTGCTCGCCTACCATCCCCTGGCAGCGGTGCTGGAGGAGGGGTTTGTCGCGCCGCTGGCCGAGCCGCTGCTCGAACGCCATCAGCGCTCCATCGAGACCATGCGCCAGCGCGCCGAGTACCGCGACCGCGCCGTCTTCTACGACATCTCCGATCAGGAACTGGAGGGCTACAACAAGTTCATCCCCTACTATCTCTACCCGGAGTGCATCTATAGCGTGGGGTTGAGCCGGAGCAGCTTCCGGACCAAGGTTTCGGTGGGCTCAAATCCCTGGGCGCGCGCCAACCGCCTGGTGAACCTGGCCGTGATCTGCGAACGCTACGGCGGCGGCGGCCACGCCCGCGTGGGCGCGATTTCTTTCCCCCCCGACCAATTGGAGAGGGCGCGCACGGCGGCGCAGGAGATCGTGGCGGAGCTTCGCACCAGTGTGAAGGGTCCGGCGTAGATTTTTTATGCGATAGCCCGAGCCTCTAGTGCGCAAACGCTACGGGAGAAGGCACCAGCGGAGGCCCGGGCGTGAATCGCACGGCAGCGGCGTCGGCGAAATCAGTGACGGTAACCCGCCTTTCGCCATTGATAGCCGTACGCCAAATTCAGCGGTAACGTCCACCATAATTGAACCGATGACCGTGATAACCGTTTTGCTATACTGGAAACAGAATAAAAGCGCTGATTCGCATACCGAAAACCAGCTAACAGTTCTACCACGCTCATCCGCTTTGGCTGATAAACCACATCGTCACGGCCATTATATTTGCGCCAATCTCGCGTTAATATACGCCCTTCGGCTTCCATCCTCCGAAACAGCGGCGTACCGGGAAATGGCGTCAGAATGTTGAAGGTTGCATTCTGGGCCCCCGCTTTTTCCAAAAACTCAATGGTGCCCTTGAATATCTCGGGCGTATCATGATCAAATCCAAAAACGATCCCTGCTTGCACGGCAATCCCATGCGAATGGATGCGCTCAATAATCTGTAAATACTCCTCCACTCGATTGAATCCCTTATTCACTTCAGCCATGCTTTGCTGGGAGATTGACTCCAACCCCAAGAACAACTGCTTGCATCCGCTACGGGCTGCAGCCTCCAGGAATTCGTCATCCCGGCCGGCATGAATGCTCGCCTGACTGCTCCACCACTTCCGATATGGAGCAATGGCGCGAAATAATCCCTTTGCGTACTCCATATCCCCGGCAAGATTATCATCCCAAAAGATAATTACGTTCCCCTTGAAAGAAGCATATTCTGCCGCGACCTCAGCTATCGGCCGCTTGCGCAACTTATGGCCATACATGACGGCAATGGTGCAGAAATCACATTGGCTGGGACATCCGCGGGTCGCAAACAGAACTCCGTCGGTATAGTCCTGCCTGTGAAATAAGTCCTTGCGGGCCATGGGAATATTGTCAAGGGACACGCTGGTTTGTTGATACACTCGCAGATAGGATCCCGCTTCGAAGCTCTTCAGTAATTCTTCCCATAAACCTTCCGCCTCTCCAATGAATATCGCATCGGCGTATTGACTGGCCTCTTCCGGCAACAACGTTACATGCGGACCACCCATCACGACACATATTCCTCGTGACCTGAAACGTGTGGCGATGTCATAGGCATGAAAAGCGCTTGGCGTATGAAATGTAATTCCAACCACGTCTACGTCAATGTCCCAGTCAATGTCTTCAGCTTCTTTATCAACGTGAATCACATCCCAACTCGGAGGAACTCTGGCAGCCAGATAAGGCATGGTAATCTGCTGAAAGTTGAGAACCCGCGACCTCCGCACTCTTCGAAGTTCTGGCGAAGAGGCCGTTATCAACATAAGTTTTGGCATAACTGTTAGCGATCTAGCGCGGGTCGAAGAACCGCATCTGCGGCGGATTGCTGCCCGGCGGCGGGCTCGGGGGCTGCGCCGCGGGTTGTCCCGGCACCGTCACCGGACGCCCGAACACCACTTGCAGATCGGAATACTGCGGCAGGTCGACATCGTTGCCGTGTCCGCCCAGCAGCACGACCAGACCGGTGGCGGCGCCGGCGTAGGGAGCGACGGCGTGCATCGCCAACTCCACCGCTTCGTCCACCACCTGCTCGGAAGCCACACCGATCACCAGGCGCTTCGCCAGACCCTTGGCGCCACCCTTGCCGTGCAGGCCCCCCTCGGGATCCATCTCGACCGGGGCCTTCTTGCCTACGTCCGCGCCCGCGAGTGAGGCTGCGACCTTCTGCGAATCGCCGCCGGGCTCAGTGAGCCGGTCGAAGACCAGGTACATGGAAGCCGCGCGGCTCATCCGCCGTGGCCGCGCCAGCTTGCTGATGTGGCCATCGAGCAGGCTGCCTTCCGGCACCAGAAGATGGCCGTCGGACTGGAAGATGGGCTCTAGCAGCCGCGCCTGGAAGGCGTCTCCCGGTTTGCTGTCGCTGGCGCGCAGCTCGGTGAGCAGCAGAAACTCGGCGTGCGTGCCCTGGGGGATGGTGACGGGCTGCTCGGTGGCGCGTGGGACCTCGGGCTGCGCCAGCAACTCCAAGCGGGCCGTGCGCGCGACTTCCAGCGTCGCCAGCGGATGCCGGAATTCCTGCGCCTGCTTCTTGCCGTGCTTGATGCCGGCCACCTGCGAGACGCCGGGCGCGTGCTGGGCCAGATCTGTGCCGGTCGAGCCGCCGACCTTCATCTGCCCTTCCTCGTTGGCTTGCAGGCGCACTTCTTCGCCGCCGCGGATAAAGCGCAGGTCCATCGGCACTTCCGCGCCCGAAGGCAGCTTCACGGTGGCCCCGCGCAGGCTGACATCGTAGAAGTTGTGGCGGTTCAATCCCAGGCTGCGCAGGGTATCCACGCGCTCCATCCAGCCTTTCTTCTGCGGTGCTTTTTCCTTCTCGACTTTGTCCACGACGGCGTGAACCTGGCTGCCGGCGGGGATGAGCGCGCGGTCGTACACATAGACGGGGCGGACCAGTTGTCCCGCAAGTTCGCTGCCCGGCTTCAGGTGGGAGACATTGACCGGCCCGGAAAGCTCCATGCGCAGAATGGCGCCGGCGGGTACGGAGTATTCCTTCAGATTGGCGGCAGGCGCGGGATTTTGTGCCGTGACAATCGATGCCAGCAGGCACAAGGCCAACGCGCCCAACAGAACGCGCGAACACACAGCCTTACACACCGCATACCCCCGGCTAGCCCAAATGTTCCCACCATTGTAGCGGAAGTTCGGCATCGCCGGGCACGCACACGCAACGGTGAGGCCCATCACTGTGTTCCGGGTGTAACCGTGGTATTCATCGGCTTGGCGCGCCCGGTGGGGCAAACGCCGAGGAGGTCCGTGTGCCGATCATCACCATTTCCCGAGGATCTTTCAGCGGGGGCAAGATGCTGGCCGAGGCCCTCGCCAAGCGGCTGGGCTACCGCTCGATCGATCGCGAACAGGTTATCCAGAAAGCGGCGGCCTGGGGTGTGTCGCAGGATGCCCTGAGAACCGCGATCGAAAAGCCGCCCGCCTTTATGGGGCAGTCCCAGCACACAAAATACATTTATCTCGCCTTCATCCAGGCGGCACTGACCGAGGAGGTCAGAACCGGAAACGCCATCTACCACGGCCTGGCCGGGCACTTGCTGCTGGGCAATGGGCCGCATGTGCTGCGCACCCGCATCATTGCTCCCATGGAATTTCGCATCGGCAAGGTGCAGGAGCGGCTGAAGTGCAATCGCAAGGAAGCCGTCTCCTACATCGAAAACATGGACGAGGACCGGCGCAAGTGGACCCAGTTTCTCTATGCTGTGGATTGGCGGGACGCATCGCTCTATGACCTGGTGCTCAACCTGGAACAGATGAATCTGGAAGAAGCCTGCGACGTGATCTGTACCGTGTCGCGGCTGAAGTGCTTTGCCTCGACTCCCGAAACCCAGAGAGCGCTGGACGATCTGGCCAAGGCCGGCCGCGTCAAGGCCAGCCTGGCGATGAACCCGGCCACGGCGGACCTGCAGTTCGCGGTGGTGGCGCAAGACGGATCGGTGTCGGTCAAGGGAGACATCGTGAGCCCGGCTCAGGTCAAGACCATCGGCGGCATCGTCCGGGCGGTACCGGGCGTGCGTGAAGTCCGCCTGGACCAACTGGAGCTGGCAACCCGCTTCTGAGAGGCAACCGCCCGGCGGCGATGTGCGGCGATGGCTGAGCGTGATGGGTTGTGTCACCCAGCGGAGTGACAACGGTTCGGCTGGGCTCAGAACACTCCTTGGCCGCTCCGGGCTGTTTGCGCACAACTCCGCGAGCCAGAGCAGCGGATTGCGAGTATAAAAGGCTGTTCAGCCGGAGGTGGCAAGTATGGCCTCCCCGCCAAAGGTCTATTTCTGGTGTGAGGATTGTGGCGGAAGCGGGAAGAAGTCTGGTGGCACTCCCTGCCCGCGTTGTAAGGGCACGGGGAAGGTGGAGGTGTGGACGACTGGCAGACGCCGGTTCATGCGACACCTGACCAATTTGCCGATCACGGTCAGCCTCCCCGAGCGTGACATCGAAGGGTATTGCAACCAGATCGCCGAAGGCGGACTGGCTGCGTTTCTTCGGGACCCAATCCCAGTGGGAAGCCTGGTCTCGCTGCAGTTGGTAGTACCGACTCACCCGACCGAGCTGCATTTGCAGGGTGTGGTCCGGTACGGGTTTGGCTTCCAACATGGTCTGGAGTTTGTATCCCTGAACGAAAGAGAGCGGCTGGCGATCCGCCAGTTTTGCACCGAGCTGCCGTCGGTCAGCCCCGGAGCGTAGACTGGTTTCGAGATTCCTCACTGAGGGGCCTGCGCATTGTTGCCGGCGTGCATGTGTGCGCCGCGCGGACCCTTGCGCATCCCACCGACGGAGTCGCGCGCAAACGGCTGGGAGCGGCTAAGTTGTGGCTGCAAGAATTAGGGTACGAACTCACAAATGCTCGCACCTGAAATCCGGTGGAGGGCGGCCTCCATGTTTAAAGGTGGAACTACCTCCGCACCTTTACTCCTATTTGTTCGAAAGCCGCCTCGCCGTTCAGGTCGCCGGCTTGTAACTGGTGCACGCAGATGTCGCGCAGGCTGGCTCCGCAGCCGTATATCTCCAGCAACGGCAAATCCTGTGCCCGGACTTGATACACGCCGTTCTGCATGCGTCCACAGTCGTCCTGGTCACTCATGACCACGGGGCTGCCCGGCTCCGCTTTGATGCGAAACTGTCCCGAGGACGGCTCGTAGTTGGCCACGTAGAAGCAGTGGCCGATGCAGGCGCGGTCGATCATGTGCTGGTCATGTACCCGTGCCCCGCGCCGCGCAAATATGGTCGCCACCAGGCGCTGGCCGGGGCGCATGGGCGCCACCACCTGCTCCATCTTCGTTTCCAATTGATCCAGCGCGGCCGTGTCGGTGTAGAGCAGCGAGAAGAACGCGATTGCCACCGCAGAAAACGCCGCCACTTGCCACCTCGCCGGCCTGGCTAGGGCCAGCAGGCAGCAGCCCAGCACGGCCGCGTAGATCGAAACCCGGTCCGGCAGATATCCCATCATGCCAAGTTTCGCGTGCAATATGCCGCCGGGAGCAAACCCCACGGCGAGGGCCGCCACGGCGTACAACTGCATCCAAGCGGCGCCGCGCTCCAGTGCTTCGCGGCGTTCGCGCAACCCGGCTAGCGCAATCGTCGCCGCCGCGAGCAGGACGACGGCCAAGGCTACCCACAGGTAGGCCCTGCGGAACACCACGAACTGGTCGGCGCCGGCGAGCCAGTAAACGTCCGACTCGCGATCCACGATGGTGTAGTGGTGCAGCACGTACCAGCGCACGGCGAAGTATGCGCCCAGCATCGCCGCGGTCAGCGCCGGTTGCCAGCGCAGCGGCAGTACGCGCAGGAGCGCCAGGAACCCACCCAGCGCCAACACCCCGCCGGTGCCCAGCAGATGCGCCATCCAGATCAGAGCCATCAGCGGCGGAATCAACACCATGTCCCATCGTCGCCCACGCCATACCAAGGCCAGCACGAATAAGGACAATCCTACGGACAAATAAAGGTTGAAGAACCCCATGTTGAAGACGAAGCCATACGCCGTCATGGCGAGCACGGGAGCCACAGCCCAGCTTGCGCGTCCCGCGGCTGCCGCACACAGGGCAAATCCTCCCCAGAAGAAGATCAGCACCGCCACCGAGACGGCGATGCGCTCCGCGGCCCTCGGCCCCAGCCGGAACAGCTCACTCAGCATCAGGTCGAACAGCACGTTATTGCTCTGCGGCACCAGGTGCAGCCCCGGCGCCTTCCCCTGGTGGATCAACTGCGCCAGCCACGCGTTGTAGACGTGGCTGCCCAGGTCGTTGGCCTCGATGTGCCGATGCCAGAAGCACGGCGCCAGAACCACCGCTGAGCACAGGGCGACGGCCCAAACGTTGTGCCGCACAAAACCAAGCGCGCAACGCAGCGCTGGAAATGCGGATTCGGTTGCGGCGGATGAGGGAGGCAAGGCGGGGCTTGGCGCCGGTGCAGACATGCAGCTTCGTAACTTCGCTAGCACCGATTGTACACTGGCGTGGCTCGGCTAAAGCGCCCTGGACCAACACACGCGTTGCTGCTTGGCGCCGCGGCAACGGGAGAGAGTTTCCGGCGACCTCACGTTGACATATCGCAGTGTGGCGGCGCAGAATTTAGGCTCCAACCTTAGTTCGGCGAGGTATAGGAAGATGAAGCCCGCAGTTGCTTTGGCCCTCTTGGCGTTGAACATGGTGCTGACCGCCGTAGCAGCCGGGGCTGCCGACCAGAAATCCGCAACCTCCAGCTACGACCTCGTCGAAGCAAGCGCTGTTCCGTCTTCCGCGCCAGCAGACTTGTTTGTGGTCGGCTACTCGGATGCCGAGGGCAACTACTACCTCGAACAGCACGACGTAGACCGGGACCAAGGCCCGCCGATTCTGAAATTCGACAAGACGGGTCAACTGAAAACAACTTTTACCCTGCCAGCGGGCCTTATCGGAAGCAGCTTTTTTGTCGATGACAAACAAACTTTGTACCGCCTGGCATTCCATGCTTACAAATCTGATGCCGCGTCCCTGGTCAAGAATGACTTCGACCGGCTCGTGCTGATCTATGCAAAAGATGGCAGCTTGAAAACGCAGGTAAAGCTGGAGGTCACGGCTCGCCTGATCCCTTACCAGATTGGCGTTTTCGGTTCAGGGGACTTTCTCATAAGCGGAAATTGGAGCACGAAGCATCTCGATGACCCGCCACAGTTTTACACGGCGATCTTCACGAGCGAGGGCAAGCTCGTCAAGAAGATCACGCCTGCAGGGGACGATGGGCTGATGCAGCCCAGCGATTTCAATTACGGTCCGGGGCACAATAATGCGCTGTCCGGCGGCCATGTAGCCCTCGCCTCCGACGGCAACTTGTACCTCATGCGCCGCACTTTGCCAGCCGTCATTTATGCCATTTCGCCGCGCGGGGAAGTCGTCCGGACGCTGGCTGTGGACTCAGACGGCACCGGCCTCTATCCGACGAATCTGGTGAGCCGTGAGGGACATCTGGCCATAGTGTTCAAGAATTACGGAGACCGCCCGCCCTGGCCGGAGTTCCTCAAGGTGATTGACCTCGAAGGGAACACGCTCGCGGCCTACCACGTGGATCCGCACACCGGCACCATGCTGCTTTCATTTAAGTCCTCGCGCTTCACATTCTTGACCCAAGATTCCGGCAGATGGCGTCTGGCGGAGTTCGTGCCCCACTGACCCCAGTCTGGCGTGGGTGCGTGTTTACTGTCGTAACATCGCTTTTACACAAGTAATCCCCGAAAATCGCTGGGCCGGTTCATCATCCCGGCTCCCACGATTAGTTGCGTAAAAGCCTGTTCTCATCAACTATCCGCCACCACTCGGGAGGCTATGAAATGATGGAACGGATTGCAGAAGCTTCGCCGCGTCCCAGGGCCAGGATTACCGGTGTCGTTTATTTGCTTTACTTTCTGACGGCAGTATCCGCCGAGGTCTTCGTTGGCCGGGGCCGGCTTGTTGTATATGACGCCGTCAACCTCATCGCGTACGCGTTTTACATCGCTGTGACGCTGCTCTTCTATTACATGTTTAAGCCGGTGAACAGGAGCCTCTCTTTGCTCGCGGCGTTCTTCAGCCTCGTGGGATGCGCCAATGATCTTCTTAGCCTCTTTCATGTCGCTCCCTACAGAATCAGAACCCTGGTATTTTTCGGGCCCTATTGCCTCCTGATCGGCTACCTCATTTTCAGGTCGACCTTCCTGCCTCGAATTCTGGGCGTGCTGATGGCGTTTGCCGGTTTGGGTTGGCTGATCTTTCTGTCACCGCTCGCAAACCATCTGTCCACTTACCTTAAGGTCCTCGGATTCCTCGCGGAAGCATCGCTGATGCTATGGCTCCTCGTGAAGGGCGTGAACGAGCAACGATGGAAGGAGCAGGCCAGCGCCGCGCAGTCGAGTGACGGGGCATCCGGAAGTTGAGACTGATGGACCGGGTGGACCTACAATGATCTTGCCGGGCGAAACGGAAGCGGGCTCTGCGGGGACGCAACCATGCCGAGGCCAATTCTGGGGCCAGTTAGTGCTAAAGCCTGTTTACAACAGTTATCCCCAGCGGATGCGGCATTCAGGCGGGAATTAGGTTCTTACCGTCCGGGGCTTCGGCGCTTGCGGGAGGGACGGGGCGCGGCGTTAGCGGTCACAAACTTGTAGGCCATGCCGAGCAAGTCCCGTAATAT
>JBIOFT010000055.1:0-21835 GCA_044447375.1 Terriglobales bacterium | reverse complement strand
TAGGTAGAACATAGCTTCCTCAACGTTCTTGGCGTAGATGAGCGGGTAGTCCTTGATAGCGCTGAATTTGGCGACTGCCCCTGGCTGTTCGGTAGCGGCCCCCAGCCGTTGGAGAGTGAGATCGAGTTTTTCCACGACGGAATATGAGGGGACTTGCGAGAATATCCGCTCCAAATCGTCGACTTTGATGGTTTCCGGCTCCGGGAGTGGCGGATGTCTCCTAAGCCAAGCCGATAGAAGATGCGCTTTCCCCAGGTTTCGAGCCTTATCCGCTGCGGAAGCCCTGATGCTTACGTCGCCGCAGACCTCACAGAACCCTTCGAACACGTCGTCCGATTTCCGCCGATACACGTTTGCCGAGTTGCTGCAGATCGTGCAGCGCGGGCTCGCGGGCATGTGATGGGTTTCCGCGGTGGGAGAAAAGTTCTTTGCCATGGGACCACCATAGATGGGAAGGCGAGAATGTACAACTGAGGGAGATCGATTCGTGGCGATGGCTGTTGGTGGACCCAAAAACCGCGCTCCCGTAATTGCCGGGCATTCCTGCACATCGCCAAAGCCGTGCAGTTGATCCAAGGCAGGATTGTCGAAGTGATTCTTACGCCCGCTTCGCGGGCTGGTCTCATGCCGCCTATCTTCCCACGGCTTGCGCCGTGGGCTATGATCTGGCGCGCGCTACGCGCGCTTTTCGTATCGGATCTGCTGCGGGAGGCCGGCGGACTTGATCCCCGGCGCGGCACTCCGGCTGCAGGGGTTTCGCAGGGGAGGCACACCAATGCTCAAGGAGTTCAAGGAATTCGCGCTTCGCGGCAATGTCCTGGATATGGCGATCGGCATCGTCCTGGGCGTGGCCTTCGGCAAGATCGTGACCTCGTTCGTCGAGGACATCCTGATGCCGCCGCTGGGTCTGGTGATCGGCAAAGTGGATTTCGCCAGCCTCTTCCTCAGCCTGACGGGCAGGCACTTCGACAGCGTGGCGGCAGCAAAGGCGGCGGGCGCGCCCACGCTCAACTACGGCATATTCGTCAACAGCGTGTTGAACTTCGTGATTGTCGCCTTCGTCATCTTCTTGCTGGTGCGGCAGGTGAACCGCTTCAAGCGGCAGCAGCCGGCGGCAGCTCCGACCACGCGTGAGTGTCCCTATTGTTGCGCCAGCATCCCGCTGAAGGCGACGCGGTGCGGTTCGTGTACGTCAGAGGTTCCGAAAGCGGCTGCGGCCACCAGCTAGAGCGAGCCGTCGGCGGCGCCGCAACGCAGCGTGGGCGGATTTTCTGTAAACTAGTGTCTTCCGATAGCTACTCCAAGGAGCGCCTATGGGTTGCTGCAGCACACCTCCAGGACCGCCGATGCCCGAGACTCCGGGCAAGCGCACCGTATTCTGCGTGAAGTTCCAGCGCGAGATGCCGGGCCTCGACGAGCCTCCCTTCGACACCGAGCTCGGCCGCCGCATTTACGAGAACGTCTCGCAGGAGGCCTGGAAGATGTGGGGCGAGTACTGCAAGATGGTGCTCAACGAGTACCGGCTGAATCCCGCCAGCCCGAAGGACCAGGAGGTCCTGGTCAAGCACCTGGAGGAATTCTTCTTCGGCGAGGGCGCGGCCTTGCCTCCGGGGTACGTGCCTCCCAAGACCAAAGCCTAGGCTGCGGGCCATGCGCGACCTCAGCGTGCTGCTCATCTCGACGTACGAATTGGGGCGGCAGCCGTTCGGGCTCGCCTCCCCGGCAGCCTGGTTGCGCGCCGACGGCCACTCCGTCCGCCTGCTGGACCTCTCGCGCCAGCCGTTGGACGAAGAGGCGGTCCGGCGCGCCGATCTCATCGGCATTTTTCTTCCCATGCACACGGCGACGCGGCTCGGGGTGCGCGCGCTGGCCAAGATGCGTACGCTCAACCCGCGCGCGCATCTCTGCGCCTATGGGCTGTACGCGCCGGTGAACGCCGATCTGCTGCGCGGATTGGGTGTCGCCACGATCCTGGGCGGGGAATTCGAAGCCGGATTGCGCAGCCTGTCGCGGCGGCTGGCTGCGGCGGAAGGCGATCTCACGAAGTTGCCCCAAGCCGAGCCGGAAATCTCGCTCGAGCGCCAGGAATTCCTGGTGCCCGATCGCGCTGGTCTGCCCCCGCTCGACAAATACGCGCGCCTGACGCTGCCCGATGGCTCGACACGCGTGGTCGGCTACACCGAGGCCAGCCGCGGGTGCAAGCACCGCTGCCGCCACTGTCCCATCGTGCCGGTGTACAACGGCAAGTTCCGCATCGTGGGCCGCGAAGTCGTACTCGAGGACATACGCCGCCAGGTCGCAGCCGGCGCGCAGCACATCACCTTCGGCGATCCTGATTTCTTCAATGGGCCAACGCACGCGGTCGAGATCGTGCAGGCGCTGCATCGCGAATTTCCCGACCTTTCCTACGACGTGACCATCAAGGTCGAACACCTGCTCGAACAGCGCGAGCTGCTGCCGGTGCTCCGCCAGACGGGGTGCGCCTTCGTGACCACGGCGGTCGAGTCGGTGGACGACCGCGTGCTGCGCATGCTGGACAAGGGCCACTCGCGCGCCGACTTCATCCACCTGGCGATGCTGATGCGCGCCCTCGGCCTGTTCCTCGTGCCCACGTTCGTGCCCTTCACCCCGTGGACCACGCTCGAAAGCTACCAAGAACTGCTGAGCACCATCGCCAAACTGGAATTGATCGAGCACGTGCCGCCGGTGCAGCTCGCGATTCGCCTGCTGATCCCGGCGGGCTCACGCCTGCTGGAGATCACGGACCTGTACGGTGTCAAACTCGAAGCGTTCGAGCCGGCGCTGCTGATGTATCCGTGGCGTAATTCTGATCCACGCGTGGACGAGTTGCAGCGCGAGTTGGAAGAGATGGTGCAGCGCGAGAGCAAGAAGGGAGCGGGCCGCAGCGAGATCTTCGCCCAGATTTGGAAGCGGACGCAGCGCGCACGCGGCGAGGATTTTGAAGAGACGGTTCCGGTGATGCCGCCGGCGGCCGCGCGCGTCACCATCCCTTACCTGACCGAGCCCTGGTACTGTTGAAGCGAGCCGACGAGTGGGCAGTTGGCCCAATTCTGAAGTCGTCGGTCGTTGGCCAAGAGGGAAATCGTAGCGACCGAGGGCCGGCGGCCGCTACTAAGCCTGGCGCACTGTCTGCCCTGGCACCGGCGCTCTACGGTTGCGAGTGACCAACCACACGATCAGCGCGACGATCAACCACACGATCACCACCATGACGATGACGGGAAGCAGCACCCAACCCCGGCCGAAAGACACCACCTGGCCGTGGATCGTCGCGGTCGGCGCTCGCTTGATGGCTCCGCCGAAAACCGCCACATCGCCGCCCGCCTGCGCTCCGTCCTCCAGCCGCACCGTTCCCCAGAACACCGCGATATCGCTCTTCACGCTGCCTTCGACCACCACGCGCCCGCCGAACACGGCGATGTCGCCGTTCACTCTCCCGCGGACGTAAACCGAGCAGTTGAAGCAGGAGATATCGCCTGAGGTCTGCCCTTCCTGGATGGTGATGTTGTGGCCGAACTCCACACGGTCTTCATCGGGCTTCTGGGCGAGTGCTGCGGTGGAGAGGACGAGCGTCAGGAGGACACCGCTCAGCATGATGCGCGCGGCTGCGCGAGATCGCGTTGGCATGGCATCTCCCGACATCGCCTGAGTATACGTTAGCCGCCCCGCCAAGGTTCCGCTCAGCTCTTGCCGGCCTCGAAGGCGAGGGTGAGCAGCGTCTTCTGCTCCAACTCATGCG
This sequence comes from Terriglobales bacterium, assembly GCA_044447375.1. Taxonomy (GTDB): domain Bacteria; phylum Acidobacteriota; class Terriglobia; order Terriglobales; family Acidobacteriaceae; genus JAHFUA01. The sequence goes on along the minus strand of JBIOFT010000055.1, from coordinate 18,075 downwards.
CTTTGGCCGATCCGGTTGCCGGGCTGGCGCTGGCCGAGCGTGTCACTTTCAGGATGGCGCGCCCGTGCGCGATCCGCCGCAGCCGCGGGCGCATGTAGAAGAGCGCTCCCATGTTGGCGGGCTCTTCCTGCACCCAGACGATCTCCGCTTGGGGATGCTGCTCCAGCTCCGCCGACAGCTCTTCCTCCGGGAACGGATACAACTGGTCCACAAAGACGATGGCGGTCGAGTCATCCTTGCGGCGCTTGCGCTCCACGCGCAGTTCGTGCCCGATCTTGCCCGTGCACAGCAGCAGGCGCGAAGCGTTGGCGATCTCTGGATCGGGCACCACGCGCCGGAATCGCGGCCCAGAAAACGCCACCAGCGGCGAGGCCGCATCCGGATGCCGCAACATGCTCTTGGGAGTGAACACGATCAGCGGCTTGCGCCACTTGCCGAGCGCCTGCCGCCGCAGCAGGTGAAAATATTGCGCCGCGGTGGAGGGCTGGCAAATCTGCACGTTGTCTTTGGCCGCCAGTTGCAGGTAGCGCTCGATGCGCGCGCTGGAGTGCTCCGGTCCCTGGCCTTCGTAGCCGTGGGGCAGCAGCAGCACCAGCCCGGAGAGCAGGTTCCACTTGTCCTCACCCGAGCTGATGAACTGGTCGATGATCACTTGCGCGCCGTTGGCGAAGTCTCCGGAACTGGGCCTCCCACAGCACCAGCGTCTCGGGATAATCGCGGCTGTAGCCGTACTCGAATCCCAGCACACCGGCTTCGGAGAGCTCGGAGTTGTACACCTCGAAGCGCGCCTGATCTTCCGCGACGTTTGCCAGCGGGAAGTGCTTCTGTTCGTTCTCGATGTCCACCAGCGCGGCATGGCGCTGGTTGAAGGTGCCGCGCTGGCTGTCCTGGCCGGTCAGGCGGACGGGAACGCCATCTCGTAACAGTGAGCCGAACGCCAGCGCCTCAGCCATGCCGTAGTCTACCGGCGCTTTTCCGTGTCCCATTTGCGCGCGCTGTTCCAGCAGGCGCTTGATTTTGGGATGGGTGTGGAAGCCTTGCGGAATCCGCGTCAGCGCGTCGGTGATCTCTCGCAGTTCCGCGGCGTCGAGTCCGGTATCGACTTCATACTCCGGCAGCCAGCGCCCGCCGGCGAACTGCGACCAGTACGCCGGCAGTGTGCGCATGGTGGGCTTCTTTTCCAGCTTGCGCGCATTCTTCTGCGCGGCCCCGAGTTCGCTGCGGGCTTCTGCCTCGATGGCCGCAGTCGCCGAGATTTCGGCGCCGATGCGCTCGGCATAAAGCTTCCACAGCGGGGGATGGTCTTTGATCTTTTGATAGAGCAGCGGCTGGGTGATGGTGGGATCGTCCACTTCGCTGTGGCCGTGGCGGCGATAGCCGATCAGGTCGATCACCACGTCGCCGTGGAAGCGGTAGCGGTATTCGAGCGCGAGCGCGCCTACGCGTACCACTGCCTCGGGATCTTCGCCGTTGACGTGGAAGATGGGGATCGGCTGCCGCTTGGCCAGCTCGGCGGCAAAGCGTGCCGTGTGCAGCTCCGGCGGGCGGGCGGTGAACCCGATCAGATTATTGGCGAGGATATGGATCGTCCCGCCGACCGAAAAACCTTCGATGCCGGAGAGATTGATGGTCTCGGCCGTGATGCCCTGGCCGGCGAAAGCGGCGTCGCCGTGGATCACGATGGGCAGAACCAGTTCCTGGCCATTGGCGCCCGCGCGAACCTGCTTGGCGCGCGTGCGGCCCATGGCCACCGGGTCCACGGCTTCGAGATGGCTAGGATTCGACACCAGGTGGATGTGGACTCCGCGACCGTTGCGTGCGAGGTAGTCGCCGGTAGCGCCGGTGTGGTACTTCACGTCGCCGCCGCCCAAGACGCTGCGCGGGTCAACATCCTCGAAGCCGGCGAAGATCTCCTCCGCCGGACGGTTGACCACGTGCGCCATCACGTTGAGCCGTCCGCGATGGCTCATGGCCAGCACCGACCACTCCGCGTGATGCTCAGCCGCGCCTTCCAGGATATGGTCCAAGAGCGGAATGAGCGCGGTCACGCCCTCGAGCGAGAAGCGCTTCGTGCCCAGGTATCTCGCCTGCAGCACCTGCTCGAAGACCTCGGCGCGGACCAGTCGCTCCAGGATGCGCTCGCGGTTCGGCGCGGAGGACGTGCTCTCCAGCCGCTGCTGAATCCAGCGCCGCCGCTCCGGATCGGGCAGGTGCATGAACTCCGCCCCGATCGTCCCGCAGTAGTAGCGGCGGGCCTGCTCGGCCTCGGGACCGTTGAAGTCGAGCTCCGGGTGCGGCTCGGGCTTGAGGAACCCGAGCGGATCGAGATCTGCTTCCAGGTATCCCCAGCGGCGGAACAGGCCGAGGACCTGCTCCTTTTCGAGAGTTGCAGTGGGGACAGGCATCTCATTTAAGGATGCGCGGGAAGAGCGTTGCGACTCAGCAGCCCGGTCTCATCCGTAGGCGTGTACGTGCTCGGGCTTTACCCGGTACAGCACGCGCACTTCGCCCGGCTTAGCGTAAGGGTACTTATCCACGCCCAGGTACTTCTTGGCCAGCTTGTCGATGTGCTGGTCGGCGCCCTTCTCGGTGATGTCCACCACACGGCCGCGGACCTCGAGGTAGCGATAGGGATTGTCGGGGTCGATGAGCGTGAGCGTCACCCGCGGGTCGCGGCGGACATTCTTGTCCTTCAGCCGGCCGCGCGCGGAGTTGAAGATCACGCTGCCGTTCTCGGCATCGACCCAGACGGGCGTCACCTGGACGTCGCCGTTGGGCATCAGCGTGGCCAGGCTGGCAAAGGCACGCTTGTTGAAGAGGTCGCGGTATTTTTCAGGGATGGTTGCATCAGGCATGGTGTTTTCCTTTCATTCACCCTTGTTCTTGCTCGGCTCGCTGGCCATCTGGATGGGCGCGCCGGTGAACAGCGATCCCGCCCCATTCTCGGCCGCCAGCTTGTTGAATCCGGTCACGTCGGTGTTCAGCAGCCCATTAAAGTCCTGCAGGAACGCTTGCAACTCCTTGTAAAGGCCGTCATGCTCCTCCACCAGCAGCGGGCTGGGAGCACGGTCATAGTCCATCATGATCCCGCGCAGCAGGTCCTGATAGTGGTCGTACAGCTTCTGTGTGAAGCGGATGTAGTCCTTGGCGTCCGGTCCCTGGGAGTCGAGGTTGTAGGCCCGTTCTTCGAGCGCTTTGACCTTCTTCTCCAGCACACGCGCCTGCTCCAGCACCGGAGCGTAACCGGCGGGCACCGTGCGGCCGGAGGTCTCATCCGCCGTCAGCAGCTTCTTCATCACGCCGATCTGCGAGCTGAGGCTGTCCAGACGATTGAGCGCCTCGTTCAGGTCGGAGAGCTGATCGCGGACCTCGAGCGCCGCCTTGGTCTGCGCGCGGAAAGCTTCCATGTCGGCGGGGAGGCGCGGATCCGCCGCCACCTCCACGCGCTGCGATTCGGTCTTGCCGTTCACCGTAACCGCAACCTGGTACGTGCCGGGCACCACCGCCGGCCCCAGGTTGGTGTCAAAGAACATGTTGGGCTCCGGCGCCGGCAGGAAGCTCAGACGCACCGGCTGCTGGTAACGGAGATCCCAGATCGCGCGGTTGAAGCCAGGCTTCGATGGGCCGTAGAACGTTTTGACCCACTTGCCGTCGGCATCCGAGATGTCGATCTTGACCGGTGTCTGCTGCTTTTCCTTCATCTCCGGCGTTACCTCGATTTCCGACTTCAGGAAGTAATCGACCACCGCGCCGCGCGGGGCATCGGGCGCGGAGAAGCCGGCCTGGCTGAAGCCGCGCTTGTTCCACAGGTGCCAGCGATGCGCCGTCTGCGCGCTGAACAGATGGAAATCGCCGGACGCCGTCTCTGGCGTCATTTCCTCCAGCGCCGTGAGGTTGTCGAACACGAAGACGCCGCGCCCGTGGGTGCCGACCACCAGGTCGTGCGTTCGCTTGACGAACTTCAGATCATAGATGGGCACCGTCGGGAAGTTGCTCTTCAGGGGCTTCCATTCTTCGCCGTCGTTGTCGGAGTAGAACAGTCCCGTGTCCGTGCCCGCCACCAGGAAGCCGCTCCGGTTGGGATTCTCCCGCACCACGCGCGCCGGATCGCTGGCCGGCAGCCCCTTGGTGATCGCTGTCCACGTCTTGCCGAAATCGTGCGTCTTGAAGACGTAGGGTTTGTCGTTGTCGAGCTCGTGGAGATCCACGGCCACGTAGCTGGTCTCGGCGGAGAACGGCGAGGCCTCGATCTGCTGGATGCGTCCCCACTCCGGCAGGTTAAGCATCGAGGCTGTCACGTTGGTCCAGTTCTCTCCGCCATCGCGCGTTACCTGCGCCACGCCGTCGTCGGTGCCCACCCAGATCACCTTGGGATCGGCCGGCGAAATGGTGATCGACAGAATAGTGCCGAAGGTCTCCGCCCCGCTGAGATCGAGTTCCACTGGGCCGCCGCTGTGCTGCTGCTTGCTCTTGTCGTTGCGCGTCAGGTCGGGGCTGATTGGCGACCAGTTCATGCCGCCGTCGGTGGACTTGAACACCACGTTGCCGCCCAGGTAGATCTCATTGGGATCGGTGTTCGATACCGCGATGGGCGAAGTCCAGTTGAAACGGTACTTCAGCTCGGAGGGCGGCATGCTCCCCACGCCGCGCAGGTAAGGGCGCGCAAAGCGCGTCAAGCCGGTCTTGTTGTCCAGGCGCCGGATATAACCGTTTTGCGAGTCGCTGTAAATGATGTTCAGCTTTCCGGGCGCGGGCACGACGTACTCGCCATCACCCATCACCGTCACCCACCAGTCGGCGCCCACAACGCCCTCGCGGCTGAGGCTGCTGGAAGGACCGCACCAGCCGAAGTTGTCCTGCAATCCGCCGCAGATCAGATAGGGCTCGTCGTCGCTGGTCGCTACCTGGTAGAACTGCTCGATGGGCAGGTTGTCCAGATAGCGCCAGTTCCTGCCGCCGTCGGCGGAGATGTACACCCCGCCGTCATTGCCCTCGATCATGCGCTCCGGGTGCCTGGGATCGATCCACAGCGCGTGCTGGTCGGGATGCACGCCCTTGCCGATGATCTTCGCCGTCTTGCCGCCATCGCGCGATTCCACGATGTCGAACGACAGGAAGTAGAGATGGCTCTCGTCATTCGGCGCCACGAACATGCGCGAAAAATAGAATGGCCGGGCGTTGATCGCGCGGTTGTTGCTGACCTCTTTCCAGTGGTCGCCCACGTCGGTGGAATCCCAGAGCACGCCCTTCTTCGCGTCCACCAGCGCATACACGTGCTGCGGATTGCTGGGCGCGATCGCCAATCCGATGCGGCCCAGCGGCGGCTTGGGTAGTCCTTCGCTCAACTTCTTCCACGCGCTGCCGCCGTCGGTGGAGCGGTAAATGCCGCTGGCGCTGCCGCCGTTCACCAGCATCCAGGGATAGCGCCGCACCTCCCACATTCCCGCGAACAGCACCATGGGATTCGCGGGATCCATCACCAGGTCGCTGGCCCCGGTCTGCTCGTTCACATAGAGCACCTTCTGCCAGCTCTTGCCGCCATCGGTGGTGCGGTAGACGCCGCGGTCGGGACCGCTGCCCCACACCCGTCCCAGGGCCGCGACGAAAACCACGTCCGGGTTGGTCGGATGCACCAGGATGGTGGAGATCTGGCCTACGTTGTCCAGTCCCATGAAGCGCCAGCTCGCGCCGGCATCGGGCGAGAAATACACGCCGTGTCCGGTGACCATGTCATTGCGCGGATTGGCCTCGCCGGTGCCGACCCAGATCAGGCTGGGATTCGAGGGCGCGAGCGCGATGGCGCCGATGGAGGCCGACGCCTCTTTCTCGAAGATGGGCTTCCAGGAGAGTCCGCCGTCGATCGTCTTGAACACACCGCCGGCGGCGCCGCCTGCGTAATAGATGTTTGCCTGGCCGGCCACGCCCGCCACCGCTGTCACCCGCCCGCCGCCCACTGCCGGACCAAGATTGCGGAACTTGATGTTCTCCAGGATGTCGTGGCTCTTCTCGCCGGCGGGCTTCTCGTTCTCGTCCGCCCGTGCGGCCATGCAGAAGATCAGGATGGTTAAGATTGCCAGCACGCTTACTGCTCTCGATTTCATTGGACTGCTCCCGTGCGGAGGAAAAGCAAAACATTTTATCGCAACCAGAGATGGGGCTGGGGAAGGGTGGAGCAGGCCTTCAGGCCTGCATTGCTGCGACCCTTGGAATCGTGGGCTTCAGCCCCTGAGGTCCTTGGTGGTCGCCGCAAGAATATGGATAGGAAACAGGCGCCTCAGCGGCTAAAGCCGACACCAGCGATGCTGCTACTATGCAGGGCTGAAGCCCTGCTCCACCCAGAACTCCTCCGACATCGTGAATAGTTCAGGGTGCCTTGACGACACCCAGGGCGCACCCATTCAGATCACCGGCAGGGCAGGGCTGATGACGAAGCGCAGGTTCTCGTGCGCACGCCGCAAGGCGTTCTCCACGAATTCGGGCGAATCGCCGCGGGCGAAGATGAAGCCCAGGTAGCTCGCGCCCTCCGGCAACGGCACCAGCTTCTGAGACACTTTGGCCGTGATGACTACGTCTTCGATGCCAGAGACGGCGCGCGCCTCGTCGATGCCCTGCGTCTCCTGGTAGAAGCCCGCTTCGGGAATGGGAATCATCATCACGCCCGAGGCTGCATCTTCACGATAGATGCGGGAGACGTCCAGCCCGAGCATCAGCCGGATGAGCAACTCTTCGAGCGAGACTTCCTTATCGACCAGCGGGATCTCGAAGCGCAGCGCGCGCGAGCACAGTCCGCCGATCGAGCGCGCCGCCACCTCCATCACCCAGATGCCGGCGGGGTTGATGCGCAACTCGGCATGCACCGGGCCGTGGCAGAGCCCGAGCGCGTCGGCTGCCAGGGCAAGAGTCTCGACGATCTCCTGCTGCCGCTCGCGGTCGATCCGCGACGGCGTGACGTAGATCGTCTCCTCGAAGAACGGCCCCGTCAGTGGGTCGGGCTTGTCGAAGATGGCGAGCGCGCGCAGGCGGCCGCGGTCCACAATGGCCTCCACCGCGATCTCGGCGCCGTCGATGTAACTCTCCACCTGGATGAAGTTGCTGGTCCCTTCGCGCAGCACGCCGACCTCGGGACTCTTCAGCAGCGTCCGTATGCGCTCGAAGGCGCGGACGAATTCCTCGGGAGTGTCTGCGCGGATTACGCCGCGGCTTGCCGAGAGCGCCAGCGGCTTGAGCACGCGTGGTCCGTCCAGCGTGACCGCTCCCGTGGCCAGCAGTTGCCGCGGATCGGCGTCCAGCGGAAAACGGCGGTAGTCGGGCACGTTGAGCCCGGCCTGGCGCAGCCGTCCGCGGGCGAGATGCTTGTCATGACACGCCTCGGCCGCCTCCGGCGGATGATTCAGCAGGCCGAGGGCTTTGCTGGCCGGCGCCGCTGTCTCCGTAGCCCGGTCGCCGATCTGGATGATGGCTGCGAAGGGCCGCTCACGCGCCACTTCTGCGATCTTGCGCGTGTTCTCTTCTGGATTCTCGAACCGCAGCGGGATGGCATCGTCTCCCCAGGGATCGTCGAGGACGTGGCAGCGGTCGGTGCCGAAGACGACCTCGAGCCCCAGCTTCTCGGCTGCATCCACGAAGGCCTGCGCCTGGTAGCCGGTGGTGGTGCAGAGAAGGAGAACACGCGATTTGGTAGTTGTGGACACGGAACACTATTCGCTAAAAGAAGCGTTCAGTCGAGTTATTGTGCTTGAGCGACCTTCGGGTTTAGTCGCCGCCAGACCGATCGGCCGATCTTCCACAGGACCCACAAGATTCCGCCTGCTGTTACGGCCCACAACAAAATTAGTGGCAGCTTAATGAGGATTGCCACTACCCAATCCAGCCACTCTCCCAACCCCATCAGCAGCTCACGTGCGGCGACCCTCGCATTATGCAGCGGACGCCAGCGTATTCCGAACACCCGCGTATCGGATTCCTGCATTAGCGCGACCGTCACGGCTGACATTTCTATATCGTGCGTCATGAGCTGAACCTGGGCTTGCAGCCGCTCGATCCGGTCGCGTACATCGCTCAGTTTTTCCGCTACCTCCAGCGTGTCCTTGACCGTGTGCGCCTGCTTCATTATCGCAAGATATTGCTGCTCTTCAGCACGAAGGTTGTGCATGTGCGCTTCGTTGTCATAGAACTCGCGTGTGACATCGCGTGTGCTGACCTGTTCGCGCTCCGTCCGCACCGCCACCTTCTTAATCTCTGCCAGGGCGTTTTCCAGTCCTGACGCGGGTACGCGAACCACGAGCGTTGCCGACAAAGGCCCGCCGCTGGTTTCCATGATTTCCAGCTTGTCGATTTCGCCGTGATTCAATTCCGTCAGTTTCCGAATCTGTTCGGCCGCTGCGCGCACATCGCCAACGATCAATCCTAGTTCGGCATTGTGTATCAGCTTCTTATCGGGAGATGGGACCGGCGCATAAAGCGCGGCCTGGAGCTGCATCACGTCCTGATGGTCGGGCATCTGCGCACTGCGCGACTTGCCGACCAGCGTCGCTTCGTTAGCCGCTATGCGCGAGCGCAACAGATTTGGAATGCTGATTGCCACGAGGAACAACAACACTAGAATTGCAGCACCTGCCCACAGCAACTTCCGGCGGTTACTCATGAAGTCTCCCGTTCCTGAACTCCAGATCTCGCCCGCGGCCAAGATGCCGCTGTCTAGGCTAATTATCGAACGGAACTGGGAGGAAAACTTGCGGGGCGTCGATTGCCCAGATCTTGTCTCACGAAGGGGCGGCCCAGTTGCCGAAGGGGATTCTACGCGAACGGACTCAAGGGGACTGCGCCATCGCCTTGATTCGGAGTCGGTACCGGCATCGGACTCAGGAATGACATTGAAAAAAGGCCACAGAGGGGGAAAGCTAGGGATAGCTTGCAAGCGCATGGCGCAACATCAGCAATACGAGATTTGGATACTGAATACGGGCGACTGGATGCTCAAATCGTCCTGGCGCGACTTCGAGGTAGGGTTGGCGGCGGCTCGGGCACTGAGCGGGCCGGTGCGCATCATGTGCGCGGTGTATAACGGCGGCGCGGCGGTAGAGAGGAATGTAGTGGTGGAGCTGGGGGGCAACGGTGGGGACCACCCAAGGCCGACGTGACGCCACTCCCACGACTCAGCGGCCCGAGGTGAACAGATTGTGCTTCAGGATGCACCACAGCGTGTGCACACCGTCCTTCCACCCGATTTTCTTGCCTTCTTCGTAGGTCCGTCCTGAGTAGGAAATGCCGACCTCGTACACGCGGCACTTCAGCGCGGCGATGCGCGCCGTTACCTCGGGCTCGAAGCCGAAGCGGTCTTCCGTCAGCTTCACCGACTGGATGATCTCCCGCCGAAACGCCTTGTAGCAGGTCTCCATGTCGGTGAGGTTGAGGTCGGTGAGCATGTTGGAGAGCAGGGTGAGGAATCGGTTGCCGACCGAGTGCCAGAAGTACAGCACGCGATGGGTTTCCCCGCCGGCGAAGCGCGAGCCGTAGACCACGTCGGCTTTGCCCTCGAGGATGGGCGCCATGAGCTTGGGATACTCGCCGGGGTCGTACTCCAGGTCGGCATCCTGGATGATGACGATATCGCCGGTAGCGGCGGCGAAGCCGGTACGCAGCGCCGCGCCCTTGCCCTGATTCTTGTCGTGGAACAGCACGCGGATCGGGTAGCCCGCACTTTCTCTCGCGATCTCCTCCAGGCGGGCGCGGGTGCCGTCGGTGGAGTAGTCGTCCACGATGATGAGTTCTTTCTCGACCGGTGCGGCCAGGGTGCGCCGGATGATCTCGTCGATGTAGTCCTTTTCGTTGTACACCGGCATTACTACCGAAGCCTTCATGCGCCGCGCACCCGCTCGCGGAGCTTGAAGCGCTGGATCTTGCCGGTGGCGGTCTTGGGGAGTTCGCTGACGAACTCCACCCAGCGCGGCTTCTTGAACGGCGCCAGCTTGTTGGCCACGAAGTCCTGCAATTCACGCGCGGACTTTTCGTCTCCCGCCGCGTCCGGTTCGAGCACGACGAAGGCCATGGGCTTGATGAGGCGCTCGGCGTCCTCGCGTCCGATCACCGCCGCCTCGCGCACCGCCGGATGCGCCGCCAGCGCCGCCTCGATTTCCACCGGGCTCACCCATTGCCCGGAAACTTTCAGCATGTCGTCGGAGCGGCCGGCGTACCAGAAGTAGCCGTCGGCATCCTGGTAGTACTTGTCGCCGGTGCGGATCCAGTGGCCTTCGATGGTCTGCTTGGTCTTCTCGTGCTTGTTCCAGTAGTAAGCGCAGGTGCTGTCGCCGCGGACGACCAGGCTGCCGGTTTCGCCTACGCCGACTGGCTGATTGTTCTCGTCGAGGATTTTGGCTTCGTATCCGGGGACTACCTGCCCACTCGATCCTGGACGCGCCGCTCCGCGCCGGTTCGAGATCACGATGTGCAGCAGCTCGGTCGAGCCCAGCCCATCCAAAATCTCGACTCCGAAGCGCTGCTTGAAGCGCTCAAAGACCGCTGGCGGCAGCGATTCGCCGGCCGAGACTCCATTGCGAATCGTGGAGAGGTCGAAATCGGCGCCTTCACGTTTGTGCGCCAGCAGGCCCACGTAGCTCGTCGGGACGGAGTAAAACAAGGTCGGCCGATGGCGCTCGATCACCGCATAGACGTTGGGCGGCGTAGGCGGGCCTGACAACAGGATGCTGGTCGCTCCCACCGAGAATGGGAAGTAGAGCCCGTTTCCCAGGCCGTAAGCAAAGAACAGCTTAGCCACGCTGAAGCAGCGGTCGCGCGCAGTCACACCCAGGATTCCCTGACCGTAGAGTTCGCATGCGACCACGATGTCGTGGTGCAGGTGTACGCAGCCCTTGGGGAACCCCGTGCTCCCGGAGGAATACAGCCAGAAGGCGGCGTCGTCCTGGCTGGTGGGTTTCGCGGAAAGCTCCGGGCTGGCTTTGGCGATCAGGTCCGCGAACGAATGCGTCCCAGCAGGGGCATTGCCCACCACAATGATGTCGCGCAGATACCGCAACCGCTCGCGAGGAACGGCCTGCACCTGCGGCAGAAGGGCCTCGCTGACGATTACCACCCGCGCCCGTGAGTCGTTCAGCATGTATTCGTAGTCGGGCGGCTTGAGCAGGGTATTGACCGGGACGGCGACGATGCCGGCCTTGATCGCGCCCAGGAAGCTGCAGGCGAATTCCGGCGTGTCCAGCAGGATCAGCAGGACGCGCTCTTCGATGCGTGCGCCCAAAGCGAGCAAGGCGTTCCCCAGCCGGTTGGCGCGCTCCGCCAACTGCTTGTAGGTGACGCGCTCATCCCCACATTCGATGGCGACGTTGTCTCCGCGTCCCTCTTCCAGGTTGCGGTCCGCCAGCCAGGTGGCTACGTTGAATGGTTCGGGCAGAACCATGCTCTTTTCTCAGCCATTACGGGATGGCTGCGTATTGTCTCATACCCGGTTTGCCCGGGGGCGCGGCCTTCCAGCCGTAACCAGCCCTGGTAGCGAAAGTAATGGGTGCAGCCTGCCCCAGCCGTATTAAAATCGAAGCCTCCCCCCTGAGCGTCTCAGATCCCCACTGAGAGCCGAGTAGTGGCACCACGCTTCCCCGCGTGGGCTCCGTCCTCTGCTTCTAGAACGGAATGCTCGACAATAACAACCCGGCACAACCAGCCGGGGCCGAGGCGCCGGCCTCGACCACCGAGCAGTTGCTGCGCCTTCTCGGCCAACAGCCCATGGCGCCCAATGGCGACGACGACGCCCTTAACAACCCTGAATTGGAGCAGTTGTTCGGGAGCCTTTCCAAGGGGCTGGAGCAGGGCATCGCCGACAACGCGCTGGGAACCCCGGCGGGAGAGCCGCTGACGCTGGAAGCCCTCGCGGCCAGCCTGGGGCAGCCGCTTGCTTTGGCTGAAATCCCAGCCGCGCAGACTGCCCGCGAGGCGGCCGTTGCCTGCCCTAAATGCGGTTTGGCGAATCCGGCTGCAACCCGCTTTTGCGGCATGTGTGGCCAGGGGTTGGGAGCCGAGGCTCCCAAGGCTTCCGCGAACGGGGCCAAACCCGTGGTCGCCGCATCCGACCTACCGACGCTGACCCAGCTCGGTGGCAGAACCAGCTCCAGCATGGGATTTAAGATGGCGTTCCTGGGAGCAGGGATCCTGGTACTGGGTCTGGTGGTGTATCAGCAGCAGTGGTGGCGCCTGCCGCTCCGGACGGGCGTGATCTCAAACGTTGCGGCTGTACAGACCTCATCCAGAGCAGCAGAACCGCCCGCGGAAGCGGCGCCCGCTCCAGCCAAGCAGCCCGAAGCAGTGAACCGCGCGCCCGCCACCGTGATCAGGACACCCGTCACGGTGGTGAAACCGTCGAAGGCGGCGCCGCCGACCGTCATCACGCGCAACCTGCCGCAGCCCATGCCGCTGCCTTCCGCATCTCTCCCGCTCCAGATACCTCTTCCGGTTGTACCGCCTGCCGCAGCAACGGAATCAGTGGAGCAACCGCCGGTTGAGAAAGCACCCGCGGCGGCTCCCGAGTCTGCCGCTCCGGAGCCCAAGCCCGCCAGTATTTCCCAGTCAGTCCCGGGGGTGCTGACCCACAAGGTGAACCCGCAATATCCGGCGGCCGCGCGCGCCGCCCGCGTCCAGGGTGCGGTAGTGATGAGCGCCATCATTGGTGCCGACGGTACGATCCAGCAGCTCCGCGTCATCAGCGGCAATCCGCTGCTGGTGAATGCGGCCATGGAGGCGGTCAAGAAGTGGCGCTACCGGCCCTACCTGCTCGACGGCAAACCGGTTGAGGTCGAGACCAACATCACCGTCAGTTTCAAGGGCGAATAGCCGCGGCGCGCCTGCAATGGCTTGGATTCAGTGTGGGTCACGCCACGCGTTCCACTGGGCTTGCCGGTTCGCCATCGGGGAACTTCAGTTTGGTGTAGGCCGTGTTGCGTTCAGCGGGGATTCTTCCCAGTTCGCGGATGCGTGCGTGGAATTCCTCCGGACTCAAGTACTGGCCGGCAGTCGCTCCTGCCAGCCGCGAGATGTTTTCTTCCATGAGAGTGCCGCCGTAATCGTTGGCCCCCGCACGCAGGCAGAGCTGTGCCACACTGCGGTCCAGCTTGACCCATGAGACTTGAATATTCCGGATGGAGCCGGCCAGCAGCAGCCGCGCCAGCGCATGGATCTTCAGGTGTTCTGCGAGCGTCGGCCCGGGGCGCGCGATGCCCTGCTGATAGAGCAGCGTGTTCTGGTGCACGAATCCCAGGGGCACGAACTCGGTGAAGCCTCCGGTCTCGCTCTGGATGTCGCGCAGCAGCCGCAACTGCGCCAGCCAGTGGTCCGGCGTCTCGACGTGGCCGTACATGAGGGTGGAGGTGGTGCGGATGCCGCACCGGTGCGCTGTGGTAATTACCTCGCGCCATTGGCCGGTGCGCAACTTGTTACGCGAGAGGACAAAGCGCACGTCGTCGTCCAGGATCTCGGCGGCGGTGCCGGGCAGCGTATCCAGGCCGGCATCCTTGAGCATGAGGAGGTAGTCGCGCACGGGCATGCCCGTCAGCTCCACGCCGTACACGATTTCCATCGGCGAAAAGGCGTGGGTGTGCATGTCGGGAACGGCGGCTTTGACGGCACGCAGGATGTCGCGGTAATAGAACTTCGAGAGGCCGTGCGGCAGTCCGCCCTGGATGCAGACCTCGGTGGCGCCGTGCTCACGCGCCTCCAGCGTGCGCCGCCCGACTTCCTCCAGCGAGAGGAAATACGCGTCCGCCTCGCGCGGTCCGCGGCTGAAGGCGCAGAACTTGCAACCCACGAAGCAGACGTTGGTGAAGTTGATGTTGCGATTCACCACGTAGGTGACCGTGTCGCCCACGAGCTGCTTGCGCAGGCGGTCGGCAGCGCAGAGCACTCCCAGCAGGTCGTCGCCCTCGGCATGCGCCAGCAGGCGCTGCTGCTCCGGGGAGAGCGCGCCGCCATCCGCGGCTTCCAGCACCTTCTCGAGCGCGCGGCGCAGGCTCGCACTGAGGCGTGGCTTCAGCTCGCGCCAGTCAAGCTCGTGGAAGCTTTCCAGTTCTGCGGTCATGAGTCGTTGTAACATAGTCAACGGAACAGGTCGCGTGATTTCGGTCGGATGAGTTGGCGTGCGCTGCCAGGCCCCGCCTGGTAACGGAAGCCGCGGATGACGCACGCCGGGCTTTGTGAAAGCTTACCGCATACCAGGCCGGCCATGCACGCCAGCTCGTCGGCCACGGCCTCCAGAGACGCTCGCAGCCGGTATCCATGCGGATCGCGTCGCATGCGAAAGTCGCGGAACGGCTTCATGCCGGCCACGCCGATCGCCGCTTCGCACAATCCTTCGCGCCAGGGCCGCCCGAAACTGTCGGTGATCAGCACCGGCACGGAGACACCCAGCCTCTTCTTGATGGTGCGGTGGATCTCCCGGGCGGAGCGGTCGGGATCGGCGGGCAGCAGCGCCGCGCATCGGCCGCCATCCACGTTGGACACATCGACGCCGCTATTCGCGCACACCAACCCGTGCGACGTTTCCGTGATGATGACTCCGCGTTTGCGCCGCACCACGCGCCGGGCTTGCTCGATTGCCAACTGCACCACGCGGGCATCGAGCTTGTACCGCGCTGCCCAGCGGCGCGCCGCCGGCGAAGGCCGCACCCGGTCGAGGACAACCATCTGGGCTTCCGACTTGGAAACGATCTTGTGCTTCACCACCAGGATATCTCCCGGCACGAGCTTCAGCTTCTGCCGCCGGAGGGCCGCCAGGATCGCGTCCGCAACCGAATCGCCGGGCAGGACCTCGCCTACCCCGGTGATTGGGATAGCCCGCAACTCCATAGCCTTATCGATGTGCCGCGGCATCAGGAAACAGCGGCCTCCACTCGCCGTTCGCGCAGGAACCCCAGCACCGACCGCGCCAGAGCCGTCTTGTCAGCTTCCGACTTCATCACTGTGCTGGTGTAGCGCACTGCGATTCCCTCGACTAGCGTGCCGAATGCCAGATCCCACTCGTCGGCGATCAGGAGATCTAGGAAGTCGGCGTAGCCGCGGGCCACTCCGGAGATCGACACCGGCAGACCCTGCGTTTGCATCAGTTCGCCGGCAGGACCGGAAACCGCCGCGCCTCCGATGATCGGGCTGATGGCCGCCACCGGCGCCTTGGTTTGCTTGAGCGCCTGTCCGACGCCCGGCACGGCCAGGATCGGTCCGATGCTGGTGATGGGATTGCTGGGCGCGATCACCACCGCCTCCGCCTGCGTGATCGCCTCCAGCACCCCCGGCGCCGCCCGCGCCCGCTCTGCGCCCTCGAAGCGCACCCCGCGCACCGCTACCTGGTAGCGCTCGCGCACAAAGTACTCCTGAAAGCTCAGATCGCCATCAGCGGTTATCACACGCGTTTCGACGCGATCGTCGGTCATCGGCAGGACGCGCGTTTCGACGCCTAGCCGGAGCGCGATCTCTGCGGTCGCTTCGCTGAGCGTCTTGTCCTTGGAAAGCAGTTCTGTCCGGCGGAGATGCGTTGCCAGGTCGCGATCGCCGAGCTGGAACCACGCCGGGGCGCCCATCCGCCGCATGGCTTCCAGACACTGAAAGGTGTCGCCCTCGATGCCCCACCCACGCTCCCGGCTCAGGATGCCGGCCAGCGCGTAGGTGATCGAGTCGAGGTCGGGGGAAACGTGCAGTCCCCACCAGGTGAGGTCGTCGCCGGTGTTGACGATTACCGTCAGCTCGCGTGCGGGGAGCACTGCCGCCAGCCCCGCGACGAACTTCGCGCCGCCCGTCCCGCCGCTGAGCACGACGATCACGCCGCCCTCGCCAGCCCCTGCCCGTCGGCGGCTGCGCGCAATCTGTCGGGCATCAGTCCGCGCCGTGCCGCTACCGCAGGAACAAACTCCGGATACACGCACAGCCGATGTCGCAACCGCTGGCCCGCGGCCTCGGTGCGGCGCTCGAGTTCGGCCAGGTGCGGCCATGGCGCTTCCGGGTTGATGAAGTCCGGCGTGAGCGGCGAAACTCCGCCCCAGTCGTTGATGCCGGCCGCGAGCAGCACGTCGTAACCGGGCGACGTCAAGTTCGGCGGCGCCTGGATGTTCATCTCGCGCAGCACAAGCCGCGCTACCGCAACCGTCCGCAGCATCTCGCCGCGCGAGGGCTCGAGCCACGATGCCATGGGGATCGCCGGCTTCACTCGGAAGTTCTGCCGATCGCTTCCTGGATGTGGCCGTAGCGGCGATCGAGGTCGCGGATGGCGAGCAGCGTGTCCACACGGTCTTCCGGCGTCTCGCCGATGCCGATCAGCAACCCGGTGGTGAACGGGATCTGATGCTTGCCCGCGTGTTCCAAAGTCTGCAATCGCCGTGCCGGGACTTTGTCTGGCGCGCGGTCGTGGGCCGCTCCCGGACGCAGCAGGGCACGGCTGGTCGTCTCCAACATCAGACCCAGGCTGGGGCACACCGCGCCCAGCCGCTGCGCCCATTCCGCGCTCATCAGGCCGGGATTGGCGTGGGGCAAGAGCGAGGTCTCGCGCAACACCAGCTCGCACATGGCTTCGAGATAGTGCAGCGTGGATTTGTATCCCAGCTTGCGCAGCGTGGCGCGCATCTCGGGGAATGCCAGCTCCGGCTTATCACCCAGGCTGAACAGGGCCTCGCGACAGCCCAGCTTCTCGCCCGCCTTGGCCACCGCCAGCACTTCCTCGGGCGCCATGGTGCGGGCGCCCGCGTCCGAGGGATCGCGGCGGAAGATGCAGTAGCCGCAGTAATCGCGGCACAGGTTGGTCAGCGGCAGAAAGACTTTGCGCGAGTAAGTGATGACGCCAGGGTGGAAACGCTCTTTGACAGCAACTGCGGCCGCCAGCAGCGCCGGCAATTCGCCATCGGTCGCGCGGATGAGGCGGCACGCCAGTTCGCGCTCGACGGGCAGGCCGTCGCGCAGTTCGTCCCACAGCGATCCCGGGTTATTTGGCCATTGGGTCATTGAGTCATTGATTCACTGAACCGCCTTCAATGATCCAATGAATCAATGGGTCAATGAATCAATCACGCAAGGATATATGAGACGGCGGGCGCGTGGGCTGGACTGATTTTTTTCTCTTGATCGAGGAGTAGAATGCTTTCCCGTCCGTCGGCTGACCCATGTACCCTGGCTCATTCCACTACCACCGCGCGACATCGCTCGAAGAGGCCAGCTCTCTGGTTTCCGATCTCGGGCCGGAGGCCAAGCTGCTCGCGGGCGGCCAGAGCCTCATCCCGCTGATGAAGCTGCGCTTCGCCAAGCCCGCGCATTTGGTGGATCTGAACTTCATTCCCGCGACCTCCTACCTCAAGCAGGAAGGCGATACGTTGCGCTTCGGTCCGCTCACCCGCCACGCCGAGATCGAGCACTCCGACGTCGCTGCGAAGCTCCCCATCGTGCACGATTTGCGCCGCCGGCATTGCCGACGTGCAGGTTCGCAATCGCGGCACCATGGCCGGTTCTCTGGCCGAAGCCGATCCCTCCGGCGACTGGGCGCCGGCGTTGCTTACGCTCGATACGATGGTCCACTGCCTGGGTCCCAAGGGCCGGCGCGAGGTCGCACTCGCCGATTTCATAACAGACGCTTACACCACGGTGCTGGCCGTGCAGGCCGACCAGGGAGAGGTACTCACGGTCGAAGGTCTGGCGACGAACGGCGAGCTCCATCCCATCCAGAAGGCTTTCATGGACCAGCACGGCCTGCAGTGCGGCTATTGCACGCTGGGCATGCAGCTCGCGGCGTATCACCTGCTCGCGCACAACCCGCACCCGAGCGAGCGCGACATCCGCAAGGCCATCGCCGGGAACACCTGCCGCTGCACCGGATACCAGAACATCTTTCGCGCGATCGAATCCGCCGCCGAGCTGATGGAGAGATGAGCCGATGGCCATGAAATTCACCGGCGACTTTGTGGTGAAGAAGAGCCGCGAAGAGGTGTATGCCTTCCTGACTGATCCCAGCCGGTTCGCGCCCTTGCTCCCCGAGTATCAGGGGATGACCGTCGAGGACCCGCAGAACTTCACGGTGAAGGTGAATGTGGGTGTCTCTTATAT
>JBIOFT010000054.1:0-22123 GCA_044447375.1 Terriglobales bacterium | reverse complement strand
TCTCGCTCACGTCGTGGGTGATGCAAAGCAGGGTGACGTCGCGCCACAAGCGGCGCACGCGCTGCAGCAACTCGCGGCGCTGCTCGCGGTCGAGTCCGCGGAAGGGTTCGTCCAGGATGGCGAGGCGCGTGCCCGCACGCAGCAGGGCGCGGCCCAGGCGCACGCGCTGTCCCTCGCCGCCCGAGACCAATCCGCCGCCCTCGCCCAAATTGGTCTCGAAGCCTTCGGGCAGCCTCTCCAGCACGCGCCGCAGTTCCGCGGCTTCGATCACCTGCATCATCGGCCGCGAGTTGCCGTTGCTTGAGCCGTAACGCAGGTTCTCGAAGAACGAACGATTCCACAGATGTACCGCCGGATCAACCCACGCGGTTGCCTTGCGCACTTCCTCCAAGCGCCCGGCGAGGGGCTCGCCGTCGACCAGCACGCTTCCGCTGGCAGGCCGCCACCAGCCGAGCAAGAGCCCGACCAGGCTTGACTTGCCGGCGCCGGAGGGTCCGACGATCGCCACGTGCGAGCCGGCGGGGACCTCGACATTGATGTCCTCGAGGATGGTGTGCCCAGCGGCGCGCACGCTCACGTTCTCCAGCAGGATGGACGCGGCAGCCTCCGAAGCCGCAGGCGCAGTGGCTTCGCGCGTTTCCGCCGCCGGCTCTTCCAGCGCGCCCAGCGGCTCCAGCAAACGCAGCGTCATGTTGCGATACGCGGGATACTGCCACGCGACCTGCGCGATGTCCTGGCCCAGCACCGGCAGGTTCAGCGCCCAATAGATGAGCAGCAGCACCGTTCCGGCTTCGCCGCTGCGTCCCAGATGCGCGAACAGCAGCCACGCCGCCAGCGCGAAGCCCAGCGCGTACTGCGCCGCCTCTACCCACACCACGACCTGCTGCAGTCCGACGCCGGCTTGTGCCCAATCGAGCAGCAACTTGCCGTGCTCGCGGCGCACCGCCCGCTGCGCTCCGTGGACGCGGATCGGGACAAGTCCGAGCAACGCGTCCAGATAATAGCGGCACAGGGCGCCGGTGTGGGTGCGGACGCGCAGGTCGCGCTCCATCACCACCGGCTGCACCGCCAGCGGCAACGCGAGCGCCACCACGGCCGCTGCGATCGCCAAGGAAGCGCTGCGCGGATCGAGCCAGGCGATGCCCGCCGCGGTGAGCGCCAGCTCGAAGGTGCTGCGCAGAAGCTGGCCTCCGAGTTCCGGCAGATGGCGGATGCGGTGGATCATGTGGCTGCGCTCGGTCATGTCCGACTTCAGCCGGCTCTGGAAGTAGCGGTCGCCGAGGCGCGGGATTTTCTCCAGAAAAGCGCGCCGCAGCCGCGTCTCCAGATGCCGCCCCAGGCGCAGCAAGCTGGAGGCGACCGGAAACTCGAGAAACAGCAGCCCGGCCAGGAACATGATCAGCGCAGCCACCGCGCCCATGCGCTGGCCCGAGAGGCCAAGGTCGCGCCCCAGGTCAAAAATGCCGCGGAACAGGACGGCTTCGAGGATGACGGCGGCGCTGGCCGAAAGCAGAGCCAGCAGCAGCAATGATGGGGCGAAGATGCCATCCTCGCGCAGGAGCTTCAGCAGTTCGCGGCCTGGCTTGGCCGGCTTCTCTTGCAGTGCGGCGACCAGCTCGGGGGGAAGCTGCGCCGCCTCCTCAGCCGTCTTCTCCAACCGTCCGCGCACCCGCACCAGCACGGCCCCACGTAACACGAGTTCGTCTTCTCCGCGCGGACGCACCGACCAGTAGCCAGCCGGGATTAGCTGGTCGTCTTCGAGGAACCGTTCGAGCAATCGCCGCGCCTGGCGGCCGCGGGCGACTCCGCCGGATTCGACCATGGAATCCACCAGCCGGATACCGGCATCGAGCGCCGCCAGTTTCTGACAGGTCGGGTCGGCGAGCGCCGAATCCAACAACGAACGCCTGCGGATGCCGATTTGCTTGAGACGATGCCGCATGGCATCGAGCGACGGCTTCGAGCCTGCCCATTCACGCCATCCGGCCGCCGGGACCACGGTCTTGCCGACGTAAAGGTCTTTGAGGAACCGCTGGCAAGTGACCCAGCGCCGTCCGGTGGCCGGATCCATCAGTTGCAACAGCGCGCCGTGGCGCCGCCAGACCACCACGAAGTGGGTGATCCCGCTGGGCAGCACCACCACCACGATGGCGGGCAGAGCGGCGGCCTCGGGCAGCAGAATATGGTCGCGCGGCAGCATGATCTGCTCGGCGTCGAGGCCCAGTTGCCGCGCCACGTCTTCCATGGTGTCGATGGAAGTGCCGTCCACGTCGGTCTGGCAGGCCTCGCGCAGGCGCCCGTAGCTGGCATGGATGCCGAAGCCCTCGAGCAGGCTCTTCAGCGACGCCGGGCCGCAGTCCATGGCCGACGCCTGCACCGCCTCCGGCACCAGGAAATGGCGCTTGATCTTCATGTGCGATTACGGGGTTGCAAAAACGCTGCGCGGACGGGTGATGAGCTGGCCGGCGGTACGCAGCGTCAGCTCCGCCGGCGAAACCCGCTCGACTTCCACTTCGACCGCGCCCGGCAGGCCATGTTGCAGGGGGATGGCGAAAGCCGGATTGCGGGCGATGCTCAGCTCCACCCGCACTCGGCCGTCGCGGATCTCGCTGGCCACCGTCGAAACCGTGGCGGCAATGCTGCCGTACTGCGCCCAGGGAAATCCTTCCAGGCGCAGGCGCGCGGGCTGTCCCGGCCGTATGCGTCCGAAGGCCGCCGGAGGAGCAAACTCGGCGATGGCGCGCAGGCGTCCTGGTGGCAGGACGGCGCACAGCCGGTCTCCTTCGTTGACCACCGCACCCGGCCGCAGCGTAGCGGCTACTTCACCCAGACGGCCGGCCACCGGCGCGCGGATCACTCGGCGCTCGACTTCATAACTCAAACGCTCGATGCCGGCGCCGACCGTGGTGCGGTCGCCTTCCCGCTTGCGGATCTGGCTCTGCAGGTTCTCCAGTTGCGCCCGGCGGTCGCTTTCGCGGGTGCGCAGGTCGCGCTGGATGCGGTCGGGCTCGAGCTTGAGGCTATCGGCGGCGTCGCGGAGCCGCTCCGCCTCCATCTTTCCGATGTCATAGTCGCGCCGCGGCACCAGGCCTTCGGCGGCCAGCTTCTCCAGACGGAGCGCCTCGTGAGCGGCGGAGCGGGCCAGCGCGTCGGCTTCGCGATACTTCGCGCCCGCCTGCTCGATGGCGACATGCGCCGTCTGCTGCTCGCGAGCCCGCGCCTCCTCCAACTGGGCGACCTGCGCCTTGAGCGATTCGATCTCCGATGCCAGCGCCGTCAGTTGCGTGCGCTGTTCCGCAACCTGTAGCTGTTCCGCATTGGTGTCCAGCTCGACCAGCACGTCGCCGGCCTGCACTTCCTTGCCGAGCGCCAGATTGCTGGAGACGACGCGCGCCAGAACCGGGGATTGCACCGGGTGCATCTCCTGGTCCACTTCCAGGCGTGCCGTATCGGTTACCTCATAGCGCGCGACCCTGGCCAGGAAAAACCACGCCAGCCAGCCCCCCAGCAGGGCAATCACACACACCAGCGCCACGAGAGATCCGCGGAAGCTATCGCTCTCGAGCGCGCGGAAGGTGCGTGAAAATGGCGTTGCCATGGTCTCCCTGGGAGGAGCGGACACGAAGCTGGTGAGAGCTGGAGGCCCTCAACGGACTCGCTGGCCGGCTGCCGTTTGTTGTCTGAGGAGTATACCCCAAGGATGCCGCTCCAGAACCCTGCGAAACCTGCGCCGGCAGGCGGTTTGGAGTGACCATCATGGTTCGAGCGGACCCGGGGCTCGGCGGGATTGCTCTCATCTGATACACTGCCCTGCCCGAATTTCATTACCCACAGGGAGCGTGACTTTGGACATTCAGCGCATACTCGCCGAGCTTAAAGCCGAACGTGATCACATCGATCAGGCCATCGCCGCCATCGGAAACATCGGTGCTCCACGAGCAAGGAGAGGCCGGCCTCCGGGGAAGTCAACTACAAAGAGACGCAAGCACAAGCTCACGCCCGAGGGGCGCAGACGGCTCTCGGAGATGATGAAGAAGAGATGGGCGGAGCGCCGGAAAAAGGCGGCGTAGGCGCGGCCGTCTGTAGCGCCCTCGGGGCGCTTGTTCTGAAAACAGAACAAACGCGAAAAAAATCCCACGCAGGTGCTTGGCGCTGCTATACAGCCTCACATTTCAACACGTGAGGTGTAGCTTGAGTCTTGCGAAACTTCTCGCCCACCTGAAGGCCCAGCGCGCCCGCCTCGACCGGGCCATCGCCGCCCTGGAACGGATCCGCGACAGCCGCGGGGAACATGTCCCACAGCCGAAGGCGGGCAGGCGCAGGAGACACCGGACTGCCCGCAAGAGGGCAGCTTCGCGCCGCACGAACCCGGCCAAGCCGGCAGCAATAATTCCATTTGCCCCGCCGGCCCCTGCGCAGGATATCGGAAGCAAATTGGTCAGTAACTAATCCCGGGTAGCACTCACGCGCTTCGGCTTCCCGCAGGGCCAGCCAACGCTGCTGCGATGGTCTCCTTCGGCTTGTACTTTGATCCCGATCGCTGGTCGAAATGGCCACGCCCCAAAATGTGACGGGTGAACTTTGAAATGTGATGCAGACCCATCCCAGGCAGGCTTCATCCGGCGTAAACTGATGAGTTTGACAGCAGTTGCGCATTCTCGAGGAGGGCCTGCACTCATGAATTCCAAAAGGTCGAAGGTCACAATCGACGGCAACGAAGCCGCTGCGTATTCCGCGTACCACACCAGCGAGGTGATCGCGATCTATCCGATCACGCCGTCGTCCAACATGGGGGAATTCGCCGACGAGTGGGCCGCCAAAGGCCAGACCAACCTCTGGGGCTTGGTGCCCACGGTGGTTGAGATGCAGAGCGAAGGCGGAGCGGCTGGGGCGATGCACGGGGCCATCCAGGCAGGGGCGCTGGCCACCACCTTCACGGCGTCGCAGGGCCTGCTGCTGATGATTCCCAATATGTACAAGATCGCGGGCGAACTCACGCCTGCGGTCATCCATGTGGCCGCCCGCACGCTGGCCACGCACGCGCTCTCCATCTTCGGCGACCACAGCGACGTGATGGGCTGCCGGCAGACCGGCTTCGCCATGCTTTCCTCGAACTCGGTGCAGGAGGCCATGGACCACGCGTTGATCGCGCACGCCGCCACGCTGGAGGCGCGCATTCCCTTCCTGCATTACTTCGACGGCTTCCGCACCTCGCACGAAGTGGACAAGATCGAGCAACTGTCGGATGACGATATGCGCGCCATGATCGACGATGATCTGGTGCACGCGCATCGTCTGCGCTCGCTCTCCCCGGATCGTCCGGTGCTGCGCGGCAGCGCCCAGAATCCCGACGTCTTCTTCCAGGCTCGTGAAGCCATCAATCCCTATTACTTGGCATGCCCCGGCATCGTGCAGAAGGCGATGGACAAGTTCGCCAAGGTCGTGGGCCGCCGCTACAACCTGTTCGATTACGTGGGCGCCAAGGATGCCGAGCGCGTCATCATCATGATGGGCTCGGGCGCCGAAGCTGCCGAAGAAACGGTGGAACACCTGAACGCTCACGGAGAAAAAGTCGGGCTGCTGAAAGTCCGCTTGTACCGTCCATTCTCGGCGGAGCACTTCCTGGCGGCGCTGCCGGGGAGCGCCAAGTCACTGGTGATCCTCGACCGCACCAAGGAACCCGGCGCCACCGGCGAGCCTCTCTACATGGACGTGATCACCGTGCTCAGCGAAGCGCTGGCCACGGGCAAGGGGCCGTTCAAATCCATGCCGCGAGTGATCGGAGGCCGCTACGGCCTCTCCTCCAAGGAATTCAATCCCCCGATGGTTAAGGCCGCCTTCGACGAGGTGAAGAAGGGGCAGCCAAAGAATCATTTCACCGTCGGCATCATCGACGACGTCACCCGCACCAGCCTCGATTACGACCGCGAGTTTTCCACCGAGAGCCCCGACACCGTGCGCGCCGTCTTCTACGGCCTGGGATCGGACGGCACCGTTGGCGCCAACAAGAACTCCATCAAGATCATCGGCGAGGACACCGACTTCTACGCTCAGGGCTACTTCGTCTATGACTCGAAGAAGGCGGGCGCGATGACGGTGTCGCACCTGCGCTTCGGGCCGCGGCCCATCCGTTCGACGTACCTCATCACGCAGGCGAATTTCGTTGCCTGCCATCAGTTCGGGTTCGTGGAGCGCTTTGACGTGCTCAATCTGGCGCAGCCCGGCGCCACCTTCCTGCTCAACAGCCCGTACCGGCCGGAGGAAGTTTGGGACCACCTGCCGGTGACGATGCAGCAGGAGCTGCTCGATAAGAAGCTGAAGCTCTACGTCATCAACGCCGACCCGGTGGCCGAAGAAGCGGGCATGGGACGCCGCATCAACACCATCATGCAGACCTGCTTCTTCGCCATCAGCGGAGTGCTGCCGCGCGAGGAAGCCATCGCCGCCATCAAGAAAGCCATCGAGAAGACCTACAAGAAGCGCGGCGATGCGGTGGTGCAGAAGAATTTCGCGGCTGTGGATGCCGCCCTGGCCCACCTGCATGAAGTCAAGCTACCGGCGAAGGCCACCAGCAAGCTGCACGTGGAGCCGCCAGTGCCGGCCGCGGCGCCGGATTTTGTGCAGAAGGTGACGGCGCGCATTATCGCCGGCGAAGGCGACCTGTTGCCGGTAAGCGCGCTGCCCGTCGACGGCACCTTCCCCACCGGCACCGCCCAGTGGGAGAAGCGCAACATCGCCCTCGACATCCCGGTGTGGGACGAGCAACTGTGCATCCAGTGCGGAAAATGCGTGCTGGTGTGCCCGCACTCTGTGATCCGCGCCAAGATTTACGATCCCGAATTGCTGGCCAAGGCGCCTTCCGGATTTAAGTCATTCAAGCCCAAATGGAAGGAGTTTGAGAACCTGCGCTACACGCTGCAAGTGGCGCCCGAGGACTGCACCGGCTGCACCCTGTGCGTGCAGATCTGCCCGGCCAAGAGCAAGACCGAAGTGAAGCACAAGGCCATCAACATGGAGCCGCAGGCGCCGTTGCGCGCGCCCGAGCGCGAGAACTGGAACTTCTTCCTCTCGCTCCCGGAAGCCAGCCGCGAGCAACTGAAGTCCGGTCAGGTGAAGGACGTGCAGTTGTTCCAGCCGCTGTTTGAGTTCTCCGGAGCCTGCGCCGGTTGCGGCGAGACGCCCTACATCAAGCTGATGACGCAGCTCTTCGGCGACCATGTAGTGGTGGCCAACGCCACCGGCTGTTCGTCGATCTATGGAGGCAATCTTCCCACCACGCCCTACACGGTCAACGCCCAGGGCCGCGGGCCGGTCTGGGCGAACTCGCTCTTCGAGGACAACGCCGAGTTCGGCCTGGGCTTGCGGCTGGCCATGAATAAGAAAGAGGAGTACGCGCGCGACCTGGTGCATCGGCTCGAAGCCAGGATCGGCGGCGAACTGGTGGCGGCCCTGCTGACCACCGACCAGTCGACCCATGGCGGCATCGAGCGGCAACGCGAGCAGGTGCGCCGGCTCAGCGACAAGCTGAAAGGCGTGGACAGCCCCGAAGCCCGCGATCTGATCGCCATCGCCGACAGCCTGGTGCGCAGGAGCTTGTGGATCGTCGGCGGCGACGGCTGGGCGTACGACATCGGTTACGGAGGCCTCGACCACGTGCTCGCCTCCGCGCAGAACGTCAACGTGCTAGTGCTGGACACCGAGGTGTACTCCAACACTGGCGGCCAACGGTCCAAGGCCACGCCGCGCGGCGCGGTGGCGCGCTTCGCCTTCGGCGGCAAGGAAACCGCCAAGAAGGACCTGGCGCTGATGGCCGTCAACTACGGCAACGTCTATGTTGCCCGGGTTGCCATGGGTGGCAGCGATATGCAAACTCTGAAGGCCTTCGAAGAAGCCGAGGCTTACGATGGGCCGTCGCTGATCATCGCCTTCTCGCACTGCGTGGCCCACGGCTACGACATGATGTACGGCATGGACCAGCAGAAGCTGGCGGTGCAGTCCGGATACTGGCCGCTGTTCCGCTATAACCCTGACCTGGTGAAGCAGCACAAGAATCCTCTACAACTGGATTCCCGTCCGCCCAGCGTGCCCTTGCAGAAATACATGTTGAACGAGACCCGGTTCAGCATCCTGAACCACGCCGATGCCGAAGCCGCCAAGAAGCTGCTGCACGAGGCCGAAGAGGACGTGCGCAGCCGCTGGGAGCTTTACGAGAAGCTGGCTTCGCTTCCCGCCGGCGAAGACCTGGCGGCCGCCGCGCTGGCGGCGAAAGGAGGCAAGCAATGACCGACCTTTCTACTACCTACCTGGGGCTGCAATTGAAGAACCCGATCGTGGTGTCGGCCGGGCCGCTGCAGAGAGAAGTCGGGGCCGTCCGCGAGATGGAAGAAGCCGGCGCCGCTGCCGTGGTGATGCACTCACTGTTCGAGGAACAGATCGACATCGAAGGCGAAGAGCTGAATCGCTGGCTGGAGTACGGGAGCGAGAGCTTCGCCGAGTCGCTGCACTACCTTCCCGACCTGGAGAACTACAATCACGGGCCGGAAGCCTATCTGGAACACCTGGCGAAGGTGAAGAAGGCGGTACGCATCCCCGTGATCGCCAGCCTGAACGGCAGTTCGATGGGAGGCTGGACGCGTTACGCCAAGATGATGGAAGAAGCGGGCGCGGACGCCCTCGAACTGAACACCTACTACATCGCCGCCAATCCCGAACTGCCCGGCTCGGAAGTGGAGCAGATGTACTACGACGTGGTGCACCAGGTGAAGGCGGCGGTGCGCATTCCGCTGGCGGTCAAGCTGGGACATTTTTTCAGCTCCATTCCGCACATGATGCGCCGGCTGGATCTGGCCGGAGCGGACGGCCTGGTGCTGTTCAACCGCTTCTACCAGCCGGACATCGATCTGGAACAGCTCGAGGTCGTGCCCCGCCTGGAGCTGAGCCATTCCTACGAGCTGCTGCTGCGGCTCAACTGGGTGGCGATCGTGTACGGCCACGTCCGCCCCGACCTGGCCATCACCGGAGGCGTTCATACCGCCGAAGACGTGCTCAAGAGCATGATGGTGGGCGCGCGGGTGGCGATGATGACCTCGGCGCTGCTGGAGAAGGGCGTCGGGCACATCCGCCATGTCCTGCATGACCTAAAGCATTGGATGGAAGAGCACGAATACGAATCCATCCGCCAGATGCAGGGCAGCATGGCGCGCAAGTCGGTCTCCGATCCGGCGGCGTTCGAACGCGCGAATTACATGCGCGTGTTGAGCTCCTACGCCCTGAAGAAGGTGACGCGCTGATCTGTTTTTCGCCGTTCCTGCGCCAAGGATGATTGACGTCGGCCTGCATCGCGGTCCGGGAGGCTTGGCCTTCAGGCGGCAACGCCGCCCAACCCTTCCCATTTCGGGAAACCTTCCTGTTCTGAATTCAGAACAAACTCCTGTTTTTTCCCCCAGCCGTATGCGCCCTGCCTAAAATCCGCCATTGTTGTAGCTGCCCCTGGGTGCTGTTTGCTATTCACCGGTTCATTCAACCCGAAGTGCACGGAGGCAGCTATGAACAAAGCCATCGCCCTCGCCAACAACGACGTGGTGTTTCTGAGCTGGATCTACGACACGCGCATCCCCGAATGCCTGGGGTTCACCATCCGCCGCACCAACCTGCAGAACCGCACCATCACCACCCTTCCCGCCTGGGTGGGATTCAAAGGCCAGACCAACGCCAACTGGAACGCCCGCACCACCGACGAATGGCCGGTGCAGAAGTTCACCTGGCGCGACCTGACGGCTGAATCCGAAACCCTGTACCAGTACGAGATCATCCCCATGCTGGGCGAGCCGGGAAACCTGCAGCCCAACCGGATCAATGCGCTGATCACGGACCCGGTGCGCACCACCGCCCGCTGCGGGCAGATTTCCGCGTTCTTCAATCGCGGCATTCTCTCCACGCAATCGCTGGCGCACACCCTGCCCAAAGGGCCCTCGGGCGCGCCCAACTTTCGCACCCTGATCGACCGCATCGACCAGCCCGGAGACCCGCTGCGCAACCGCCTGGCCGGCCGGCTTCCGGGCGCGCTGATGACGCTGCTGAAACGGGCGCAGCAGGAGTCCGGGCAATGCTACGCGGCGCTGTACGAGCTCAACGATCCGGAGCTGATGCAGGGCCTGATGGGCATGCCGTCCCTCCACCTCATCCTTTCCAACACCGGGAAAAATGACGGCGTGAACCACGGCAACCGGCAGGCGCTGCATGAATCCGGCATCGACATTACCGACCGCATGCTCAAGGGCGACCACATCGGCCACAACAAGTTCATCGTCTATGTGGACCGCGCCGGCAGGCCGCAGACGGTGCTTATCGGCAGCACCAACTGGACATCTACGGCGCTGTGCGGGCAGAACAACAACGCCCTGCTGATCGAAGATCCCATCATCGCCGGCTTCTACTTCGACTACTGGCAGCGTCTGCTGGCCGATGGCGCCGAGCAAGGGCCGAATCTGCGCACCCAGAACAACCAGGGCTTCCTCGACGCGACCAACGTCACCACGGTGTGGTTTTCGCCCAACACCGAACAGAAAGCCAAGGGGAGCAAGACGCCCAGCGACCTGTCGGAGGTGTTCGAGGCGATCACCCATGCGCGCCAGGCGGTGCTGTTCCTGGTCTTTCAGCCGGGTACGCCCAGCGTCGTGGGAACCATCGCCGAGACACAGAAGAATAACTCCGAGCTGATCGTCTTCGGCGCCGCCACCGACCCCGGGGCGGTGGAGCAGTTCGACACCGAGCTCTACCACCGCACCGCCACCAAGGCCGACACCATCAAACACGCAGACTCGATGGTGGCCGCGGCCGGCATCGACGATGAGTTCGCCTTCTGGCGGCAGGAGCTGCTGAAAACCTCACCCCAGGCCCACGCCATCATCCACGACAAAATTGTGGTCGTGGACCCGCTCTCGGAAAACTGCGTGGTGGTCACCGGCAGCCACAACTTGGGGTACAAAGCGTCGTATCAGAACGATGAGAACCTGCTCATCATCCGCGGCAACCGCGCGCTGGCCGAGTCCTACGCCACCCACGTGATGGATGTCTACGGCCACTACCGCTGGCGCTACACCGTGCAGCAGCACGGCATGCACGCCTGGTCGGGACTGGAAACCAAGGACACCTGGCAGGAGAAGTACTTGAAGCCTGGCCCTGCCCGCAAAGAACTGGAGCTGTGGACGTCGATCGAACGCACGCGCGGCGCTAAAGCCGCATGATCTCTCTTGGAGCCTGTGGGGCTATCGCCTGCACCACTCGCTCTCTCTCACGGGGTGGCCGAAAGGCCACCCCACTTTTGTGTAGCCTCCCGGCCTTGCCTTGCCGCCTCTACGGACATCTAAGCAGATAGATAGAGGAGGCTCCCCCATGAAGAGTGCTCTCAGGCAGTGCGGTCCTTTCTCCCTGCTCGGCGGAGTGGCCATTGGCGCTGGGCTTATGTACCTGGTGGATACCCACCTGCATAGCCGCGCTCACCGTGCGGTCACGCCCATCTCCGTGGTTCGGCGCCGCCCCTCCGTGCCCGACTGGGTGCTGGCCGAGCGCGCCCGCCTGGAGATCTGGCGCACCACCGCGAATCCGGATTCGATCCAGATTTCCGTCCGCGAGGGCTGTGTGACCCTGTGGGGACCGGTGCTGGCGGAAGAGCCGGAGAAACTGCGCGAGAAGCTGGTGAAGCTCCCCGGCCTGCGCAAACTCGATCTCCAGCTCACCACGCAGGAAGAAGCCGCCGCCCGCGTGGCCTGAGTCGCGCCCACTGAAAACCGCAGAGGACGCCGAGGACGCGGAGGTCTCTTATCCTCCAATTTTTCCGCCGCGTCCCCTGCGTCCTCCGCGGTTTTCAGTTTGGAGTTTCCTGCGGTTTCGGCTTACTATCCGGCCAGTGGCAATCCCCAAGAGCACAGAGGACCGTGAGCGGCTGGTTTCGGCGAATCCGGTCGAAGACGATGCGTCGTTCGAGCTGAAGCTGCGGCCCAAGCGCCTGCACGAATTCATCGGGCAGAAAAAAGTCAAAGACAACCTGGCGGTGGCGATCGAGGCTGCCCGCTCGCGCGGCGAGGCGCTCGATCACGTGCTGCTCTACGGGCCGCCAGGCCTGGGCAAGACCACGCTGGCCACTATCATCGCCAACGAGCTGGGGGTAGCATTCCAGCAGACAGCGGGCCCGGCCATCCAGATCAAGGGCGACCTGACCGCCATCCTCACCAACCTGCGCGACCGGCAAGTGATGTTCTTCGACGAGGTCCACCGTCTGCAGCCGGCGCTGGAGGAGATCCTCTACTCCGCGCTCGAGGACTACAAGTTGGACATCATTATCGGGCAGGGGCCATCGGCGCGCACTCACACCCTGGACGTGAAGCCGTTCACCTTCATCGGGGCGACCACCCGCGCCGGGCTGCTCTCGGCGCCGCTGCGCTCGCGGTTCGGCATCCTGCTGCGCCTGGAGTTCTACACCCACGCCGAGCTGCGCGTAATCGTGCGGCGCTCGGCGGAGATACTGGGCGTTGACATCGATGAAGAGGGTGGCCAGGAGCTCGCCAGCCGCGCCCGCGGCACCCCACGCATCGCCAACCGCCTGCTGCGGCGGGTGCGCGACTATGCCCAGGTGCGCGGCGCCGGACGCATCGACCGCTCCACCGCCCAGGCCGCGCTGGAGATGATGGAAGTGGACAAGCACGGCTTCGACGACATCGATCGCAAACTGCTGCTGACTATCATCGAGAAATATCAGGGCGGGCCGGTGGGCGTGAACACGCTGGCCGCCGCCCTGGCCGAGGAAGCCGAAGCCATCGAAGAAATCTACGAGCCGTTCCTCATCCAGATCGGATTCCTGGACCGCACTCCGCGCGGCCGGGTAGCCACTAAGCTGGCGTACGATCATTTTGGGATCAGGCCGAACAGCCGGCAGAACGCGCTGTTCTAGGGCAGTCGTTGGCTGTTGGTCGTTGGTCGTTGGCCAAAGCGGAAACCGGAAGTTCCAATGATCCACCGTCCATCCTGGCGCATGCGGGAAGAAGGCGAGATGGTCGCTTGCGTGGCCGAGTGTCCCGAGTGTCACCGCCCGGCTAGCGTGGTGGTATCCTCCGACCTGCTGCGTCCGCCGCTGAGCGAATTGCCAGAACTGCGCTGTCCCCGGTGCCGCAAGCGCTTCAAAGCGCCAAAGGACCGGATGGACATATTCCCGGTCAGGCGGCGGAATTGTTGAATCCGCGCCACGTGATTCTCGTGGGTTAGAATGCCCCTCCCATGACCGTCGCGGTGCGTTCGTTCGCCAAGATCAACATCGGGCTGGAGATCGGTTCGCGGCGCGCCGACGGCTTCCACGCCCTGCGCACCGTCTACCAGACCGTTGCCCTGCACGACCGGCTGCGGGTCGAGGTGGCGCGTGGGACCGGCATCGAGATCCGCTCCAAGGACAAGCGCGTTCCTTGCGACGAGTCCAACACCTGCTGGCGCATGGCTGAGCGCGCCATGAAGGCGTTGAAGGCGCGCGGCCGGGTGGTCATCCAGGTGGAGAAGCTGCTGCCGGTGCAGGGCGGGCTGGGCGGAGCTTCCTCGAACGCGGTGGCCACGCTGCTGGCCATCGAGCGCGCGCTCGGCAAGCAACTGCCGCCTGAGGAGCGCCTGCGGCTGGCGGCGGCGGTCGGCTCCGACCTGCCGCTGTTCCTGATCGGTGGCACCGTGTTAGGCGTCGGACGCGGCGAGGAGGTCTATCCCCTCGAAGACCTCCCGGCACTGGACTGCGTGATTGTCACGCCCGCGATCGGGGTATCGACTCCGCAGGCGTTCGCCGACTGGGACGCCAAGAAGCAGGAAGCAGGAGGCAGGCGGCAGGAGGCAGATAAATTGACGGGCACAGGCGGCTCCGATAAACTGAATCGGTCCAGCCGTGCGGTGTCCGCTTGGCTGAGTGGCTCTTCCACCGGTGTTCCCGCCAAGAGTAGCGGGGACCGGGCCGAGGCACTGCTTCTCGACCTTGTCCATGCCGGGATCGAAAACGACTTCGAAAGTGTCGTCTTCCCCCAGCATTCAGAGTTGTGTGCCGTGAAGCGTGCCTTGGAACGTGCCGGCGCGGCGTATGCGTCTCTGTCGGGTTCCGGCTCGACGGTGTATGGGCTGTTCAAGTCGCGGGAGCTGGCCCGGAAGGCGGCTTCGCGCTTGAGCGCCGAAGGCATGCCGGCGGTGGCGACGAAGACGCTGACCCGGCGGGAGTATTGGAAGCGGATGTTTGAGTAGCTAGTCGCCAGTAGCAACTGGGCGGTCGACTAATGGCAGGTCAAGTGCCTTTGGAGCACTTTGTCCAGGTTCGAATCCTGGCCGCCCAGCCAGAAAACCAGTAGTCAGTACCCAGTTGTCAGGACGGCAGTGAAAAGGGCCTCAAGCTAAGAGCTAAGAGCTAAGAGCTAAAAAGCTGTTTTGATGCATTCCACGGCCAAACCCGGTATCCAGACAGGTTCCATGAATCCCACGGCGGGGACGTCCATGGCGACAACGGTGGTCACGGCAACGGAAAAAAAGAAGGTCGAGGAGCCCAAGCCCGAGCGCAAGCCGCAGCGGGCGCGGCAGGACGAGAAGTTCAAGATCTTCTCCGGCACCGCGAACCCGGCGCTGGCGGATGAGATCTGCAGCTTCCTGGGCATGGCGCGGGCGCAATGCAACATCAACCGCTTCTCCGACGGCGAAGTCTACGTGCAGTTGCTGGAAAACGTGCGTGGTGGCGACGTGTTCGTGGTGCAGCCCACCTCCCACCCGGTCAACGAGCACATCATGGAATTGCTGATGATGATCGACGCGCTCAAGCGGGCCTCGGCGCGGCGCATCACCACCGTGATTCCGTACTTCGGCTATGCCCGCCAGGACCGCAAGGACAAACCGCGCGCGCCCATCTCCTCCAAGCTGATCGCCGACCTGCTGACCACCGCCGGGGCGCACCGGGCGCTGATCGTCGACTTGCACGCGCCGCAGATCCAGGGCTTTTTCAATATCCCGGTGGACCACCTGTTCGCTTCGCCGGTGCTGGTGGCCGAGGTGCGCAAGATGGCGCTGCCGGCGCTGACCGTGGTCTCGCCCGACGCCGGCGGCGTGGAGCGCGCTCGCTTCTTCGCCAAGAAGATGGATTCGGCTCTGGCTATCGTGGACAAACGCCGCGTGGAGATGGACATTACCGAAGTCATGCACGTGATCGGCGACGTGCGCGGGCGCAGCGCGCTTATCCTGGACGACATCATTGACACCGCCGGCACGCTCTGCAAGACCGCCGATGCCCTGGTCGAGGCCGGCGCCAGCAGCGTCTATGCCTGCGCCACCCACCCGGTGCTTTCCGGGCCGGCGGTGGAGCGCATCGCCAAGTCGAAGATCGAGCAGGTCATCGTCACCAACACCATCCCGCTGTCGGCAGCGGCGCAGAAAGAGCCCAAGATCGTGGTCCGCTCCATCGGCGGGCTGATCGCGCGCGCGATCCAGTCCATTCACGAGGAGACCTCGGTCAGCTCGCTGTTCGCATAAGCAGGATCGCAGGAAGGAACGAAGCCCTTATGGCAACCGCAACAACGACTGGAACCAACCTGGTGGAAGCGCAGCCGCGCACGGAGCGGGGCAAGAACGAGACCCGGCGCCTGCGCCGCTGCGGGCGCGTCCCTGCCGTTCTCTACGGCGCCAAGAAACCGTCGCTCACCCTCAGCGTGGATCCCAAGCAGATCTCGCGCATCCTCACCTCGGAGACCGGGCACAACACCATCTTCGACCTGCAGGCCGGGGAAGAGCGTACCAAGGCCATGATCGTGGACTGGCAGTACGAGCCCATCAAGGGCTCCTTGCTGCACATTGACCTCAAGCGCATTGCCATGGACGAGCGCCTGAAGGTGTCGGTGCCCGTCATGCTCAAAGGCGAGGCCGCGGGCGTCAAGCAGCAGGGCGGCATCCTGGAGCAGGTGTTGCGCGAGGTGGAACTGGAATGCCTCCCGGCGGACATCCCCAGCCACATCGACGCGGATATCAGCGAGCTGGTCTTCGGCAAGCTGATGCGGGTGAGCGACCTGGCGCACATCGACCGGGTCAAGTTTTTGACTGACCCCAACCAGACGGTGGCGCACATCATCTCGGTTAAGGAAGAGGTCGTGGCCGCGCCGGAGGCCGTAGCCGCTGAAGCCGCCGCGCCAGCCGAGCCCGAGGTCATCAAGAAGGGCAAGCAGGAACTCGCGGAAGGCGAAACCGAAGCGGCCGAGGCCAAGCCCGAAAAGGCGGAGAAGTCGGAGAAGAAGGAAAAGAAATGAGGGTGTTCTTGCTACAGACCGCAACTGTCATCCTGAGCGGAGCGAAGGATCTGGACAGTGTTGGTTGTGCCCATTGCGCCGGCCGGCTTCGACGGTGATGGTGGTGCAGACATCCTCTAGATCCTTCGCGCGCAAAAGAGCGCTCAGGATGACAGTTGCGTAGAGAGCAGGCGGCGTGAAACTGATCGTCGGTCTGGGCAATCCCGGAATCGAATACCAGTTCACGCCGCACAACATGGGATTCCTGGCGGTGGACCGCATCGCCGAACAGCACGGGGTGCGGGTGAGCAACCGCCAGTGCCGCGCGCTGACGGGCAGGGAGGTGATCGCAGATCACGATGTGCTGCTGGCCAAGCCGGAAACATACATGAATCTGAGCGGCATGTCGGTCCGGGAGTTGGTGCGGGAGCACGCTGTGGACATGGCGCAGGACCTGATCGTGATCTACGACGAGCTGGATCTGCCGCTGGGCGCGATCCGCATACGGCAGCGCGGCAGCTCCGCCGGGCACAACGGCATGGAGTCGATCATCGGAGCGCTGGGGAGCGAGGAGTTCGTCCGCATGCGCCTGGGAATCGCGCCCGACCATCCGGTGAAGGACGGAGCGCGTTACGTGCTCGGGCAGTTCAAGAAGTCGCAGTACGCCGTGGTGGACGAGGAACTCGACACCGCGGCGGAAGCGGTGAAAGTAATCCTGGGCGAGGGCGTGGCCAAGGCCATGAGCCGGTTCAACCGCCGGCCGGAAACCCAGGAAGAAGAAGGATCATGACGCCGGCCCCGCCGCGGCGGGCAGGCGCATTGAGAAGCGGAGAAGAATATGCCACTGCAACAACGTACTTATGAAGTGATGTACATCGTTCGGCCGGACCTGCCGGAAGAAGAGACTGATCGGGTGATCTCGACGGTCGAGTCCAACGCCACCACCGCCGGCATCACGGTGAAGAACGTGGAGCGCATGGGCAAGCGCCGGCTGGCCTACAAGGTGCGCAAGTTCCAGGACGGCTTGTACGTGCTGCTCACCGTCGAGGGCCCGGGCAGCGCGCTTGCGGAGCTGGAGCGGCGCCTAAGAGTCACCGAGCCGGTGATCAAGTACATCAGCGTGCGCATCGATGAGGAACAAAAGCGCCTGGCCAAGGTCAAGAAGATCCGCGACTCGAAAGTGCGGCAGCGTCCGCAGACGGCCGAGACGGCCGCTGGCAGCGAGCCCGCGCCGGCCACGGCATAACCAGTTGCGAAAAGAGAAGGAGCATCATGGCTGACGAAGAAAAGAAGGCAGTGACCAGCAGCAGCGAAGCGCCAGCGGCAACCCCCGCGGCGCCGGCGGCCACCACCCCCGCGGCGCATCCAGCGCCAGGGCCGCGTCCTTACGGACGCGGTCCAGGCGGCCCGGGCGGCCGGCGTCCCGGAGGACCGGGAGGGCGTCCCGGCGGCCGGGGCGAAGGCGGACCGCGCAAATTCTTCCGCCGCAAGAAGGTGTGCAAGTTCTGCGTGGAGAAGATCGACTCCATCAATTACAAGGATGTGCGCCTGCTGGGGCAGTTCGTGGCCGAGCGCGGCAAGATTGTCCCCCGCCGGCTGACCGGGGTCTGCACTCCCCACCAGCGGCGGCTGACCGCGGCCATCAAGCAGGCGCGCAACATCGCCCTGCTGCCGTTCGCGGCGCGATATTAGACCAACGTTTCACGTTTCGAGTTTCACGTTTCAGGTTCGGCGGCCGAACGGGTCACGTGAAACATGAAACGTGCAACTTGAAACGGAGTTCTTCTATGGAAGTGATCCTCAAAGAAGATGTCCCCAAGCTGGGCGCGCGCGGCGACGTGGTGAAGGTGGCCGAGGGGTACGGGCGCAACTTCCTGCTGCCGCGCAAGCTGGCCATCGAGGCCACCCGCGGCAATCGTGCCGTGATCGAGCAGATGAAGCAGGCGGCGCTCCGGCGTGCGGCCACGGATAAGGCCGAGGCCGAAGCCCAGGCCAAGCTGCTCGATACCGTCACCCTGAGTTTCACCCGCAAGGCGGGCGAGAAGGACCAGCTCTTCGGTTCGGTCACTTCGAGCGACATCGGGGCCGCCCTCGAAGCCAAGGGCTACGCCATCGACCGCCGCAAGATCCACCTCGACGAGCCGCTGAAGCATATCGGTGAGTTCAAGGTGCCCATCCGCCTGTACA
Organism: Terriglobales bacterium; assembly: GCA_044447375.1. Lineage (GTDB taxonomy): Bacteria > Acidobacteriota > Terriglobia > Terriglobales > Acidobacteriaceae > JAHFUA01. Next base: position 3,659 of record JBIOFT010000054.1, on the reverse strand, counting down.
AGGGTGTGGAGGCGACCGTGAAGGTGACGGTGGACAAAGAGCCCGCGGCGCCGGAGGGCGAAGAGTAGAGCAGATTCAGTAGTTGTACCCATTCCGCTGTCATGCTGAGCGAGTGCGGGCGGGTTTTGCCCGCACGAGTCGAAGCACCCCTACTCCGCACGAATATCCTTCGAGTAGAGGTCCCCTTCGACTTCGCTCAGGGCAGGCTTTCGGCTCGCGCGCCAACCCCAGGCGCGCTCGCTCAGGATGACAGGGCATAGGACGCGCCGCCTCCCACCGCCAAGTCCCGCGATTTTTCCTCGGTCCTGCCCTTATAATTCCTGCTCACGGAAGCCTCCCTGGGCCGTCCAACACCATGCAAGCGAGCTAGTTAGTCCGAGCGTGGCGGGGCACGCTCGACACAGGTTCAGGAGAGCAACATGCCGGCCGATTCGGTAGCGGGAGCCCCCCAGCCCCTGAGCGCAAATTGGGGTGGTTTGGCCAGAGCGGTTGTCGAGAGCGGTCCCAGAAATCCTCCCTCTCGTCGGGGAGACATGGTCAGCCAATATCTGAGCCGTGCCGACGACAGCACGTTGATCCGTGAAGCGCAGCGCGGGAACCGCGTGGCCTTCGAGGAACTGGTGCGGCAGTACGACCGGGCGGTGTTGCGCCTGGCGATGCACCTGACCGGTTCGGAGCAGGATGCGCAGGACATCTATCAGGAAGCGTTCCTCAAAGCCTACCGTAACGTCGGCAATTTCCGCTTTGAGTGCTCGTTCTACACCTGGATCTACCGCATCGTTACCAACCTGTGTCTCGATCACCTGCGCAAGCGGACGGTGCGCAAGGAAGATGCGCCGGTGGCGATCGACTCCGAGGGCAACGAGTACGACCGGCTCGACCAGACGCCGGATGGGCGTCCAGGCGCCAACCCGGAGCGCGACCTGATGCGGCGCGAGCTGGGCACCCGCATCGGGCGGGCGATCGAGCGGCTGACCCCGCGGGAGCGCATGGTGTTCGAGCTCAAGCATTATCAGGGGCTGAAGCTGCGCACCATCGGCGAAGTCCTGAATACGACGGAAGAGACCGCCAAGAACACGCTGTTCCGCGCCACCCAGAAGCTGCGCGGATCGCTGGCGGACATGAGGTAAGGAAGCAGGAGGCAGGAGGCAGGAGGCAGGAAAAACGCACGACTGGAAGCCACGAAACGGGTCTGGTTTTTTCCTGCTTCCTGCGTCCTGCCTCCTGCTCCCTAGACAAGGCGGTACTTTATGAACTGTGATTGGGTAAAGCAAAACATCACGCTTTATATCTATGACGAGTTGCCGGACGACGCGCGGCACGAACTGGAGCAGCACACCGAGCGCTGCGCCGGCTGTGCAGCGGAGCTGAAGACATCGCGCGAGTTCCGCGGGCTGATGAGCGAAGTCCTGCCCGCGTCCGACCCCACGCCCAACCTGGTGGCAGCTTCCCGAATCCGGCTTTCCGAGGCGCTGGAGTCGGCCGAGCCCGCGCGGCGATGGCGCTGGACTCTGGACCTGGCGGGATGGTTGCATCAGGTCCGGTTCGCTCCCGCTCTGGTGGCCGTGCTGCTCATGATCGGCTTCGCCGGCGGCGTGATGGCTAGTTACAAGCTGGTGAACAAGCCCGGTGACATCGCGCAAGTCTCGAAGAATCCTCCCCCGCTCTCCCAGGCTTCCATCGCCGGCATCAAGTCCATCATTCCCGACCCCGGCTCCCGCAAAGTCGAGATCCAGTACGACACCGTGCAGCCGGAGAAGGTAGAGGGAACGATCGACGATCCGCGCATCCAGCAGCTTTTGTTGTTCGCGGCACGCAGCAACTACAATGCCGGCGTCCGCATGGACTCGGTGGACCTGCTGGCGCAGCGGCCGGGGGAACGCCAGGTGCGCGATGCGCTGATCTTCGCGTTACGCTACGACGCCAATCCCGGCGTGCGCCTGAAGGCCCTCGACGGCCTCGGCCCGTTCGTCCAGAGCGATACCTCGGTGCGCAATGCGGTCCTGGAAGCGCTGCTCAACGACTCCAACCCCGGCGTGCGCTCCGAGGCCATTGTGCTGCTGAAGCCGCTGAAGGCGGACGCGTCCGTGCGCCAGGCTTTTCAGCAGTTGTCGCGCGACAAGAGCAAGTTTATCCGGTCGGAATCCCAGCGCGTGCTGGCTACCATTCCGGAGATTGATTAGGGAAGGGAAAAGCTGAATTGAAACGTCATCATCAACTCGCGGTGCTGCTGGCCCTGGCCGCCTGGGCGGCGCCGCTGTGGGCGCAGGATTCCCACGTCATGCGTTCCGGCAACGGCTGGGTGGAGGTGGTCAGCGGGACGCTGCCTTCGCTCCGCAACCTGAAGGTGGGCATCGAATTCGGAGCGGTCACGGTGCGCGGCGGCTCTCCCCAGGGGATCACATACACAATCCGCAAGCGGGCCAACACCAGCTCGGAAAGTCAGGCCCGGCACCAGTTCGAAACCTTCATTGTCCGCGCTTCTCAGAAGTCGGATTTCGCGGTGCTGGAGGCTGAATGCTCTGGCCACCGCGAGAAAATCGCGGTGGACATCAGCGTCAATGTTCCCCGCGACCTGGCGTTGGTGAAGATTGAGACCCGTGGCGGCAATGTGAGCGTCACCGACATCGCCGGACGGGTGGAGGCGGAGACGGCCGGGGGCAGCATCCACATCAACGACATTGGCGGCGCCGTCAAGGCTGAGACTTCGGGCGGCAGCATTGACGTCGGCAACGTCGGCGGCGACTTGCGAGCGGAGACCGCCGGGGGCAGCATCAACATCCGCTCTGCCGGCGGCAAGATTCACGCTGAGACCGCCGGCGGCAGCATCGAAGTGGGCTCCGCCACCCAGAGCGCCTACCTTTCGACGGCCGGCGGCGGCATCCAGGTGAAGCGGTGTGACGGCGAGCTGCGGGCCGCGACCGCCGGGGGCAGCGTGGAGATCGGCGACGTGGGCGGCGGCGCCATCCTGGAGACCTCCGGAGGCAGCATCCGGCTGGCCTCGGCCAAAGGCGTAGTGCGCGCCACCACTTCCGGCGGCGGCATTCGCCTGAGCGGCCTCACCCACGGGGTCACCGCCAAGAACGCAGCCGGCCCCATCTCCGCCGAGTTTACGGCAAGCAAGGGCAGCTTCAGCGAATCGTATCTTGAGACCAGCGTGGGCGACGTGATCGTATACTTGCCGCCGGACCTGCCGGTCACCGTGCGCGCTACCATCGACGCTGCCATGGGGCACAGAATGATCACGGATTTCCCCGAGGTAAAGGTTTCCTCCGAGAGCGGGGAGTGGGGCCCGCGCGAAATCTATGGCCAGGGCGCTCTCAACGGGGGCGGCCCCGTGCTGAAGATTCGCACTACCGCCGGCAATATCGAATTGCGGCGCGGAAAAAGATGAGAGCAGGAGGCAGGACGCAGGAGGCAGGAGGCAGGAAAAACACGCATCTTCCAGCGGTTTTCCTGCGTCCTGCCCCCTGCTTCCTAATATCCGCTCAAAGGGTATCGCTATGTTGAAATCATCTTCGACAGCTTTGCTGGTGCTGCTGCTCGCCCTGCCGGTGCTGGCAGGCAATACCTCCGGCCCGGAGCCCTCGCCCTCCCCGGGATACGGGGAAGTCTATGGCTCCTACATGGGGATCGATATACAAGAGGTCACCCACGAC
>JBIOFT010000053.1:0-22158 GCA_044447375.1 Terriglobales bacterium | reverse complement strand
CTTAGTAGGAAGCGGTTCCGTTCCTCCAGGCGCTAACGAGGAAGGGGAAAACATGAAGGGCACGGTGGTAAGCAATGACGGAGAGGTGGCGGTCGTTCAGCTAGAAAACGGATTGCGGCTCGCATGCCCGCGTGAAAGGAGCATGGACTACAACGAAGTGAGTCTGCGCACACTGTCGAGAGGGGAATTCCTGCAGGACATGGCCGTTGGTGCCGTCAAGGACGGATGGGCTCCTCAGGACGCGAATTCTCCAATTCCGGGAGTACAGCCCGTGGTCAAGAAACTATACGACGCCGAGAACTCCGAGTGGGCTTTCCGGCTGACCATCCAGATATTCAACCTCAGCGCGGCCGTGCTCCACCGCCCGGAGGAGCAAAGAGCTTTCCGCGAGGTCCACGCGCCGCTTTTCGACAGCATGCGCGAATGCTACGATGCGCAACTCGAACTCAATAGGTTCATCGAGAAGCATTTGCAGGATGTGGCGGCTGGCCGTTGCGTCGAAGTCACCAACGGGCATCTCACGCTGCTGGAGGACATCGAGCCCAAGTTGAACCGCCTTTTCAAGGACTTCTTTGTGAAGGCGCGCACGGTTCTGTACCACCTATTCGGGCAGGAGTTGCGAAAGAAGTCCCACAGGAAGCCCAGGAAATCCGTGACGGAGGTCCTGTTAGGTCACGACTTGAGCTTTGTCCAGCTCGGTGACGACGCTAAGTTTGACGAGAAGGCACAGGAATTCCTGCAGAAGGTGCCAGGCGAAGCGGCGAAGGGGCTCATCGACATGCTCCGTGGTGACCGAAAGGCGTGGAGTTCAGGGCTCATTGACATCCGCGACACCATAATTCACGACGTTACCTGCCCACAGTTGAAGATGAGGTACGTTGCCATCGAAGGTGTGCCGAGAGTTGCCTTCCCCACGGTGCAAAAAACCGAGTTGCGTGAGTTCGTTCGCTTGTTCTGGGACAACCTCTGCGGCGCCGTGGAAGAGACGATTGTGTCGTGCTTCAACATAAAGTTATCGCCCTTGTTTGTGATGTATCGCCTCGCTGAGGGAGCCCGAGATCCCCAGTGCCCCATGAGGTACCAAGTTGCCATGCGGCCCGCAAACATTCCCCCCGGCGTGATTGTGGGGCCGCCCCCGAAGGTAAGTTAATGGAAGGGATGTGAAGAGTCGGCGGCGCACAGTACTGGCCACGCCATCACGATTCCGCCCGTACGACGGCACACTGGGAAGAAATCTTGCCACCTTCTGAGCCGCGGGGCAGGCTGTCCGCGGCGGGACCCAAACCACAGGCGCGACCCGGTCGCGCCCGGACGGCCGGGGGCCCTTCGACTCGCTGCGCTCGCTCAGGGCAGGCTCCCCACGTGAGATTCTGCTTGACGAGCTATAGTAGTTGTGATATACATCACTTAACGTAAATCACAATTAGATAATTCAGTGCGGCTCAAGATTATCCATTTGAGCCCTTTGCTTTCATGGGTCCCGAGGAGGGATATCCCGTAACTCTACGATTTCCACTGGCGAGCACCCCGGGTGAGGTATTTTTCCACAGGCCTATTATCGTTTGGATTAACACGCCGCCGCTGCGCGGCTTCCGCTCTTTGACAACAAAATGCCCCTGGAGGCGGGTTAAGTCCTTTTGGGAACTGTTTTTACGTGTAAGTGCTTTGTTTGATCTGTTCTCGCCTGTTTCCGCTCCGCAAAGTGTTGATTCTACACGGGGGCACGGGGAGGGGGTGGTAATTACCTAACCGTTAACAGTGCAACGGGCCCTTCCGGGTCGCGCCCGGCCACATCATCAGATTCTCCCGCCTCCCTTCGGTCGGCGGAAGAATGACATTTGATTGAGGGACAGTCGCCGGTCAGAGTCAAGGTGCGCTCACAAACGCAGCACCACTTTCCCAAACGTCTCGTTGGATTCGAGGCGCGCATGGGCCGCCTGCACCTGGTCGAGGGGAAATTCGCTGTCGATGATGGTGCGCAGCACGCCGCGCGCAAACAGGGGCGCAACTTCGGCGGCGAAGGCGCGCGTGGCCATGATCTTCTCCTCGAGCGGGCGCATGCGCAGCGTGGTGCCGCGCAGGGTGAGGCGCTTGGGCATGACGGCGCGCAGGTCGAGTTCGGCGGTGGGTCCGGCGGATTGCGAGATCAGGATCAGCCTTCCGTGCGGGGCCAGGGCGCGCACGCTGGCCGTGACGTAAGCGCCGCCGACGCAATCGAGCACCACATCCACTCCGCGTTTTGCAGTCCAGCGCTCCACCGCGGGCGCGAGCGCCGAGAGCGAGGCATCGAGCGCGACACCATCCTCCATGCCGAGTTTGCGGGCGCGGTCGAGCTTGTCGGCGGTGCGCGAGGTGCCGTAAGGGATGGCATTCATGGCGCGCGCCAGTTGCAAGGCGGCGATGCCGACGCCGCTGCCTACGGCGTGGATCAGTACGGTCTCCGACGGGCGCAGCTCGGCCTGCTTCCACAAGGCGTCGTGGGCGGTGATGAAGACTTCCGGGATGGAGCCGGCTTCGACCCACGTCAGGTTCTCCGGAAACTCGGCGAGGGCGCGCTCGTGCGCGACGAGATACTCGGCGTAGCAGCCGGCGGCGGCGATGCCGAAGACGCGCTGTCCCTTCTGCCACAGCCGCGCCTCGGGTCCGACTGCGGCGATCTCGCCGGCAAACTCCATGCCGGGGATGTCCTGGGGCGCGCCGGGCGGCGGTGGGTAGTGTCCGCGGCGTTGCAGGATGTCGGCGCGGTTAATGCCGGCGGCGTATACGCGGACCAGGACCTGGTCGGCGGCCGGCGTGGGCGTGGGCAACTCGCGGACCTCGAGCACTTCCGGTCCGCCCGGGCGGGTGATGATGACGGCGCGCATTTTGCCAGTTTCCAGTTTCTAGTTTCCAGTTTCGAGCATTAGTTGCAAGACCAAGCGTTGAGGTTTCAGGAAAGCTGTTGCTGGTTGCGGTCAGTAGAAGTCGAGGCACGCACCAGCGCTACCCCCGACAGCGCCGTGGTCGCCACGATCGTGCCGAGCGAACTGAGACACAGAAGGCACCACACGCCCAGCACGTAGGCCTCGATGTAGGTGAGCCGGAGCGCGAACGCCAGCCCTGCCAGCGAACCAAGGAGCATCAGCGCCGCGGCCGACCGGCGTCGCATGCGGGACAAGGCAAACAGCGCCGCGTACCCAATCAGGCCGATGGCCGCCACCGGCACCGGCCCGACGTGCGAATACACGCTGCGGTTCACCAGGTCGCAGTTGAAGGTTTCGCCCAGGTCGCAGTACTCGGTTTTGTCGCCACTGTAGTGGTTCTTGAGCGAGACCGCGGAGAGCGCCATGCCCACCACGGCCAGCAACGAGATGGCCAGCAGGATGCGGCTCACGGCAGCCGGCATCCGCTCTTCTGGCTGAGTTCCTGGAGCGAGAGCACCTTGCCTTCGACGCGGTCGCCGCCCTGCTCGAAGATCCAGGTGGGCGTCTTGCGGATGCCGAGCGCCTTGCACTGCTCGGTGATCTTGCGCGTGCCCTTCTCGACGCATTCGACGTAGGGCAGATATTGAGCGGAGTCGCCGAACAGGTCCTTCTGCTCCTTGCAATGCTCGCAATAGAAGGCGCCATACATGGCGGCTTTCTTTTCGCCCAGGCAGCGGGCGAAGCCGTCGAGCTTGGCGGGCTTGTCGGCGGCGCCGAACGACACTGCCGAAAGGCAGAGCACGACCAGAACTCCGGCGCGGATGAACGGGTTCACGTGCATCGGAATCGCTCCTGTTCCCGTAATGCTATCGCGTTCGGGGCGATCGCGGGCAGCGTTATTCCACCCCAGCAAACCAAAGCCAGGTTTGCTGGGGACCCCGGTTATCCGCGCCGGTTGCTGGGGATGGTTCCCATTACTTGAGAGCGGCAAGGCCGGCGGCGGCGCATTGGCCGTCATGCTCGCTGGTGTCGCCGGAGAGGCCGATGGCGCCGACGAGTTTGCCGTCCACGATGATCGGCAGGCCGCCCTCGACCGGCACCGCGCCCTTCAGTGCCAGCACGCGCAGTCCGACGCCGCCCGCAGCCAGCGCATCCTGGAAGGCCTTGGTCGGGCGCTTGTAGAGTGCCGCCGAGCGCGCCTTGTCGATAGCCACCTCGGCGCTGCCCAGTTGGGTGTTGTCCATCTTCTCGTAGTAGACGAGGTAGCCGCCGGGGCTGACCACGGCCCCTGCCATCAGCCAGCCGTTCTTGCGCGTCTCGGCCAGCGCCGCGGTCACCGCCTTCTTGGCGGCCTCAACACTAATCGCTGGCCCGATGGGCGTGAGATACGGCGAGGGAGCGGGCGGCGCTTGTGCCAGCGCGCAGCTCGCGCACAGCACCAGCATCACCACGATGAGTGACTTCAGGACAGACTGCGCTGTCATATTGGATCCTCCTCTGGTGTTGGAAAAATAACCTGGGATTCCGACGAGGCCCACAGAAAGCAAATCATTGTACTCCTGCCAGCCGCCGGTCGGAGACGCAGCTTGCCACGTCCCTTTTTCTTGATTCCGGCATTACCACTTCATCGGCGGAGGCTCGGGCGCGGCCGCGCCATCCGCGCGTGCGTCCGACGCGCCATAGTTCACCTTCGCCCTGGAATCGTGCAGCACGGCCTGGCCGCGTCCCATGGCGGTCGAGAAATCTCCCACGCCTTCGAGCGCATGTCCCATGGCGGAGAGTTGCCGCGCCACCTCCAGCTTCACGCGGGTTTCGAGCAGAATGCTGCGTCCCACTCGTTCGCCGACGGTAAACCGCGGGTGCTCGAGCGCCGCCTGGATGTTCATGCCGTAATCCACGACGTTCGAGACGAACTGCGCGTGCGCCAGCGGCTGGTTGGCTCCGCCCATGATGCCGAAGCCGATGTGCTGGCCGCCGCGCTCCATGAACGCGGGGATGATGGTGTGAAACGGCCGCTTGCGCGGCGCCAGCGCGTTGGGATGCGCGGGGTCGAGCGAGAACAGCGCGCCACGGCTCTGCAGCACGAATCCCATGCCGCGCGCGGTGATGCCCGATCCGAAGCCGATGTAGTTGCTCTGGATCAACGAGGCGATGTTGCCCTCGCGATCCACGACCGCCAGATAAGTCGTGTCGCTCCCCGGAGGCACGCCGAACGCAAAGTCGCCGGCGCGGTCGCGTGCCATGAGCTTGGCGCGTTGTTTGGCATACTTCTTCGACAGCAGGCCCTTCACTGGAACTTTGGCGAAGCGCGGATCGGCGTTGTAGCGTTCGAGATCGGCGTAGGCCAGCTTCATGGCCTCGATCTTCTTGTGCAACTCGGGCATGCTGAGCGGACCGTCGGGCGATGCCGGCATGGTCTCCATGATGTTCAGCATTTCGAGCGCGGCCATACCCTGTCCGTTGGGCGGCAACTCGTAGACGGTCCAGCCGCGATATGTGGTGGAGATCGGGTCCACCCACTCGGCGGAGAACTCGGCCAGGTCGTCCTTAGAGATGGTGCCGCCGTGCGCCGCCGAGGTGCTGACGATGGCACGCGCGATCTTTCCGCGATAGAACGCTTTGGCGCCGTCGTCGGCGATCACGCGCAGGCTCTTTGCCAGGTCGGGATTGCGGAAGATCTCGCCCACGGCGGGAACCTTGCCGCCCGGCAGATAGACGCGCTGGCTCTCCTGGTCGTGCACCAGCGCCTCGGGGCCGACCTGCCAATAACCCTGGATCACCTCCGGCACGGGATAGCCGTGTTCGGCGTAGAAGATCGCCGGTTGGAAGATTTCCTTCCAGCGGCGCTGGCCGAAGCGGCGGTGCAGCTCGCTCCAGCCGTCCACCACGCCGGGCACGGTGACGGAGTCGATGCCGTCGTGCGGCATGGCGGCGTATCCCTTGCGCTTGAGGTGCTCGATGGTGAGCGCTGCGGGGGCCCATCCGCTGGCGTTCAGTCCGTAGAGCTTGCGCTTCTTCGCTTGCCAGTAGAGGACGAACAGGTCGCCGCCCATGCCGTTCATCATGGGCTCGGTGACCCCCAGGACGGCGTTAGCGGCGATGGCTGCATCGGCCGCGGAACCGCCGCGCGCCAGCACTTCGGCGCCCGCCTGCGAGGCCAGCGCGTGCGCGGTAGCTACGATGCCGTAGGGGGTGATGACCATGGAGCGTGCGTGCGAGCGTGAGTACATGGTGTTCCCTCGGGGAAGAGCATTGTAGCCGCTCTGGTATAGACGCAGCACGCTGCGCGTCTCCACCTGGCAAGGTACGGATGAATCGGCTGAACGCCGCAAAACCGCTGCCGGCGCGGAATTCAGGCCATTGACGATTACAAAATTTTACATGTTGGCGACATTGTCACGCATTGACAGCGGGAGCTGTGGAGGGATAAACTTCGCAGCGTTTCAGGGGTGGACCAGCCACTCCGCACGATTCGACCTGGTCGCGCCCACCCCTTCGGACCTCATCCCAGGAACCTCCCCCGATTCAGAGTCTGGTGCTTCGGAAGCGTGGAGGTGTGTGTTCTGCCGCGCCTCCGGACAGCAAACTCATTAACAGTGAACGCACCCCCCACCTGTTTTCGCTCCTTGCTCCGGCGAGAACTGTAGAGTTGAAAGGAGAGCATTATGAAAAGCGCACGATATTTGTACGCGGGCGCAGTCGTGGTCGCGCTCGTCGTGGGCCTCGGGCTCTGGAACCCCATCCACGTCAAAGCGGACCATGATCGTGATCGCGCACCCCGGTTCAGGGTCGATCCTCTCTGGCCCAAGCCGCTGCCGGCTCCGGTCGGCACCGATGGTATCGCCCACAGATGGGTACAGGGCGAAGTGGCGGGAAGCTGTACGGATCAGTACGACAACGTTTACACCTTCAACCGTGGTTGGCAAGTTGGAGTAACGGTGAACGGTGTCCTTCAGAACAATGAGTCAGGGGCCATCAACTCGAATGACGCTACCCCGGCAAAAGCAATACCTTCTCCTCCGGTCGTCGCGTTTAACACCGAGGGAAAAACGATTGCTGGATGGGGTAATCCCTCGCTGATCCTCGCCGGCGCCTCAGGCGCATATAGTGCGACTGCGGCCCCTGGGCGCACCGCGTACATGCCGTATGGCTCCCACGGCTGCTTTGTGGACTACCAGGGCTACGTCTGGGTCGGCGGCAACGGGGATGGGATAGTGCAGAAGTATAATCCCGCTGCGGCCGCCGCCGCGGGCGCAAGCGCAACGTACATAGCCCAGATCGGGGTGAAGGATAACTGCGACACCACAACCGGCATTTGCGGTGAGGGAGGCGCCCTGAACGCCAGCACCACCAAACTGAACGAGCCGCCGGATATGACAGTGGATCCCTTGCCGGATCCGGCGACCGGTACTACCGGTAGCGTGTACATCGCCGACGGCTACGGCAACCACCGCGTCGTCGTCTTCACCACTACGGACGGTGTCCACTACACCTACAACCGCCAATTCGGCTCCAACTGCGGACACAACGAGACGCCCAACGGTACCACCACCCCCGGCACTCCTTGCCCGCTAGGAACTTTCGGGGCCAGTGGGGGCGGCCATCCGCATTGCGTCGTGCTCGGCAATGACGGTCTCGTTTACACCTGTGATCGGCCCAACAACCGCATCCAGGTGTGGACCAAGACAGGGACGGTGCTGAAGGAAATCCACATCAGCGACTTCCCAACCGCAACTCCGGCGAAACTCGCAGCCATTCTGTCGGCGGGCAACCGGTCTTGCGACATGGATTTCTATCCCAACGTCGACTATCTCGCTGGTACGAGTCCGACCCACCAGAAGTACATCGTTAACGTCGATCTGCAGAGCGACAACACCTACCTATTGGACAAGGCAACCGGCGAGGCGCTCACCGCTTTCGGCCGGTGCGGATTCGCGCCTTGTCCCGGGCACAATGCTGGTGAATTTGCCTACGGGCACACGACCAACGTGGATTCCAAGGGCAACGTTTACATTGCGGAGACGATCACCGGTCGGCGCATCCAGAAATTCGTAAGAGTGGATGACGACGACGATCGCGACCGCGATCACCACTAAACATTTAAACCCGTTGCGGCGGCGGCCGGGACCTATCCTGGCCGCCGCTGTTGCGGCCAAGGGATCACCTATGCTCAACCGGTTGCTCAGAATCTCGGTGACGGTATTCCTCGTCGCGCTCGCTTCGCCCTTCGTGACGGCTCACGACCTGCCCACCAACACCATCATGAACGCCTTTGTGAAGATCGAGCCCCAGCAAGCACATTTGGTAGTTCGAATCCCGCTGGACCTGCTGCGAGGTTTTTCTTTTCCGCTCAAAGGTGACCAGTACGATCTGGCCGCGTCGGGACCTGAGACCCAGCAGGCGCTGGCGGTTCTGGCGGACGGCTTCATACTGCTGGAAAACGGGGTGCTGCTTAAACCATCAGGGTCGAGCGGGCGTCTGTCGCCTCCTTCAGATCATTCATTTCAAGACTATGATGCCGCTGTCAGACTAACGGCCGAGCCACCTGACTCGAGCATGGGCATCGCCAACGGGCTGGGTTTCTTTGACGCCCATTTCGTCTATCCCATCTCCTCGCCGAAATCTGTATTCAAGATCCAGACGCAGGTGGCGGCCGATCTAGGAAGTGTCACTAAGCTGACGGTCCGCTACCTGCCGCTGGGCGAAAGCAGCCGGGCCATGATGATCCCCGGCGGATCGGGCCCGGTGGCCCTGAACCCGGCGTGGTACCACGCCGCCAGTGGCTTTGTCGTGCTGGGCATCGAGCACATCCTGAGCGGTATCGACCATCTGCTGTTCCTGTTTTGCCTGATCATTCCGTTCCGGCGCATGCGCGGACTCATCTCCGTGATTACCGCCTTCACCCTGGCGCACTCGGTAACGCTGTTCGCTTCCGCCTTCCATCTGGCGCCCAAAGGCGCGTGGTTCCCGCCGTTCGTGGAGACGGCGATCGCCTGCTCCATCGTTTATATGGCGCTGGAGAACATCGTGGGCGCCGACCTGCGCCGCCGCTGGCTGATCACCGGCATGTTCGGGCTGGTGCACGGCTTCGGCTTTTCGTACGCCTTGGGACAGTCCTTGCAGTTCGCCGGCTCGCACCTGCTGGTGTCGCTGTTTTCCTTTAACGTCGGGATCGAGATCGGCCAGCTCTGCGTGCTGGCGGTGATGCTGCCCGCGCTTGCCTTGTTCCGGCGCCTGGTTCCGGAGCGGATGGGCGTGATCATCCTTTCCGCCATCGTCGCGCACACCGGCTGGCACTGGATGACGGAGCGCTGGCAGGTGCTGCGGCAGGCGGAATGGCCGCGCCTGGACGCGGCCGGGCTCATCAGTCTGGCGCGATGGGCGGCCGCGCTGTTGCTCGCCTTCGGCGCCGCCCGCCTGCTGGCCAAGTGGGTGGGGCGGAAGTTCCCGCCGCGGGTTGAACTGCCGGAAAGGCGGATGGAGCAGCCGGAAAGAGCGGCGTGATACCAGTGCAGCCGTAGATTTCGCTTGGGCAAGTCCCCACACGGAGTGGCCGGCTGCCCATGGTTTCGGCGAGGAATTCAGCAGAGTTGGCGGAGCCCGCTGTAGGACTCCCAACCGGAAATGTAAAAGTTTTGTAATTTTTCTTGACTGCAGCTTTGAAGCCGACGTATAAGGCCGCCCTTCGTTTAAGGCGGCCAGATCGGCAGCTTTCGGGCCCACGATCTCTTCCGTAACCGGGTGCCTAGCAAGTGGGAAGCGGGCGCGTACCGCGTCGGCAGCGCTCGCGGCATTTGTTCGGGGTTTTCTGCCACAGCTCTGCGCGACAACAACGCCGCACGCGGTGGGCGAGCAGTTTTGCCGGCGGAGCTGCGGTCGCTGCAAGCTAACTACGTGTGGACCGTGAAACGCTACAAGACACAGAGAGCTTGATCGCTGCTCTGGATTGGAGAACTGAGATGAAAAAGTCAGCTATTTCGTTGATAACTACGCTCACTCTGGTGTGCTTAATGCTGGTGGGCTCAGCATTTGCGGGTGATCAAGATAAACGCGACGATCACGACCGGTGTGGCGATCACAACCGGCGCAGCAATCACGACCGGTGCGGCGATCACGACCGGAGCTACGATCTTACACACATCAACAAAAGGTTCATGATCACGCCGGAAGAAGCCTTCGACTGGGCTTATTTCAAGGCTCAGGGGGGCCCAACTTATGGGGGCAGCGCAGGCTCGAACCGGTACATTAACTTTATAGAAACCACGATGCAAGAGTTCGGCGCCGTCGACCTCGTCGAGGTCGACATGCCCTACACTTTTTATAATGTGCCCGATTGGCCGGACCCTAACACCCACATTTATGGCTCCGGTGTAGAGGTTGAGAAACTTGTCTCTGACGGGACAGGGGTACCGGTGGTAGCGGGCTACGGTATGACCTCTGGCTTTACACCTAAGACGGGGGTTACAGCTCCGATGCTGTATTATGACCCGGCCAATCCGCCGACAAAGGCACAGATTACAGGCACAATACTTGTTTTCCAAACTGCGCCAGAGCCGGCTGCTGTGCCAGGGTCGAATCCCCCTTACAGCTACCCCAATTCGTTCCTACCTAACTATACTTTCACCGACTATGAATATCAAACTCCCGGCGAGTGGTTCCCGATGTACACTGCCGTACCTGCGAGTGTGACTAGTTCTTACCACTCCCGGTGGGTTTGGAGCCAAGTTAACGGATTCGCTACCATTGGAATGAACGGGGGGCAGGCGACAGCGGCCGCGGGCATTGTAGTCGTTTACGATTATTCGCCGGGCGCAGCCTTTGGGCTTACTCAGCGCAGTGTTTACAGTTTACATGGGTCGGGTGGAGCGGGCACTGTGTACATAAACGTCCCCACCCTTACCCTGGACAGGGTCAACGGAGCCAAGGTATTAGCGGATGCCAAGGCAGGTAAAACGGCAACATTGACACTGAACGCGGATTTTGAGACAGCCACCAGCCGCTATGTTATTGGGTATTTGCCGGGCAAGTACTATGGGACACCGCAAGATCAGCAGCTTCTGCTCGCTACCCATACCGATGCCATGTCCCTGGTTGAAGAGGATGGCGGCCTGGGCATGTTGGGGGTCATGCACTATTTGAATCACATACCCCAGTCGGAGAGACCGAAAACTGTGGTGTTTTGGTTCGACACCCGGCACTTCATGCCTGGCGCTGAAGGTGCTTGGTCACAATATGACTACTACCTCATTCACCCTGAGTTGCTGAAGCCGATTGTGGCAACCATGGGAATGGAACACATGGGAGGGAGGCAGACGATAGAAACTGGACCTGACGGAAATGATTACGAGTATTCGCCGGAAGGTCCGAATTCTGGAGGGCTTATCACTAGTTTTATAGACGTTAATAACAACAACCTGTGGTTTATCGGCACAATAAGAAAAGCTGCCGAAGACAATCATTGGCCCAGGGTCGAGGCAAGCTCTGGTAATGTTGCACCGGGAGTTAACGGTGGATTCCAAAAGCAGGTATTAAGCCCGGTGAATAAGGGCCGATCGTATACGCCTCAAATCCCCGGTATTGGGCTGGCTGGAGATTGGCCGGGTGCCTGGACCCAAACCTTTTCTCAGATAACCACCGAAGCCCCGGGATTTCCAGGATTTGAGAAGGATTATTTTGTCGCCCAGGTAGCCGGTTTGACACAGATAACTGGCGAAATGATGGTGAAGGACAATCTGCCGATTGTACTTGACTTCGGATGGGGCCAGATCGCGTCAGGATTGACTTGCACGTTAAAATCGATTTGCACGACGGCGCCACCGACAGGGCTCCTTCCTGATTCCCAGTTCGTTACACCCGCGAATGCACCGGCACAACGGGAAGAACTTGTGGAGGAATATGTGAAGGCATACAGGGACGTTGAACGGGGCGCATACGATCACGCAACGACCAAGCTTCAACAGCTGGAGGCGAACATTATTAGCTGGATTCTGCCTCCGAATCAAACTGCATTGGTCATTTTGATTAACGACCAGATTGCGAAATTGCCGGTGAAGTGAGTAAAATCTGCTTCGGGCAATCTCTCTACCCGGGCCTTGGCCTCCAAGGGGTTCAACCCCTTGGGGGCTTTTTAGACGGAGCCGATTGGAGAGCGGCGAAATGTTTGCGCGGGTGGCGTGAAGAACGGAATCACAGGGGGGGAAGATGCGGTTATTTATGCTCAGCTTGATATTCTTATTTTCTTTAGAAACACTGGAATGCCCGGCCGCCGCCGATGACTGGCCGGACGCTCCGAAAACGGCGATTAAAGAGATAGAAATGGTGCCGGTAAAAGGCGGCTGTTACAAGATGGGGGACAACTTCGGAGATGGTTCGGACAATGAGAAGCCAATACATGAGGTCTGCGTGAAGGACTTTTCCATTGGCAAGAATTTAGTGACACAGATTCAGTGGATTGCGGTGATGGGGACCCATCCTTCACAGGAAGCCAACTGTGGAGTAGATTGCCCGGTGGAGAATGTGTCATGGAACGATGTACAGGAGTTTATTCGGAGGTTGAATCAACGCACCGGAAAGGCTTATAGGCTCCCGACGGAAGCGGAATGGGAGTATGCGGCCCGGAGCGGCGGGAAGAGCGAAAAGTGGGCCGGAACGAGCAGCGAGAGCGAGCTTGGAGACTATGCATGGTATTACAACAATTCCGGCTTGCAAAGCCATCCTGTAGGCCAAAGGAAGCCAAACGGCCTTGGATTATATGATATGACCGGCAATGTATGGGAGTGGATGTCGGACTGGTACGAAGATGGGTACTATGCAAAAAGCCCAAGAGACAACCCGCAAGGTTCGGCGACGGGTCGAACTCGCTCGCTCCGGGGCGGGTACTGGGGCGATCTGCCAAGGTTTGTCCGGGTGTCCAGGCGGATCAGTCTTGCTCCTGGGGCTCGGGCCGCAGGCTATGGTGTTCGCATTGTTCTATCCGCTCCGTAGCTATTTCTTCCTGCGCCGGTTTATAACACTGCCCCCTTTGGGAGGGCACATGAAAAACATTGCGTGGCTTTTTGTGTTGGTGGGCCTGTGGTGTCCTACGGTTCTTGCCCAGGGGAAAAACCCGGTCGCCACGTTTATCCGCGAAGCCCTGACGGAACGCAGCAAGAACATGGTCGCGGCCGCCGAAGAGATGCCGGCCGACAAATACGGCTTCAAAGCCCCGCCGGATCAGATGACCTTCGGCTACCTGACCTTGCACATTGCCGACGGAAATTATCTTTTCTGCTCGAAGATCGGTGGCGTCTCTGCACCGGAGCTTCCTAAACTCAGCGAGACGGATCCCAAGGACAAGCTGGTAGGGCGGATGAAGGCTTCTTTCGAGTTTTGCACGACGGCGCTCGCCAAACTTGATGATTCCAACATGGGGGAGACGCTCGTCATGGGGGAGACGAAGGCATCGCGCGCGATGACTATCCTGACTCTATCTGGGAGCTGGGCTACTCATTATTCGCTGCAAGCCACCTACCTGCAGCTCAATGGGCACCTGGCGCCCACGGCCAAGAAATGAAATTCAGGGCTGCCTCTAGCAGGCAGCACCAAATGAAGAAAAGTAATATCAGATGGGTCGCGGTTTCTTTCTTCCTCGTGCTGATTCTGCTTCCCCTTCCAGCGGTGGCACAGGAGATTGTTCTGCGAGGCCGCGTCACCGACCCTCAGGGCAACGGTTTGCCCGAAGCCTGGGTACAAGTTGTCGGTCAAACCCAGGTTCTGGCCCAGGCCACTTCCGGGCCCGATGGACTGTTCCAACTGAAAGTGGGTTCAGCCGGACAGTTCGTCATCAAGGTTGATGCTGCTGGGTTTCGCCAAGTCACGCACCCCATCGCGGTTCGTGCGAGCGGCAATTCCGAGATCCAGATCAGTATGGGCACGCTTTCGTCGCACATCGAAAACATCACGGTTACAGCCGACGTGAACGAGACCGACGTACTCTCTCCTGATCCGGCGGAGCGGGTCTTTGTCCGTCAGGATTTGTTGGATGCCAACCCCGGACGGCCCGGCGCGCCGGTATCGATTCCCGGATACCCCATCGAAACCGCGTCCAGCGGCATCAAGGCGCCGCAGTACTTCGCCCCCGGCGTTGCCGGAGATCACGGCGAGCCCATCGCCCAGTACATCGCTGTGGGCAGCTACCTGGCGCCCAACAACCTGTCGGCGAATGCTCATGGCAATGGCTATGCTGACCCCAACATTTTCATCCCGGAGGTTCTGGAGAGCGTGCAGGTGGATGGCGGGGCGTTCAATGTCAGGGAAGGGAATCACTCCGTCAACCTGGCGGCAACCTACGGATTGCGCTCGCGCCTGGATCCGTTCATCACGGTAACCGGAGACTACCGGGACATCGATGTGGTGGCGGGATTCAGCCCCACGCCCGATTCCTTCATGGCCTTCGCCGGCTCCTACGGCAACGGCTTCCTCGACCGGTTGGAACATCGGCAACAGTACAAGTTCAACGGCCAGCGGGTCTTTCGCATGGGTGAGCATCGCGTCACTCTGTTCGGCATCGGGTACTACGGGTTCTCTTACGTTCCCGGACTCGTGCCGATTTACCCCCGCGATTCCGGCGATGAAAAGTTTCTGTTTCCCAGTCTACGGGACACCATTGATCCCCGGCAAAAGGACCAGACGCATACCGCCTTGGTGGCGGTGAACGATGTCTGGGAGCTCACGGGAAGCCAGCAACTCCAGCTCTCCGGATTCTTTCGCACCTACAATCTCTCCTTGTTTTCGGATTTTGGGCAGGGCCTGATTCGGCAGAGCGAGTTTCGCACCGTGGCCGGCGGAAGCGCGAACTATGTGAACAAGATCGCGGAAGCGTTTTCGTTGCTTCTGGGGTTTGACTACGATCGCGAAGCGCCGCGTCGGGACGACCTCGATCATTACGGTTTCTTCGACGCTAGCGATCCCGCGTTCTACGGTCCCTTTACGTCGGTAACAAAGAACAACGTGACCATCGGCGCACTCACCCCCTACGTGGCGGCGGAAGGCGCCCTGACACCGTTCCTTCGCTACTATCTGGGCTGGCGACGCGATGAAATCGATTTCAGCAACCAGGATTTGCTGACCTCCCAGACTTTCCAGCAGTGGGTCGGGGTGAACTCGCCGAAAGCCACGGTTTCTTTCATTCCCAAAGAGTCGTGGTTGGTTCCTCGTGTCTCTCTCAGCTTTGGCGAAGCTTTCTTTACCAACGACCCTCGGATCCAAAGCGCCACACCGTTCACTCCGGTGAGCACGGCGCGTTCGTATCAACTCGTTGCCGGCAAGACCATCCACAAGACGGATGTGCGGCTCACTCTGGGCCATGTTACGACCAGCGCCACACTGGCCAAACTCGATCCCGATACCGGTCAGCCGCTTAACGAGGGACCAGGCCGCGTTCAGTTCATGACCATCGCCGTGCGTCGCAACTTCAAGTATGGGACGCTGTTGGCGACATTCTCCAAAGCCGATGCCCGCGACTTGGATAGCGGACAACCGACACCGGAAGCCCCGCGAACCATCTTCGACCTGCTGGGAACGATTCACAAACTGCCGTTGCGCCTGGAAGCGCGAGGGGAATTCGAGTATGTGGGAGCCAAGCCCTTGGGCACCGGATGCGGGCTAAACGAAACCGACCCATGCACCGGAGTCGCGGTGAAGGAGTTTCGCGGGGCGCTGATTCGGCCCTTCCTCAATGGCCGCATGACTGCCGGCGTTAATTTCTTGATCGCGAGCGGCTACACCGGCCAGACGACCGAGAATTTCTACCCATCCGAGGAGTCGGAGGTGGTAGGCGTTCGCATACCCTCCTACGCCAGTCTTACGGTGACGTACAAGTTCGGGCGCCAGGCCGGGCCCTGAGGCTCACCCCAACTAGCGCGCCTTGACGAAGAAATACGCGCTCAGCCCCAGCCCCAGCGCGATGATGAACCACCGCACCTTCCTGGGATCGGCCTTTTGCGCGTACTGCGCCCCGAACCAGCCCCCGCTCAGCGCCCCCGCCATCATCACCAGGCATTGTCCCCAGAAGACCGCGCCGCTCACGATGAAGGTCAGCACCGCCACCCCGTTGATCACCGCTGCCAGCACGATGCGCAGGGCGTTCATCACATGGATCTCGCGCATACCCAAGAGCGTCATCATGCCCAGCATCACGAAGCCGATGCCGGCGCCGAAATATCCGCCGTAGGTTCCCACCGCCAGTTGCAGCAGGCAGGCCAGGGCGATCGCCAGCCCGGAGATGTCCTTGGCCATGCTGACGCTGCCGGTCCCGCCCGCCAGCGCCCGCAGGCGATTGCCAAACATGAACAGGATGGTCGCTCCCAGCAGCAGCCAGGGAATCAGGTGCAGAAAGGTTCGCTGCGGGGTCATGACCAGCAGCAGCGCGCCCGCCAGTCCTCCCAGGATGCTGGTGATCAGCAGCGGGACCAGCAGGCGCCGCGGCACGTTCATGTGGCGCCGGTAGGAGACCACGCTGGTAGCCAGCCCTGGCCATAGGGCGACGGTGTTGGTGGCATTGGCCTCGACCGGCGGAACGCCGACGAACAGCATGAGTGGGAAGGAGATGAAGCTGCCACCGCCCGCCACCGCGTTGAGTATACCCGCGATCACGCCGGCAAAGAATAGAAGGATGGCTTGCTTAAGGTGCAAGTATCAGAGGATTCAAAGAAGCTGCATGCGGCTGCAGTTTTTCCTCGAAACGCGGATCACTTGGCCGGGGGCGCGGCCTCGGCTTTGACCGGCGCCGCCCCCAGCTTCTCCAGTTCCGCTAGCTGTTGCCGGACTTTCTCGGCGTTGGGGGCGGTCGGCGCGGCCTTGAGATAGGCCCGCAACTGCTCGGCCGCCTCGGCATACTCTTGACGGTTGGCCAGCATCACGCCCAACAGCAGGCTCACCTGCGGGAAGTTGCGCTGCGCACCCAGCGTTTCGGCTTTGCGGGCGCTGTTTTCCGCCTGTTCCATGTTGCCCAAGCGGTAATTGGCCAGCGAGTTGTAGAAGAAAGCTGCGGGGAAATCCACGCCGTCCAACTGGGTGGCGCGGGCACTGAAGTCCGCCGCTTCCGCCCATTTGGACTCGCGCACCGCCACCGAGGACAGCCCTACATACGCCGGCACGAACATGTTATCCGCGGCCTGCGCTTGCGTGAACGCGTTGCGCGCCTTGTCGAGCTGGTTCTGCTGCGCGTACACCCAACCCAGATCTTGCCAGGCAGCCGCATACCGGGGATACAACTGCACCGCTTTTTCCAGATTCTGCTGCGCTTCCGGCAGCTTGTTGTTCTCGACCGCACGATGGCCTTTGTCGTAGGCCTTCTTGGCGTCCTTGGGAGCGTTCAGGCTAGTGGCGCTCACCGTCGCTCCCTGGGCTTTCTCCATCCGCTCCAGCACGATGGTGCCGACGTTCACCATCCCTGTCCCGCTCACCTCGTTCATGGGGATACGGAGGCTGCTCGAACGGAATCCCGCCAGGGAGCCTCGTAATTCGCACCCCATCAGCAAGGTTTGCAGACTTGACGGGTTCTGCGACATGGGCGACCCGGAGGCGCTCAGGCCGAAGCCGCCACCAGTGGTTTCGGCTGTGGTCTCGGAGTCGCCGACGCGGGGAGAGCCTGGCCCAATACTGACGATGAAATAGCCTTTAAAATCGCTCCGGCCCTCCCGCACGACACGTCCGTTGCACACGCGCTCGATGGCCACCGGTTCGGAGGGTGACGACCCGTCCTGGGTTACCACATTTCCCGACAGCGTGATCGCTAGGTTCGACCCGCTGGAGGGCAAGGTTGACGGCGCGGTAGTCGTGGTTCTGCTGGGGTTCGTTGAACCTGGTCCCTTGGACTGTCCCATGGCGGCTGAGGGCAGCCCGATCGCCAAGACCATGACGCCAAGAAGGCGGAATGTGCGGTAGTTCATAACCCTACCTCCTGGGAGGCGATCTTCGGGGCTGGTGGGGGACTTGAGAAGCCAGCGTCGGTGGCGCAAGTCTCCGCCCCTTGGCTGGAGTTGTCAACAGCTATAGAGGTGCGATTGTAGAGCGGAGCGGCTTGTCGGGATTGTAACTTTTTTGTCCCAAATCGGGGAGCGGGGACCCGGGCGATTCCGGCGTGATCAGTCGTGCAGCGGCACTTGCGGCGAGCGGCCCCGGCACTGGGTGGCCACCCGCTTGGGGTCGCCAAACAGGGCGTTGATGGTCACCACCGGCCCGTAACAGAAAACGGCATGGCCGTCCTCGGCCATGTGCCAGCGGCCACGCTTCACCGGTTCCGGGTTGACCACGCGCGGCCGTTCCTTGGCAGGCTGCGGTGGCAGGGTGCTCTTGGCGCACGCCGTGGCACTGACCAGCAGCAGCAGCCATGCCAGTCGCGTCCGCATGGCTTTACTCCGCCGCCGGCGAAGGCAGCGCGCTGCGCCAGGTGGCAATCTCTACTAATCCTTCGCGTTCGGTGCGGACGAAGAAGCGGACCCGGTGCCGCAGGTGCTCAAACTCGTGGATGTCGCTCCACAGTTCGGCCTGGCGGATCTTGGAGTGGCTGCCGGATTCCCCGCAGGTGGCGCAGCGGGTGTAGAGCAGGTCGTTGCGCCGGGCCACGCCCGGCAGTTCGATGATCACCAGGCGCGCGTCCTGCACCTCGTCCTGTTCCCCCAGTTGCACGTCGTACTTGAGCAGGAAAGGGAAGCCCGCTCGGCGGGCCACGATCTCAGCCTCCAGGGAACTGGCGAACGGCCCGTACTCGGTTCGACCGTCATCGATTGTGTCGGAAGCCATCCACCGCGTTACACTTTGTGCCATAGGACCCCAATCGGGAGAGAGGTGCTGTTTGCCTGCGCTCTTGAATTGAGCAGCTACTGTGCCAATTTGTCCCATCCCTAAGTCACTGAACCAAAGCAACTTACTGTGTAGGCCGAGGCTCTCCGTGTGCAATGTGTTTCACAACTCGGGGCAAAAGCTTGTTTTCTTTTGGCACTCGCCGCTGCGGATGCCGATTTGGGCTGGAAAAATCCGCCGGTATTCTCTATCGTGCGCAGGTAACCACACTTATTACGAGCGTGTATGAATTTGAGACGGGAGGCACGATGGCGCAAACTCTTTCCCGGACGCGGGTGGCAGTGCTGGGAGCAGGGAAGATCGGCGGGATCCTGCTGCAAGGCTTCATCAAGCGTCACCTGATCTCGCCGGACCACGCGACCGCGACGGTGCAGCACGCCGAGCGCGCTCGCGCGCTCAGCCGCGCATGGAAGCTTGCCGTCACCACCGACAACGTGGCCGCTGCGCGCCAGGCTGACGTGATCATCATCGCGGTGAAGCCGCTGGTGGTGGCCGAGGTCGCGGCCGAGATCCGGGCGGTGGTCGATCCCCACAAGCTGGTGATCTCGGTGGCCGCCTCCGTCCCCACCAGCAGCATCGAGAAGGTCTTTGATTCCGACGTTCCGGTGGTGCGCGCCATGCCCAACACCCCCAGCGTCGTGGGCGAAGGCATGACCGCGCTATGCAAGGGCCGCTATGCTGGCGCCAAGCACCTCGAGACCGCCGGCGCCCTGTTCCAGAGCGTCGGCAAAACCGTGGTGGTTGACGAGAAGCACATGGACGCCGTCACCGGCCTCTCCGCCAGCGGGCCGGCGTTTATCTACATCATTCTGGAATCGCTGGCCGAAGCCGGGGTGAAGCTGGGGCTGTCGCGCGAGACGGCGACGCTGCTCGCCGCCCAGACCGCGCTGGGAGCGGCCAAAGTCGTGCTCGATACCGGACACCACCCCGCGCTGCTCAAGGACGCCGTCACCACGCCCGCCGGCTGCACCATCGATGGGATACTGGAGTTAGAAGAAGGGAAGCTGCGTGTGACGTTGATCAAGGCGGTGGTCAAGGCTGCGCAACGCGCCCGGGAACTGGCGAACCCGGAATAGCGCCGCAGGCCGCCCGCTAAATAAACAATTCCTCATCCTGGGTGACGCGGGCAGCGTTGGAGCGTCGGCGGCGGCTGGTGCGGGTCTGGCTGAGGAATGCCGAGATGCCCACGCTCAGTCCCTGCACGATGCCGGAGATCTGGCGCACGGGCGAGACCACCGTGTGCTGCACCAGTTCGCTGGTTTCCTCCACCCGGTCGAGGGTGCGGGTGACGATGTCATCGGCGCGGATCACCTGCAGCCGGGTGCGGTCCACGATGTCGTTCACCGTGGCGTCCAGGCGGTCCATCTGCGTCTTGAGCGTGCCGGTGGTGGCCACCAGGTTGTTCATGACGATGTCGATCTTGCCACGGGAGTCGTTGATGATGGTCTCGGCCGAGGCGAGGATGGGCAGGGCGCGGCCGTGGACTTCGCTGGCCAACTTTTCCACCTTGGCGCTGGTCTTGCGCAGGCTGATGGCCAGGCCCAGCAGGATGAACATCTGCAGGACGACCGCCACCGCGGTGGCGTAGATGAAGATCTTGAGCACCGGATCCATGGTTCAGACTCCGCCAACTCCAGTCGTTCGTCGTTGGTCGTTCTCGATTTGCCGACGACTAACGACAAACGACCATCGACTCAGCAATCGCGCTACGGGTTCTTGACGCCGCTCTCGGTGGCTTCGTGATACGCCTGCCGCCCGGCGTCGACCGCCGCCGAGAACTGGTCCTTCTGCTTCTGCAGCACATCGCGGCCGCGGTCCACCCACTGGTCGGCCTGCACTCGCGCCTGGCGAGCGCGGTTGACCACATACTCGCGGCCTTCCTCGGCCGAGCGCAGAATGTCCTCGCGTGTCTCGCGGCCTGCCTTCGGTGCGTAGAGCACGCCAATCAATGCTCCCAGGCCCAGCCCGGCCAGGAACCATCCGAAGCCGCCTCCATCTTCCGCCATAGAAACCTCCTCTACATCATTCCGTTGCTTCGATGACCTAAACTCGCGATGGTACCACAAACGACCCCCGGAAGCAGGAGGCAGGACGCAGGAGGCAGGCGGGATGCAGTTTGCTTTTCCTGCTTCCAGCCTCCTGCTCCCTGCTAGGGTTTTTGCGTGGGCCGCAGCAGAATCTCGCTGACGAACGACTGTGGCGCCTGGGTGACGATCATAGCCACGGCATGGGCCACGTCGTCGGGCAGCAACAGCTTCTTCAGGTCCTTGCCGCCGTGGTATCCCCATTCACTCAGAGTCGAGCCCGGACAGATGACCGACACGCGGATGTTCTCGCCGCGCAGCTCTTCCGCCACCGAGTAGCTCAACCCGTTCAGGCCCCACTTGGAGGCGGCATAGCAGGCACCCTTGGGCAGGGCGTTTTTGCCCGCGAGCGACGAGATGTTGATGATGTGGCCGCCACCCGAACGCAGCATCAGCGGGACCAGCGAGCGGATCATGTAGTAAACGCCGCGCAGGTTGGTGTTCATCACCTCGTCCCAGACCTGGGGAGGATATTCGTGCAGCGGTACGCGCACCCCGCTCACACCGGCGTTGTTTACCAGCACGTCGAGGCGGCCGAAGCTGGACTCCACGTGCTTAGCCAGGGCCTCGGCGCTCTCCAGACGGCTCACGTCGCACTCGGCGGCATCGCAGCGGCCACCGGCCTGGCGAATGGCGCCGGCGGTGGCCTCAAGCGGCGCGCGGGTGCGCCCGCAGAGCACCACCGTGGCCCCGAGCCCGGCCAGCCGTGCCGAGATGCCCGCGCCGATGCCGCGGCCGCCTCCCGTCACCACTGCCACCTGTCCCTCTAATCCTTGAACTGTAGGCGCCATCTTGGAACTACCTCCCGTTGCCCCACGCCTTGGAGTCGCGGCCCGGCGTCTCTTCTCCGGCCCGCTTGCGGCAGGAATCTTGCAGTCCCGGGAGTTTAAGGAACACAGCCGCGCTGTGGCCGGCATCCAATCGGAGCACAGGAAGGTTACCACTGCGGCACTTAACTTGCCTTAGGCCAGCCGCATTCTTATAATCCGGCCCTCGCCGCTTTAGAGTTGGAAGTGTGTCATCCGGAGGAGGGGCGGCGTTCCGGATCGGACCCAGGCCTTGCCGATGTTCCAGGACGGACGCGGGCGCAGCCTGCCGTGCGTGCCGGAGTGAGTTCCACCCGCAGTATTAGAAAGTGATTGCTGGCAATCTTCCAAGGAGCCTCGCATGAAGAAGTCGCTCGTCACGCTGGTGTTGGCGTTTGCCGCTCTGGCCGCGGCGCAACAATCCACTGCTCCCGCGGCCCCGCCCGCCCAGTCCGCCCAGCCGGCGCAGCAGAAGAAAGAGATCAAGGACCCGGCCGAGTACAACTCCTACATCGCCGCGCT
>JBIOFT010000052.1:0-22198 GCA_044447375.1 Terriglobales bacterium | reverse complement strand
GGGCAGAAGCCAGGGGAGTCGGCTACGCCCTTGGCCGTGCCGCCGCTGCAGCAGGGTTCCACCTCCGCCTTTGCCCAGATTGCCAAGCAGATCGAGCCCTCGGTGGTGAACATCAACACCGAGTCCCAGGTCAAGCCGCGGAAGCGGCGTGGGCTGCCCCAGGGACACCCGGGCGGGCAGGGCAACGATCAGGACAATCCCTTCCAGGATTTCTTCGACCGCTTCTTCGGCGGAGACCAGGGAGAGGCGCCCGAGGGCTCCAGGGAACGTTCGCTGGGCTCGGGCGTGATCGCCGATCCCAAGGGATTCATCGTGACCAATGAACACGTGGTAGAGAAAGCCGACCGCATCCGCGTGCAGCTCAAGAGCGATCCTCCGGGGGTGCTGCACGACGCCAAGGTCATCGGCTCCGACAAAGAGACCGACCTGGCCGTCATCAAGATCGAAGTCAGCCAGCCCCTGCCCGCCGCCAAGTTCGGCAATTCCGAAGGCATGCAGGTGGGCGACTGGGTCTTGGCCGTGGGCAGTCCCTTCGGACTGGAAGAGACGGTCACCGCCGGCATCGTCTCCGCCAAGGGACGCAACATCGTGCCCCAGCGCCAGTTCCAGTCCTTCATCCAGACCGACGCCGCCATCAATCCCGGCAACTCCGGCGGACCGCTGGTCAACATGGCCGGTGAGGTGATTGGCATCAATACCGCCATCTTCACCCAGTCCCAGGGATACCAAGGCGTTGGCTTCGCCCTGCCCTCGAACACCGTGGTCAAGGTTTACAACCAGTTGACCAGCTCCGATCACAAAGTGGTGCGGGGTTCCATCGGCGTGCTGTTCAACGCTGAACCCAACCCGGCGCTGGCCCGCGTCTATGGAGTGCAAGGCGGCGTCATCATCGCGGAAGTCACCCCCGGCGGCCCGGCGGAGAAGGCCGGCCTGAAGGTGGGTGATGCCATCACCGCGGTGGACGGCAAGTCGGTGCAGAACGGCGACGAACTGGTGGCTGACATTTCCGGCCAGCGGCCCGGCACCCAACACACCCTGACTTACTTCCGCAACGGCAAGGAAGGCAAAGCCACCGTGACCATCGCCGACCGCGCCAAGCTCTTCGCCGCACGCACGGGCGAGGACGAGGGCGCAGGCGAAGAGGAGCAGCCGCAGGAGAGCAAGATGGGGCTGAGCGTGCGCTCCATCTCTCCCGACATCGCTGACCGGCTGGGCATTCCGGCCGGTAAAGGCGTGATTGTCCAGGACGTCCGCGCGGGCTCGTTCGGCGAGGACGTGGGCCTGAGCCGCGGCGATGTTATTCTTGAAGTTAATAAGCAGGCAGTGAATAATGAGGACGACTTCAAGAAGGTACAATCCCAGCTCAAGAGCGGCCAGGATGTGGTCTTTCTGGTGCGCCAGGGGCGGGGTAGGAACGCGGGTACCATCTTCCTGGCCGGTACCCTTCCGTAACCCTCCGGGGTCGATTTTTAGGCTGGCGCTGCGGCATCAAAATAGCTATTATGCCGCAGCGCTGGACTCCAGCCCGTGGAATCCAGTGTTGACAACGCCACTAATGCGGTGAGAGGGCCGCGCGCACTTCGTCGGCCTCTCCCGAGGTGTCTATTTGAGGAACCACATAATTTTCCACAAGCCGCTGGCCTGTGTCGGCATCCTGCTTCTGGGTGCTGGCTTTGGCGGCGCCACAACCCGGCCCGCTCAGCCTAAGACCTCATCCCACCGGAAGTCATCCGCGGTTTGGTCGCGCAGGCAAAGCGCTCATCTGGCGACGGTTTCCGCCAAGTCTCGCAAACCGAAAACCAAGAAGGTCAAAGGACAGCAGGTGATCGATGGCGACCGCGCCCGCCAGATCCAGACTGCCCTGGTCCGCCAAGGCTACATGAAGGGCGAGCCCAGCGGCGTCTGGGACCAGCCCACCAAGGACGCCATGACCCGCTACCAGGCCGACCACAGCTGGCAGACCAAGACGCTTCCCGATTCGCGGGCGCTGATCCAGCTCGGGCTGGGTCCCAGTCACAAGGACGCCATCAACGCGACGGCAGTGTCGGCCAACCTGCCGGCACAGGGGCAGCCGGTCAAGAACTCTGCGGTGTCAGAGAATCGGCAGTAACCCGCTACAGGGTACCAACGCGGCCTGCGGGCCGCGTTTTTTGTTGGCTTCTTGGGAGGAGCAAGCCCCACAATTGACTTAGTCTGTAGACTTAGTCTATTATAAGGTCATGGAAGTGAACATCCATCAAGCCAAGACCCACCTCTCTCGTCTGCTGCAACGGGTCGCTGTAGGTGAGGAAGTCACGATTGCGCACGCAGGCGTGCCAGTCGCGCGCCTGGTTCCAATCGAAAGGTCGCGAGGGAAGCGCAAGCTGGGAATCGACCAAGGCAAGATTTGGATCGCAGATGACTTCGACGCCCCTTCCCCGGAGCTTGAAGCTCTGTTCGAAGGAGAAGATGAACCTCGAGGGAAGACGGCGAAACGCAGATGAGGGGCTATCTTCTGGATACTGCGATCTTCCTGTGGAGTCTGGGCGCGGCCGAAAGGCTGAACCGCCAGGCAACGGCCCTTTTGGAGGACGCCACCACCGAACTTTTCCTCTCCGCCGCCAGTTCGTGGGAGATCAGCATCAAGTCGGCGTCGGGAAAGCTGAAACTGCCTGAGGCCGCATCCACGTACGTCCCTAAGCGGCTGACGTCACATGGAATTCGCTCTCTGCCAATCTCTCAGATCCATGCCCTGGCCGCGGGTGAGCTGCCTCGACATCACGGGGACCCGTTCGACCGCATGCTCATTGCCCAGGCTGCAAGCGAAGACATGGTGCTGATGACCGCCGATCCCTCGTTCAAGAAATACGGCATCGACATCCTCTGGTGCGCAAGGTGAGTTCGCGATCAGCAGGAGCCTCGAAGAATCCCGCGAGGTGTCACCAGATCGTGGGAAGCACCCTGGCGCGACGGATCTCACGGTCCGCGGTCAGCAGAGGCAGCCCTTCGACCAGTGCGGTGGCGGCAATAATTCGGTCCGCGGGATCTTTGGGATAAGCAGCCGGAAGTCCCAGGGCGCGCACGCAGGCGCGGCCAGTGATCGGCAGGACCACGAACCGGGCCTCGACTTCTCCCAGGAAGGATTCCAGGCTGATATCGAGGCGGAGGCGTCCCTTGCTGGCGAGTGTGGTCAACTCCAACAGCGTGATGTCGGAGATCGCCAAGCCTTCCCCACCCTTCCGCGCATCATCAATGGCTGCTCTTGCCTTCTTGGAGAGCCGGCTTGGATCGGACGCCAGCCAGACCACAATGTGCGTGTCAACCAGAATCACTTCAGATTGCCCCATTCCTCGGGGGAGAGCGCGGGCGAAATGATGTCGCCGGTAATGGCGATCTTGCCGGCAAGGAAGCCGTAAATATCGTCCGTGTCCTCGCCGGCGGGAACCAGCTTGGCCACGGGTTTGCCATGTTTGGTGATTAACACGGTCTCCCGCTTGGCCTGAACTTCATCCATCACCGCAAGACAATGGACTTTGAACAAGCCCGCTGCCATCTTCTTCATGTTGGCCGCTCCGTTAGACCATGGTTATTATACCATGGTCGTAATGACGGATTTGCGCGCGATGTCAAGGTTCCTCGCCCTACTAAGAGACCACCAAACGAACTCTAGGGTGCCCTACCCTTGGCCGCTTTTGCCAAGGGTGGGGCTGTTCCCATCTTCTCCCGCTTTCGCGCTGTCCACTCGGACTCGATCTCGACGATCCCTTCCTCGCCGTAGAGATAATGTCGGAAACTGCTCCACGGCCAGTCCTCCGGCCTGTCGGCCAGTCCGCGCTTCACCGGATTGCGGTGCATGTAGCGCAGCTTCTCGATCCGCTTGCGTTCGCTCCAGACGTTGAAATCGTAGTAACGGCGTTGCCAGAAATGCCTGTCGTCGAAGCCTAGCTTTCGGGCAACCGTTTGCTTTAGTGAATGAATCATCGACGAAAGCGGTCCGCCCTCAGGTTCGTTCACGAGCAGATGGACGTGTTCGGGCATGACAACGTATCCATACACACACGTCACGAATCGCCCGCGCACTGTCTCCAAGTGGTGCTCAAACACGCGGCGCGCCTCGGGCGTGTTCAGCCGCGCGTACCGCCGGTAACAGCTAAAGGTTATGAAATGAAGCTGGCGCGTCTGTTGGAAACGTCTCAGGCTCCAGGGCATGAGACGGGAGGGTAGGGCAAAGCTCGGCAAAAACAAGGGGCCGAAAGACCCCACCCTTGGCAAAATCGGCCAAGGGTAGGGCACCCCGGCCGTGGAACAACTTTCGACATTATCTAGAGCAGAGATCGACAAAAACAAGAGGCCGAAAGGCCCCACCCTTGGCAAAACCGGCCAAGGGTAGGGCACCCGTACCAAACGCGAGCAGATGCGGGGCACCCGGCCTTCGATCTACTATTTGGCCTTCTTGCTGTCGAGGACTTCCCGCAGCTTGCGCATGAGGGATTCGGTGGTGAAGGGCTTTTGCAGGAAGGCGGTGCCGGGCTCGAGCACGCCGTGGTGGACGATGGCTTCGTCGCTGTAGCCGGACATGTAGAGCACCTTCATTTCGCGCCGCAGCGGGGCAAGGCGCTGCACCAGCTCGCGGCCGCTCATCTGGGCCAGCACCACGTCGCTGAGCACCAGGTGGATGGGTCCGGAGTAGCGTTCGCACAGCAGCAGCGCGTCCTCCCCGTGTTCGGCCTCGAGCACGGTGTAGCCGTGGCGCTGGAGAAGCTGGCGGGTCAGCGCGCGGACGCCCTCTTCGTCCTCGACCAGCAGGATGGTCTCCGTGCCTCTCAGTCCGGAGGCAGCCTGGGCGCGGGCCTGTTCGCGCTCCGCCATTTCATCGACGCGGGGCAGGTAGATCTTGAAGCTGGTTCCCATCCCCAGCTCGCTGTAGGGCCAGATGTAGCCGCCACTCTGCTTGACGATCCCGTACACGGTGGAGAGTCCCAGCCCAGTGCCCTTGCCTTGTTCCTTGGTCGTGAAAAAAGGTTCGAAGACGTGGGAAAGGGTTTCGGCATCCATGCCGCAGCCGGTGTCGGTGATGGCCAGCATCACGTAGGGGCCCGGTTTGACCACGGCATGCTCGCGCGCGTAGGCCTGGTCGAGTTCGAGGTTGGCGGTTTCGAGGGTGAGCTTGCCGCCCTTGGGCATGGCGTCGCGGGCGTTGACCGCCAGGTTCATGATGACCTGCTCGATCTGTCCGGGATCGGCCTTGACCGAGCCCAGGCCGGCGTCGAGCTTGGTGGACAGCTCGATGTCCTCGCCTAGCAGCCGGAGCATGAGCTTGTTCATGTCCTCGACCAGGAAATTGAGGTTGACCACCCTGGGGGCCAGCACCTGGCGGCGGCTGAAGGCCAGCAGTTGCCGGGTGAGGGCGGCGGCGCGGTCGGCCGCCTTTTGCACCTCTTCCATCTCGGTGCGCATGGGGTCGGAGGGCTTCAGGTCTTCGAGCATGAGCTCGGTGTAGCCTTTGATCACGGTGAGCAGGTTGTTGAAGTCGTGGGCCACGCCGCCCGCCAGGCGTCCCACGGCTTCCATTTTTTGCGATTGCCAAAGCTGCTTTTCCGAATGCCGCAGGGCGTTCTCGGAGCGCTTGTGCTCGATGGCCGTGGCCACGTGCTGGCCGACGAAGTTGAGGATCTCCAGGTCGCGCGCGCCGTAGCGGACATTCTCGGTGTAGCTCTGCACCGCCAGAACCCCGAAGGCCTTGCTGCCCTTCTTCATGGGCACGCCCAGCCAGTCCACCGACGGAGTGCCGATCTCCTCGATTTCACCGGCACGCACCAACTCCTGGAAACGCTCCGCCGGCGCCAACTGCGGCTCGCCGCTGCGCATCACGTACTCGGTTATCCGCTTCCGCAGCGGCCGGGGAGAAGGCGCGGGGTCGCGCTCGTCCATGAAATAGGGGAAGCTGAGCAGGCCGGTGTCCTCGTCGTACAGGGCGACGTAGAAGTTGCGGGCGTCCATCAGTTCGCCCACGATGCTGTGGATGGCCGCGTAAAACATTTCCAGGTCGGTGGCCGCGCTGGTCTGGTCGGCGATGCGGTACAACGCCGCCTGCAGTTCCTCGGCGCGCTTGCGCTCGGTGATGTCCACGGCGGTGGCCAGGGTGGCGGTCTTGCCTTCAAACTGGATGGAGGTGACGCTGAAATCCAGCCAGCGAACTTCTCCGCTCTTGGTGACGATCTTCAACTCGTAGCGCGCGGGCATCGTCTCGCCGCGGTGGCGGGCTTCTCCGCGGAGGCGCATGTCTTCGCGGGAATCGGGGTGCGCCAGCAGCAGCGGGTTCATGCCCATGAGCTCGGCCCGGCTGTAGCCCAGCATCTTTTCGCCGGCCCGGTTCACGTAGAGGAAGCGGGTGCTGTCGTGGATGCAGATGGTGGTAGCGGCGGTTTCCGCCACCGCCCGGAACTTGCTTTCGCTCTCGATGAGCGCACGCTCGGCCCGCTTGCTCTGGGTGATGTCGCGATAGATCAGGTACAGGGCAACCGGGCTGCCGCTGACCTTGATGGGTGTCCCCAGGATCGAGATCGCTACCGGCGAGCCGTCGCGGCGGCGGCGGATGGTCTCCACGTTTATCGTCTGGCCACGGTCCAGCGCGCTGCGGATGAAGTTGGATTCCTTGCCGCGTTCGGCGGGGATCAGGACCTCCAGACTCTTGCCGGCAATCTCCTCGAACGCGTAGCCGAACATGCGGGTGAATTCGCGGTTGACGCGCAGTACGTTGTACTGGTTGTCCAGCACCGCGATCCCTTCCGGAGCGCTTTCGATCAACTGCTCGAGGTAGGCCGACTGAACTTGGAGGGTGTCCGCGGCCTGCTTGCGCTCGGTGACGTCGTGGACAATGCTGAGGTGGGCATCGCGGCCCTGGTAGGGCACGTTGGTGGTGCGGGCTTCCACCGCCAGCCGCCGGCCGTCCTTGGTGACGTGGGTGTAGGCGCGATGCCCCCACTTCTTTTCCTGCAGCCGGCGCAGCGCCAGTTCGCGCTCTTCCGGGGGATGCAGCGGAATGGGCGTCATGGAGAGCAGTTCTTCGCGGCTGTAGCCGTAGGCCTGGCAGGCGGCGTCGTTGCAATCGAGAAAACGCAAGGTCTCGGCGTCGATGACGAACACGGCGTCCGCCATGCGGTTGAACAGTCCGCGATAGAGCGCCTCGGCTTCCTGGACGGTGCGCGCGCCGGGCGCAGATCCGTTCTTGCCATTGGCGGGAGACACCCGTAGGTTTCGCTCGCTCGGCTTGCGCGTGCTTGGTGTGAAACGGGATTTGGGCTTCGCTGCGCCACCTCCCCGCGCTGGCCGCGGTTGAGATCATTATCCCAGTTGGGCCGCTCGGGAGGCAGTGCAAATCTATGCTCCCGTGCCCATTTGGACAGGTCCGAAATGGGCATAGGGACATCTCAGGCACAGGGTTGGATCGACAGTGCAACTACTTCTTTTTCGAAGCCGAGGGCAGCGCGCAGCTCGCCCCCGGCATGCCGGAGGTGGCGAAGCATACGTCCATCGCGGCTCCAGTCCGGGCCATTTCGGCGGGCGGCATCTGCCGCTGGCACTCCTCGAACAACTGGCGTTCTTCGGTGCGGATGTGCTGGGCGAGCGTTTCGACGAAGGTTTTGAGAGCCGCGGCGTCCAGGCGCCGCGTTTGAGCGCGCGCGAAGAAACCGCGCAGCGTCGCGTGCTCGGAGAGCAATTGCTTCGCCAGCGGCCGGAGGGAAGCGTACTTGTCCGCGGCCGGGAACAGGACTTTCTCCTCCGCCTCGAAGTGAAAGCGAATCTCGCTCTCCCAGATGCCCGCGATTTCTTCCTGCCAGGCGTTGAGGTCGGCATCGCCCTTGGCCAGGGCGCGGTCGAGGCGCACGCACATCGCCAGCGCATGCTGGTGCTGGTGCGAAAGCGGGATGAGGTTCTTGTCGCGCAGCATCCTGCCATTATCCACCCCGCAGGCCGGTTTGACACTCGGAGTACACTGCACGGGAAACGATGCCCACGCTCGACCGCCTGCTGGCCCGGCTGGAGCAGGAGAAAACCAACTTCTCGCGCGGGAACGCCGCGCAGATTCTGCGCCTGCTGGCCGCGCTCGGCCGGCGCGAATTCCGCGATCCCCAATCCCTGATCCGGTTCCACGACGCGCTGTTGTTCCTTCGCGCGTACCCGCACAATGCCGCCGTGCTGCGCCAGGCCGGACGTTTGCTCGATGCGTTCGTCGAGCGCGTCCAGCGCCTGCGCTCGGCGGGGGCGGACCTGTCGGTATTCGATCCCGAGCAGGTCTCCGGCATCGCCGGCACCACCATGCAGGACACGTGGAATTACGACGTCATCCGCTGGCTGGCGCGGCGCTTCCCCCGCAACGTTTCGATCGATTGGACGGATTACGATCAGGAAGGCCGTCTGGCGGCGACGCTGCCGCGATTCATTCCCTTGCTGGCGGACGATGCCGACGTCGAAGCGGACGTCCCTTTCCGCGAGTGGCTGCAGTCCGCCTCCGGCCGCCGCGGGGCGTTGCTGTGGCTGCTGGAGCGGTTCGAGCGATTGCCCATCTCCGGACGCGAGAAGACCGAACTCTACAACTCGCTCGGCTTGACGACCAAATGGGAAATCGGGAATCTGCGCGCCAGCCGCACCCGCAACTGGCGGCCGGTCCGCTCGGTTTTCTATCACAACGCCCCGCTGATCCGGCGCAGCGAGGTCTCGCTGGCCAAAGAAATGGCTTCGCCGCTGCCGGTCCGGAGGCTCTCGCGGCGCGAGGGCGAGGCGGTGATGGACCTCATCCGCGACATCATGGTGGTCCGCTACCGCGAGCTTTATGGCACCACCCTCGGCGACCCGGCGAGCGTGGTGGAAGCCCGCCCTGGGCGCGGAACGCAGATCTTTCTGTGGGGTCTGCCTCGCGGGCGGCGGCTCCCGCTGCGTGCCTATCTCGCGGGTTTCACGCTGAAGAACGGCGTGCCCATCAACTACATCGAGGGCATTTCGCTGTTCGAGTGGATGGAGGTGGGCTTCAACACGTTCTACGCCTATCGCGACGGCGAATCGGCATGGCATTACGCGCAAGCGCTGCGGTTGCTGAGCCAACTCCATGGCACGCGCTGCATT
The DNA here is from genome assembly GCA_044447375.1 of Terriglobales bacterium. Classification (GTDB taxonomy): domain Bacteria; phylum Acidobacteriota; class Terriglobia; order Terriglobales; family Acidobacteriaceae; genus JAHFUA01. Next base: position 13,096 of record JBIOFT010000052.1, on the reverse strand, counting down.
TCCGTGTATCCCTATCAGTTGGGCGACCAGAATGAAGAGGCCATCGCCTCGGGCGCATTATGGTTCTATCGCAAGCTGGGATTCCGTCCGGGACGGCCCGAGGTACGCCGGCTGCTCGCGCGCGAAGAGCAGAAGATCGCCGCCCGCCCCGGCTACCGCACGCCCGCGGCGACGCTGCGCAAGCTCGCCGCCGGGCACGTCTTTTACGAGCTGCCCGGGGCTGAAATCGGGGCGTGGGACCGCTTCCGCGTGCGCAACCTCGGTTTCCGCGTGAACCGCTACATGGCGGAGGAGTTCGCCGGCGATCTCGAGAAGATGCGCCGGGTCGCGACCGGTCGGTTCGCTCGTGCTTTGGGCGTCAACGCAAGCCGGTTGTCGCAGCCGGAGCGTGCTGCCGTGGAGGATTTCGCGGTAGTACTAGCCCTAGTGCCGGATTTTCCGCGCTGGTCGGCGGACGAAAAAGGCAAGCTGGCCGCCATCATCCGCGCCAAGGGCGGGGCGGACGAGACCCGCTACGTGCGCCTGCTGCAATCGCATTCCCGGCTGCGCGCGGCCATGCTTCGGCTGGGAAGCTGAGGACAGTGGACAAGAATTCCATTCACAGACGACAATAGCCGTTCCCCACTGTTGCCCGGGGACACAGGAGAACGCCCTCATGCCCGCTACCGGCGAGATCATTCGCATGATGAACTACGTGGACGACATAGCCGCCACCCTGCGCCGCATCACCACCAGCCTTCCCACCCTGAGCGACGAGGAGAAGAAGCTACTGGGGGAGTACATGCGCAAGTCCGATCCCAATTTCACCAAGGTGCTGGAAAGCATCGAGCACCCCAAGCACGCGTAGCCCATGGCCGGCGTGCAAACCATCGCCGTGATCGGGGCCGGGATCATGGGGCGCGGCATTGCGCACGCCGCCGCCCTGGGCGGCTTCCGCACCATCCTCGAGGACATCCTGCCGGCCAGCCTGCGGCGGGCGGAGAGCGAGATCCGCGGCAACCTCGACAAAGGCGTGGAACTGGGCAAGGTCTCGCAGCGGCAAGCCGACGACGCTTTCTCGCGCATCGAGTTCGCCAGTTCGATCGACGAGGCCGCGCGCGCCGCCGAGCTGGTGATCGAGGCTGTCCCCGAGGAACTGGAATCCAAGATCGAGATCTTCACCCTGCTGGACAAGATCTGCGCCCCGCAGACCATCCTGGCGTCCAACACTTCGTCGCTTTCGATTACCGAGGTCTCTTCCGTCACCTACCGCGCGCCACGCTGCATTGGCATGCATTTCTTCAATCCCGTGCACAAAATGAAGCTGCTGGAGATCGTGCGCGGCCTGGAGACCGACCAGCCCACGGTGGATGCCTGCGCCGACGCCGGCCGGCGCATGGGCAAGGAAGTGGTGGTGATCAAGGAATCTCCGGGCTTCATCACCAGCCGCATCAACGCCATGATCGGCAACGAAGCTTTCTACATGCTGCAGGAAGGCATCGCCAGCGCCGCCGACATCGACAAAGCCATCAAGCTGGGCCTCAACCACCCCATGGGACCGTTCGAGATGGTGGACCTGGTTGGACTCGATACCCGCCTGCACGTGCTGAAATACCTGCACAAGACGCTGGGCGAGAAGTATCGTCCGTCGCCGCTCTTGGTGCAGTACGTCAAGGCCGGCCGCCTGGGGCGTAAAGCCGGGCGCGGGGTGTTTGAGTATCCCGAAGCCAGCTAACAGCGGGGCGGGAGAGGTCTTCAGAAATTTTATGGCTGCGCCGCAAGGTACAATGAGAGAAGTAGCTAGGAGAGCATTCGATGGACGACGTGCAAAGGAAGGCCCGAGAAAAAGCCGAACGCCTCCGGGAGAAGATTAGACGAGAGCAGGAAGAACAGCCGAACCGGATTAAGGCGCCGCCTGTTTTTCCTCCTTCAAAGAGGGAGCCGACCGATAAAGGATAAGGTGGGGGTTACCCCGCCGACCGGCCCAAAGATCCGACTCGCCGAAAAGCCCGGATCTCTGTTGCAAATTTTTAAAATTGCGAAGTGACCCGATTCAGCCCGAATCACGGGCTATCCGGAGACAACTGGCTATGGAAGAGTCGCCGGCTTACTCAACCAGCGTCCGTGCAGCACATCGCCCACTTGATGCAGGCATAGCCATTACTCCCACTCCTCGTTATGTTGTCCCGACTTAATTCTGCCGGGATTGGCGTCATCGTCTTTTATGGCTGATGCCAGCTCCTGCATACGCAGCTCGTGCGCGCACCATTTAACAAGCTGAACGGAGCTTTTGATCATAGCCTCCAGTTGCTCTTCGCTGATACTCACCTCCGCACCGAAGCTCTCACCCTGTACGAACTGCGAATATTTCTTTGAGAAGGAAAGGTCGAGCATATCGTCGAAATCGGCATCCAGATCTAAAGCATCTAGTGACTTGAATGGGTTGGCCTGCCCACCCTCATGAACGATTTGGTTGCGGGCCGCTGTCATAGGTTCGACAAAGGCAATGAGCCCGGCGTTAGCATCAAAATCCATGCCGAACCTCTCGGAGTATTCTGCCCAGAGGCGCTGAAACTCGCTTTTACCACTCCCGCCATACCGCCCGTTCTTTCGAGGACTGAAAGTCTCTGCAGATCTTGCCATCTGGCGTAGGGCGTGGGTGAGGCGCGATGCAAGTGCGACGACTGCCATATTTCGCACGAATCGCTCACTGATCGGAGTAATACATGTGAAGTTCGGCGTGCTGGTCGGCCAAATGTTCGTGATACCCCCCTGTCGCTTCCTCCAGGGCGCTCTCGATTTTGGCCCCACCCGCCGCAAGTTCACTGGAAAGGTAAGTTTTAGCAGCATGAAGCGTTCCAAGGATCAGCAGGTGAACGTCACGCTGAAAGTCTTCAGACTCGGAATGAAAGGAATCGAATTGGCTAACGAGCGAAAGGCGCGAGAACTGCGGAGAAGAATCCATGACGAAGTACAGCATACCCTCTCCGCGGGCCGGCGGCGGACAAGACGGCACTAAAAAAGACATTCCATCGGAGAACCAGTCCACGTTAACCCCGAATGAAGCCTGCTCGGAAACGGCCGCACTGCCAAAAATCCCGATAACCCTTTCCCCTCTGGCCAGTCCAACTCTCTGGCGGTCGGGGTGTGACGCCGAAAACCGAACTTTCCCGCCCTCGGCTGCGTAGCTTGAGGTATGGTCATGCGCATGCTGCTGGATATCTTCGCCCAGACCCTGCGCACCCTTTGGGCGCACAAGCTGCGCTCCTTCCTCACCATGTTCGGGATTGCCTGGGGAGTGGGGTCGCTGCTGCTGCTGATCGGCGTGGGTGAAGGCTTCCGCAGCGGCAACCGCAAGGAACTGGAGAGCTTCGGCAAGAACATCATTTTCTTCTTCGGCGGGCGCGCCCCAGCGGTCGAGGGCAGCTTCACCTCCATGAAGTGGTTCAACCTGACCTATGATGACTACCTCGACATCAAGAAGGAAGCCAAGCTGGCGCTGAACATTTCTCCGCTGATCGCGCGCGACGACATCCGCGCCGTCAGCGACTACACCAGCACCAACGGCCAGGTTTCGGGCGTGCCGCCCATCTACAACCAGGTACGGACGATCCCTCTGCAGGCGGGGCGGTGGATCAACGACCACGACAACGCCGAACGCCGCCGCGTCTGCGTGCTGGGCCGGGAAATGACCAAGAACATCTTTCCCGGCAGGCCCGCGGTGGGCAACAGCATCCTGCTGAACGGCGTGCGCTTCGAGGTGATCGGCGTGCTCGACATGATCGGCCGCGAGGAGCAGAACGCCACCAACATCCGCATCTTTGTCCCGTTCAACACCATGCGCGAGCTCTTCCCGCTGAAGGGCGAGAACTCCAAAGACGGCAATGCCATTTCCTTCATCAACTACCAGCCACGCAGCTTCGAGGAGAACGAAGAGGCCAAGGCCGAGATGCACAGGATCGTCGCCCGCAACCACGGCGGCTTCGATCCCAAGGGCAACGACATTTGGGAAGAGTGGGACACGGTGAAGAACCAGAAGACCATGGGCAAAATCTTCACCGCCATGGACTGGTTCCTGGGCGGCGTGGGCCTGGTGACGCTGGCGCTGGGGGCGATCGGCATCATCAACATCATGCTGGTAGCAGTGTCGGAACGCACGCGCGAGATCGGACTGCGCAAAGCCCTGGGCGCAACCAACCGCAACATCCTGTTCCAGTTTTTCCTCGAAGGCGCATTTCTAACCCTGCTGAGCGGCGCGGCCGGGGTCGGTGGCGCCATGCTCATCATCAAACTGCTTTCAGGAGTGCAAATGCCGCCGGGCTTCGATACGCCGCGAGTCGTGCCGGTATCGGCCATCGGAGCGGTGCTGTCGCTGGCGCTGGCGGGGATCGCTGCCGGCCTCTACCCGGCGCGCAAAGCGGCCATGCTGGAGCCGGTGGAAGCGTTGCGCCAGGAGTGAGTCATGACCACTGACCTGTTGAGAGAAGCTTACGGCGCCATGCAGCACAACCGCCGCCGCACCGCGCTCACCATGTTGGGCATGGCTTGGGGTATCGCCACGGTGGTGATCCTCCTGGCCTTCGGCTCGGGATTCGAGCGCGCGATCACAGTGATCTTCAGTTCCTGGGGCACCGACATGATCATGGTCTTCCCCGGGCGCACTTCCTTGCAGGCAGGCGGGGCCAAGGCCGGCACCCAAGTCCGCCTGAAACTCGCCGACGTGGACTACATCCGCAACGAAGTGCCGATGATCAAGGGCGTCACCCCGATGTTCGACAAGGGGAGCAACGGTAACAATTCCCAGCAGAGCGGCGCCACGATTCAGCACGACATCCGCACTTTTACCAACCTGTTTCTCACCGGTGTTTACCCCGTGTTCGAGCGCATCCGCCGCTTTGACGTGGCAATGGGGCGCGGGCTCAGCGAACGCGACGAGGCCACGCGGGCGCGGGTAGCGGTGATCGGTGATGAAGCCAAGCAGAGGCTCTTCTCCGGGGAGCAAGCCCTGGGACAAAACATCCGCATCAACGGGATGACGTTTCAGGTGGTGGGCGTTTACCAGCACAAGGTACAGGGTGGTGGCGACGACAACGATAACAAGGATGTCATCATCCCGTTCAGCACCATGGGCGATCTTTACGACACGCAGTACATCAGCGGCATCGCCATGGACTACGAGGGTGAGGACCACCGCCAACTCGCGCGCGTCGTCCGCGCGGTCATAGCCGGGCACCACAACTTCCGCCCTGATGACCGCCGCGCTGTGTATATCGCCGACATCAAGGAAGACTTCGACGAGTTCAAGGTGGTGACCACCGCGCTGAAGGTGCTGCTGGCCTTCATCGGCGCGCTGACGCTGGGCATCGGCGGCATCGGCCTGATGAACATCATGCTGGTCTCGGTGCAGCAGCGCACCCGCGAGATTGGCGTGGAGAAAGCCCTGGGCGCGCAGAAGCGCCAGATCCTCTTCCAGTTCCTCGCCGAAGCGCTGGCCATCACCTTCGCCGGCGGACTGGCCGGGATCGCGATCGCCTACCTGATCGCGTGGACCGTGGGCTCGATCACCCTGATGAGCGCCTTCGGCGAGAACAGCGGTGGCGCCGGCGATATCCACCTGGGCATCAAGTTGAGCAGTTTGATCGTGGCCACCATCATCCTCAGCCTGGTGGGAATCATCAGCGGCATGCTGCCCGCCATCCGCGCCGCGCGGCTGGATCCGATTGAGTCGCTGCGCTACGAATAAGGCAGGCAGCAGGAGGCAGCGGGCAGGAAGCAGGGAATCGGTTGCTAGCCCTGCTTCCTGCTTCCTGCTTCCTGCCTCCTGCTTCCTCGCCTGTGGTTAAATCATCCGGTGGAAAACGCCCGCCTCGAACGCGTCCTCGAGCAACTCCGCCTCTATGAACATCCGCTCTTGGCCTTTGACGCGCGCGCGAAGGGCGACGGCGTCGAGGTCATCATCAATTTCAAAGACCCGGGCCTGAAGGTCCACACCTACTACTTCGAGCTGCACCCGCGCGACCTCGACCATTCCCAGTTCGAATGGACTTTCCAGCGCCAGCTCTACGATTGCCTGCACGACTACTTCATCGAAATGTTCACCCGCACGCCACAGGACCTGAAAGAGCGGACATGACCCTGCGCGAGCGCATCGAGCAGGAGATCAGCCAGCGCGGGCCCATCCCGTTCTCTTGCTACATGGAGCTGTGCCTGTACGAGCCAGGCCTGGGCTACTACGCGCAGAGAAAAGAGCAGTTCGGCAAAGCCGGCGATTTCTACACCTCGAGCGACGTGCACGCCGTTTTCGGACGTCTCATGGCCCGCCAATTCGAGGAGATGTGGCGAGCGCTGGGCTCGCCCGAACCGATCAAGATCGTGGAACTGGGGCCGGGGCGCGGCCTGTTCGCGCGCGATGTGCTCGACTGGTCGCGGCAGAAATTTCCGGACTTCTTCCGTGCGCTCCACTACACGCTGGTGGAGACGTCCGCCGCGTTGCGGGAAAAGATGACGACTACGCTGGGCGAATACGTCGCGGTGGGAAGGGCTTCTATCGCTGGGGACGTAGCAAGCTACGTCTCTACAGAGAATGTGATCGTCTTCGCCAACGAGTTCTTCGACGCACTGCCGGTCGAGGTGCTGAGCAATCATGGTGTGATGCGGGTCGGCTGGGAAGCTGGCAGATTCGTCGAGAGCTTCGTCTCGGCATCGGCTGCCGAGATGGAATACATTGATCGCTACTCGATTCACCCTGAAGAAGGCGAGCGTGTGGAAGCGGGGCTCGAGGCCGAGCGATGGATGCCGCGCATCGCCGCCGCCGTGCCGCGCGGTTTCGTGGTGATCATCGATTACGGCTACACGCGCGAGGAGCTGCTGGCCGGACGCTACCGGGGCACGATCATGTGCTACCGCCAGCACTCCGCAAGCGACAATCCCTATGAGGCTCCCGGCGAGCAGGACATCACCGCGCACGTCAACTTCACTGCACTACGGGCCTCGGGCGAGCAGGCCGGCCTTGAATGCCTGAGTTTGGTCACGCAGGCGCAGTTCCTGATGGGCATCGGCGAGGAGACCCAGTTCTCCGACGCTTTCGAGGACGCCCGCCTTCCCCAGGAGCGCGCCAAGCGCGCGCTACAACTCAAGCACCTGGTCACGCCGGCGGGAATGGGCGAGACCTTTCACGTGCTAGTGATGGCGAAAGGCGTGGAGAAAGAAAAGGCCGCGGGGCTGAGCGGTCTCCGGTTCAGACGTGAAACTTGAAACGTGAAACCTGCTACGCCTACATTCCGCTGCTGTCCTTCGCCACCTCGCGCTTGTAGGGCGTTTGCAGATACTTGCGGGCTTCTTCCAGGGCGCCTTGGGTGTCGTCGTGCGTTTGCAATGCCTGGCGGTACATGTTGACGGCGCGGTCGCGCTGGTCGGTGATGTCGAAGATCTTCCCCAACTGCAAGTAGCTCCACACCTCGGTCCACTTGGGCTCGCCGTCGCCGTTCATGGCGCGCCGATAGTAATCGGCGGCTGCCTGGTAATTGTGCTGCAGAAAGAAGACTTCGGCGATGCGGTACGCCGCCAGCGAGCTGTTGTGGTTCTCGTCGAGGGCCTTGTTGAACTCCTTCAGCGCCTCGGAGTAATCGCCCTGCTGCACCAGTTGCTGCCCGCGCAGGATGGAGGCCCGCGTTTTCAGGTCCGCCGAGTTCTTGAGCACGTGATTGTCGGGATCGAGCACGATCCGCCGCGGGCGCCCGAAGGTCTCGATCACGTACGGCGAATCGGTCCCCACCACCTCGATGCGTTTGAATTCGGTCTTGCCGTCGGTATCGACCTTCACGTCGATCGGCATGCGGAACAGGTCGAGGTCCTGCTGAATCTCCCCGGCGATGCGAAACCCCTTGTTGTTGCCCAGCCGGTACACCGTGTACTTGTTCTTGAAATCGGGAGCGCCGGTCGAATCCAGCCACTGGGTGAAGAATCCGGTCAGGCGCTGGCCGGACTGCGCTTCGGCGACCTGGCGGAAGTCATCGGAGTTGGCCGGCTTCCACGCGAACTGGGTAGCGAAGGCGCGCATGGTCTGGTCGAAGGCGGCGTCGCCGATCACCCAGCGCAGCATGTGCAGGATCATCCCTCCCTTGTTGGTGGCCAGGGATTGGAATTCGGGGGAGAAGATGTCGAGCTTGCCGCTGCTGCCCAGCGGCACGGTGTCGTAGGCGAGCGCGCCCACCGACATGTCTCGGGTGACTTCCTCAAAGCCGGACTCGCCGGCCGCCTGCTCCACGTAGCGCGCCTCGGAGTAGCGGGCGAAGCCATCGCTCAGCCAGAAGCTCTCGCGGTTGGCGGGGCTGACCAGCGCTCCCCACCACTGGTGCGCGATGGTGTTGGCCAGCAGCCGGTAATTGACTTTTTCATTGATGGCGCGCGCCGCCACCACCGCCAGCTCCGGCGCCCAGGCCGAGGGCACGGTGTCATCCGGCAGTTCGACCACCTTCAGCGTGGTAGAAGGTCCCCGTCCGTACAGCGAGGTGAAGTACTCAAACTCTTTGGCGGCGGTCTCCCCGTAACTCTCTGCCAGCGGCCGCTTGTTCGGGAGCATGTAGGTTTGGACGTTGATCCCGCCGCGGTTGGTGTCGGTCACATAGAACTGCCCGGCGAGGATGGTCCCGGGGAAGCTGGGCTTGTCCCAGGTGAAGGTGTAAGTGATCTTGCCGGCCGCCTGCGCGCTCTTGGGTGGCCGCGGCTTCTCCACCTTTACGCGCTTGCCGTTGCGGATAACGGTTTGCTCCTCGGGCGGCTCAGTGGCCTGGACCGTGGCCAGGCTGGTGGTCTGTTTTCCGCTGCCCACCAGCATCAGCGACGAGGGCACGGTTATATGCATGGCCGCAGTGAAGCGGTTGGTCCCGTATCCGACCATCGGGAACCAGCGCCCGGCATAGAGCAGATATGATTCCGGGTCGCCGACGTAGGCCAGCTTCAGCCCCTCGACGGGGCTGTCGTCGGAGGACTGCAGCACGCCTTCGTAGGAGAAAATCAGCGTCGCAGTCGCGCCCTTGGCGACGCCGGTGGAAAGGGGCACGCGCACCGTGGAATCCTGGGTGACGCGCTCGGCGATGAGCGGATGGCCGTCGGCGTCCTCGACCTTGGTGACGCGCAGCGCGTTGTGTAGCTCGAAGGTGGCGACGCTGATGTCGTCCAGCGCCGTGAACCTTACCTGGGCGCGCGCCGTCAGCTTGTGCGCCCTGGGCAGGAGTTCGGCGGTGATGTCATAGTCGTCCACGCGGATGCGTTGCTTCTCCGCCGCGAACGAACTGGTGGCGAGCAAGAGCAGCGCGCCGGCAAGGACGGCGGCGCGTCGCAGGAGCGGTCGAGCCAAACCCATAAAAATACGTACTCCCCTAGAACCGGCTGAAAAATAAGATGATAATTCGAGCCGGAAAGATGCGCTTGCACCAATAACAGTGCAGTGCCGGCAGTTCGCTACGCTAATGTCCGCAGAACCGCGTCGGCAGCCCGTTCGGCGGCGGAGCGGGGATCATCAACCGATCTCAGCCGCGCCCGGACCTGGGCCAAATCACGCTCCATTTTCTCACGGACAGGGCCGTCGGGCAGAATTTCCCGCAGCTTCGCCGCCACGTTCTCGGGGGTGAAGTCCGCCTGGATCAGTTCGGGAACCACCGGCTCGCCGGCAATCAGGTTGACCATGGCGAAATTCTTCAGGTGCACCAGCGGGCGGCCGAGCGTCCAGGTGAGCGGCGAGACGCGATAGACCACCACCATGGGCGTGCCCATCATCGCCGCTTCGACCGTGGCGGTGCCACTGGCGACCACGGCGGCGCGGGCGTGAAGTAGAGCAGCGGACGAGTCGCGGACGAGCTTTATCGGGAGCAGTGTTGGTCCCAAAACTTTGCGCATCCAGTCGAAATCGAGGGTGGAAGCTACAGGCAAGAAAAACTCGTAATCGTTGGCAGCTTGGGTTGACTGCCAAAGTCTCTCTGCTTGTTGGGTGGGTATCTCGAGACCCGTTGCCTCCTCGATCGCCATGGCTGTTTCCACTTGATCGAGTGAATCCGCACCCTTGTGCTGTGCAGATTGAAATGCGCGTTGCAAGGCCTCTGGAGCTTGCAATGAAAGGGCGCCTCTGACCATGGTCCCGAGGTTCATCCGCACTTCCTTGCGCCGACTGCCGGGCAAGAGCGCGATCCAATCTCGTGCCGGGTTCAGGTCATAATGACTTGCGAATTCAATGCGGGAGAGTGTCGGCCGTTCCGAGTCCGCCAGCGGATGCCCTACGAACTCGGCGTCCACGCCGCGCTCGCGGTACCACTGCTCCTCGAAGGGAAAGATCACCAGCGCCTTCTTGAAATAGCGCCGCACCAGGCGCACGCGGCCCGAGCGCCACGCCCAAAGCTGCGGGGCAACGTAGTAGATAACGGGGATGCCGCGCTGGTGCAGTTGGCGCGCAACCTTGAAGTGAAACGCGGGCGAGTCGATCAGGACGGCAGCCTGCGGCTTGCGATCGTCTATTGCCCGCACCAGCTTGCGGAACTCGCCGTAGATCTTGGGCAGGCGCGGCAGGATCTCGGTGATGCCGACCACCGCCAGCTCCTTCGACTGCACCACCAGATCGCAACCGGCGGCCTGCATGCGCTCGCCGCCCACCCCGAAGCACTCAAGGTCGGGCGCGCGCTGACGCAGCGCCTCGATGAGCTGCGCGCCGTACATTTCGCCCGAGGCTTCCCCGGCGGAGATCAGAAGTCGCATGGATTCTTATGACAGCCGCCTTCTGGGAGGACACAGCTAACCCTGCACGTGACTCCTAACCCTTGTCATCGCGAGTGGCCTTAGCCACGAGGGATCTTGGTTCTAACGGCATAAAACCGAGATCCCTCGACTCGCGCTCGGTCGCAACGCTCCCTCGCGTTGCTCGGGATGACAATTCAACTATGAACGCGCGTGCGGCACGGCTGAAGCCGTGCCCTCCCGAAAGAAGCCTAGTCGTCGGCGCTGACCGCCACTTCCTGGTCCTTGTACTGGAGCTGGTACAGCTTCCAGTATATCCCGCGCTGCCCGAGCAACTGCTGGTGGGTGCCCATCTCGCGCAGGCGGCCTTTGTGCATGACCAGGATCTTGTCGGCGCGCTGGATGGTGGAGAGGCGGTGGGCCACGATCAGCGACGAGCGCCCTTCGACCATGCGGGTGAGGGCGTCGCGCACTTTGAACTCGGTCTCGGTGTCCACGCTGGAAGTGGCCTCGTCGAGCACCAGGATCTTCGGATCGTGCGCCAGGGCGCGGGCGAACGAGATCAACTGCTTCTGTCCGGTGGAAAGCGTGCTGCCGCGCTCCCGCACCGGCTCCTGGAAGCCCTGGGGCAGCGAAGCGATGAAATCCGCGAGGTTGACGTCGCGGGCCGCCTGCTCCACGGCCTGGTCCTCGATCCACCCCGTGCCCAGGCGGATGTTGTCGCCCACCGTGCCGCTGAACAGGAAGGGATCTTGCAAGACCACGCCGAAGCGGCGCCGCAAGTCGGCGAGCGACATCTCGCGGATGTCCACGCCATCAATGCGGATGGCGCCTTGCTGCACGTCGTAGAAGCGCAAGAGCAGGGAGATCATGGTGCTCTTGCCAGCGCCGGTATGCCCGACGATCGCTACCGTTTCCCCCGGGTCAATGGTGAAGGAAACGTCCTTGAGCACCCAGTCGGGCGTGGCAGTTTGCGTCTTCGGCTGTCCGTCAGTTGGCTGCCCGTCCCCCCCCGCAGGCACATTGCGGTAGGCGAACCAGACGTGGTCGAACTCGATCCGCCCCGGGCCTTCACTCTTTTTGGGCGAGACCGGCTCGGCAATCTCCGCCGGCGTATCCAGCAGCTTGAAGACGCGTTCGCTGGAGGCCATCGCCGATTGCAGGATGTTGTACTTCTCGCTCAGGTCCTGGATGGGGCGGAAGAAGCGCTGGGAATACTGGATAAAGGCGACCAGGATTCCCACCGTGACGGCATTCCTTGCAACCGGGTGAATCAGGGCCGCGCGCAAGAGCGCGCTCCCGCCAAACCAGATCACGCAAGCGATGGCAATCGAAGACAGGAGCTCCACCACCGGGTAGTAGATGGCGTAGGCGATGATGGCGTCCTTGTAGGCCTCCATGTGGCTGGCGTTAATCTTGCTGAAGCGATCGAACGCTTTCTTCTCGCGGTTAAACAGTTGCAGGACGACAATCCCGCTCACGTGCTCCTGCAGGTACGCGTTGATGCGCGCGATGGCCACGCGGATCCGCCGGTAGGAATCGCGCACGTACTTACGGAAGATGGAAGTCGCCACGAATATCAGCGGCAGCACCGCGAAGGTGATCAGCGCCAGCCACCACTTGATCCGCAGCATGATGGCCACGATCCCGACCAGCACGAAGACGTCTTCGAAGATCGCGACCACGCCGGCGGTGAACATCTCGTTGAGCGCGTCCACGTCGGTGGTAACGCGCGTCACCAGCCGCCCGACCGGATTCTTGTCGTAGAAACCCACGTGCATGCGCTGCAGGTGGCGGAAGATCTGGCTGCGCAGGTCGAACATCACCTTCTGCCCCGTCCACTGCATCAGGTAGGTCTGCGCGTATTCCAGGACGAAGCTGAAGACCAGCAGGAAAAAGTACAAACCGGCGATCTGCCCGATACCGGTCCAGGCCTGCGGGCTCAACCAGCGGTCCAGCACCGAGCGCGTACCGGCGCTGGGCGCCAGGTATTTGTCGACCGCAACCTTGGTGAGGTACGGCCCCACGATGTCCGCGCCCGACTTCAGCATGATGGCGGCCAGCGCCAGCGCCACCTGCCATTGGTAGGGACGCAGGTAGGTCAGCAGCCGGTGCATCAAGCGGCTGTCGTACGCCTTTCCCAGGACTTCTTCTTCGTGGGTAGCAGGGGCCATCGGGTGACTTAAGACTATTTTAGATGGTCTGGGCCAGGGGTGCGTCGCAGATTGATGCTAGGCGAGCTTTCGCAGCAGCAGCGCCGAGTTCTTCGACCCGAAGGCGATGCAGTTGCACAGCGCGTGCTCGATGCCAAGCTTGCGCCCGACATCGGGCACGTAGTCGAGATCGCACTCCGGGTCGGGGTGCTCGAGATTAATGGTGGGTGGGATCTGCT